>JAJZOZ010000007.1 GCA_021811405.1 bacterium | reverse complement strand
CAGCGGAAGAGCGCGCGAAGCGTAGACTATCAGCATCAGCGGCAGCACTATCGCCATCGCGCTGCGGTCCAGCAGCTTCGGGATATCGGCGGAATAGCCCAGCAGCACGAAGAAGAAGGTCTTTATGACGAACGTACTCTCCGAGATCACGCTCTTGAACTGGACGACCTCATCCCGTATCTTCTCGAGCTTGAAGTACTTGCGCATGTTCCCGCGGATGAACAGCGCGGTGTTGTTCAGGAAGAGGCCGAAAACCAGCACCAGTATCAGCGGCGAATAGTGCAGCATCTTGGCGGCGGAGTAGACCAGCAGGAGTATCGCGAAGATCGGGAGATGCTTGACGGGGTGCCGCACGCGCTCCACCAGCGCCGTCAGGCCGAGGGAGAGCAGCAGGGAGAGCAGCGTGGTGGCGGCCAGTTCGAGGAAGAACGAGACCAGCGGGCCCGGGCCGAACGAGTCGTGCAGGGCGATGAAGTTGAACACCAGGATCCCGAGTATGTCTGAGAAGGAGCTCTCGTAAGTGATGAACTCCCGCCTGGACTCCGCGAGGAGGCGCGAGCCCTGTATGGCGATGGCGCTGCTGACCACGGAGAAAGGCACGGCGTTCATCAGGCAGACGCGCCAGGAAGCGTCGAAGAGCAGCTTGTAGACCGCCGCTACGCCGGACAGGCAGAGCAGCATCCCCGCCGCCGCCGAGAGAAAACTGCCGCGGATGAGGCGCGTCTTCTCCAGGTTGAGTTCCAGGTCCAGGCCGGCCTCCAGCACTATCAGCACCAGGCCCACGGTGCCGAGCGGGGCGAGCAGGTGGTCCAGGTAGGGGATCGCATAGCCCGTCCAGTCGGAGGCCAGGCGCAGCGCCAGCCCCGAAAGGATGAGCAGGACCACGGGAGTAAGCCGGGTCCGCCCGGAGAACATGTCGAAGAGGTAGGAGAGCAGTATCAGGGCGCTTATGGCCAGCAGGGCGATCTCGGGGCTCATGGGCGTTAATTATACAAAAACGGGATTCTCTGCCCGGAGTAAAAATGCTAAAGTAATCCCGGGGCCGGAGCTTGCGCCGGAGGTTGGGAACGGCCGGGCCGCCATTCCGGGTAATGCCGCGGCGGCTCGCGCCCTTAGCCGGGATTGCCGTAAATTATTCTTGACGGAGGCCGCATGCGCATTACGCTGAGGCTGATATTCTCCCTGATCCTGGCGGTGGTGGGCGTCGCCCTCGTTTCCGCCTGGTTCAACGTGCGCCAGGAGCGCGAGAAGCTCTACGCCGGCGCCAGGGACGGCTCCGCCCTGCTCGCCGAAACCTTCAAAGAGACCGTGGTCCGCCATCTGAAGGCCGCCGACAACGAGGCCCTCCAGAGGCTGGCCGACAAGTTCCAGTACCAGAAGCAGATCGAGGGCGTGGCCATCTACGCCCCGGACGGTTCGCTGCTGGCGGGGTCCTCGGCCATCCGCCCTTTCCTCGCGCTGAACGCCGACGGCCTGCAGCGGCAGCTGCAGTCTCCGGGCAGTTCTTCGGAGCTCTACAAGGACGACAAGAGGGAGATGCTGGTCTACGCGGCCGCGGCCAAAGCCGCCGAGGGCGGGCCGGCCAGGGTGGTGCTTTTCACGGACGTCTCCTACGTGGCCTACGACCTCTACGGCATCTGGAAGCGTACGCTGTTGCGCGTGCTGGCGCAGACGGTGCTGATAGTGCTGGTTACGCTGCTGGTCATACGCTGGAGCATAGTGGACCCGCTGGCGCAACTGGCCGATTGGATGAAGAAGCTGCGCATCGGCGAGGCGCACGGCAATATGCCGCAGCTCAGGGGCGACATCTTCGCGCCTCTCGCCAAAGAGGCCACCACGCTGGCGAAGAACCTGCAGGCGGCGAGGAACGCGGCGCAGAAGGAGGCCCGCCTGCGGCAGGAGGGGGAATCCCTGTGGACCCCGGAGCGCCTCAAAGAACTGATAAAGATGAAGATGGACGGCCGCCCGCTCTTCGTGGTCTCCAACCGTGAACCCTACATGCACATAAAGGAGGGCAAGGATATCCGGGCCATAATCCCCGCCGGTGGCCTGGTGACGGCGCTGGACCCCATCCTCAAGGCCGCCGGCGGCACCTGGATAGCCCACGGCAGCGGCGAGGCGGATTTCGAGGTTACCGACGAGAAGAGCCGCATAAAGGTGCCGCCCGAGGAACCGGCTTATACGCTGCGCCGGGTGCCGCTCTCGAAGGAGGAGGAGGACGGCTACTACTACGGCTTCTCCAACGAGGGGATCTGGCCGCTCTGTCATATAGCCCATATACGCCCGGTCTTCCGCAAGGAGGACTGGGCCCAGTACTACGCCGTGAACAAAAAGTTCGCGCGGACCGTGCTCGAGGAGATAGAGAGCGTCAAGGACCCGTGCGTGCTGATCCAGGACTATCACTTCACGCTGCTGCCCGGCATGATAAAGGAGGCCAGGCCGGACGCCCGCGTGGCCGTCTTCTGGCATATACCCTGGCCCAACCCGGAGACGTTCGGCATCTGCCCCTGGCAGAAGGACCTGGTCCTCGGCCTGCTGGGCGCCGACCTGATAGGCTTCCAGACCCAGTTCTACTGCAACAACTTCCTGGATACCGTGGACAGGACCATAGAATCCAGGCTGGACTGGGAGCACTTCACCGTCCAGAAGGAAGGCCACGTCACGGCCGTGAAGCCTTTCCCGATAAGCGTCGACTTCACGCAGCCGGAGCGGGAGGAGAAGCAGCTGCCGGCGAAGCCCGAGCCGGCCGCCGTCCTGAAGGACCTGGGACTGCGGGCCGAGAAAGTGGCCGTAGGCGTGGACCGCATAGACTACACCAAGGGAATACTCGAACGGGTGAAGGCCGTGGAGCGTTTCCTGGAGAAATACCCGGATCACGTCGGGAAGTTCACGTTCATCCAGCTCGGGGCCCCCAGCCGCACCCATATCCCGCAATATCACCGCTTCATAGCAGAGCTCCACGCGGAGGTGGACCGCATCAACTGGCGCTTCCGGGCCAAGAACTGGAAGGCGATAGTCTTCTTCGAGAAGCACCACGACCACAAGGAGATAACGAAATACTACAAGATCGCCGACGCCTGCCTCGTGACCTCGCTGCACGACGGGATGAACCTGGTGGCTAAGGAGTTCGTGGCCGCCAGGGAGGACCTGGGCGGCGTGCTGGTCCTGAGCCGCTTCGCGGGCGCGTCGCGGGACCTGAAGGACGCGCTGATAGTCAACCCGTACGACGTGGAGCAGATGGCCGACGCGATCTATTATTCCCTGACGATGCCCGCCGCCGAGGTCGCGGAGCGCATGACCAGGATGCGCCGCCAGATCTACGAGAACAACATCTACAAGTGGGCCGCGGACCTCACCGGCGACCTGATGAAGCTGAGGCTGGACACCTTCAGCGGGGTGTCATGAAGCGCTTCTGGGACGCCCGGGAGGCGCTGGCGGGCAGGCTCGCGGCGAAGCGGCTGCTGGTAACTCTCGACTTCGACGGCACGCTAGCGCCCCTGGCCCGCACGCCGGCCGCGGCGCGCCTGAAACCCGAGTTCCGGTCCGCGCTGCGCTCGCTGGCCGGGCAGCCGGGCGTCTCGGTTTTCATATTGAGCGGCCGCGCGATGCGCGACGTCAGGGCCCTCGTAGGGTTGAAGAAGCTGTATTACGGCGGCAACCACGGGATAGAGGCGGCGGGGCCCGGCTTCGAGTACAAGGACCCGCGCTCCGGAAAGGCGCGCGATGTCCTCGCGGCCCTGGCCGCCGGCCTGCTGGCGCGTTTCCCTCCGGACACGGGAGCGCTGATAGAGGACAAACTGCACTCCGTCAGCGTGCACTACCGCAACCTCAGGAAGGACCTCAGCGCGGCCTTCTTCCGGCACATGAAGGAGGTCATGTCCTCCGGGCGGGGCCTCCGCTGGCGCCGAGGGCACAAAGTCTTCGAAGCGCTTCCGCCCCGCTCTTCGGACAAGGGGGGCGCCGCTCTCCGGCTGCGCGCGCGCCTCGGCCGCCCGCTGACCGTCGCCGTCGGGGACGACCTCACCGACGAGGACATGTTCCTGGCCCTGAAGGGCCGCGGGATCACGGTGAGGGTGGGGAGAAAGCGCGGCTCCCACGCCGGGTATTACCTGGAGCGCCAGGCCGAAGTGCTGCGCCTGCTGCGCTTCCTCGTCCGCGTGCGCAAAGGGGGAATACGATGAGAACGCAAGGTCGTCCCGCGGCCGCCTCCGGCTCCGTCTTAAAAGGCCGGGGAGCCTCCTTCTCCGTCTGGGCGCCCCGGGCGGGGAGCGTCCGTCTGAAACTGCCCGGCGGACGCCCCGCGGCAGAGCTGCCGATGAAGAAAGGTCCCGGCGGCGTCTGGCGCGCCGATGTCGCCGGCCTCGGGCCCGGAACGCTGTACAAGTTCGCGGTGGACGGCGAAGAGCGCCCGGACCCGGTCTCTTTCTCCCAGCCGGAAGGCCCACACGGCCCGTCGGAGCTCATCGACGATTCGTTCCGATGGTCCGACTCCGGCTGGAAAGGCCTGAGGATGGAAGAGCTCGTCATCTACGAGCTGCATACCGGCGCCTTTACCGAAGAGGGGGACTTCGCCGGGATAGAGGGGAAGATACCGTACCTGAAGGGCCTGGGGATTAACGCCGTGGAACTGATGCCGGTGGCGCAGTTCCCGGGGACCCGCAACTGGGGCTACGACGGGGCATGTCCATACGCCCCGCACGCCGCTTACGGCGGAGTGAACGGCCTGAAGCGCCTGGTGAACGCCTGCCATAAGGCCGGCCTGGCGGTAATACTCGACGTAGTCTACAACCATCTCGGCCCGGAGGGGAATTACCTGGGCTGCTACGGGCCTTATTTTACCGGCCGCTACCATACCCCGTGGGGCTCCGCGGTGAATTACGACGGGCCCGACAGCTTTCCGGTGCGGGAATACTTCATCGGCAGCGCGCTCCGCTGGCTCCGGGATTTCCACGTCGACGCCCTGCGCCTGGACGCGGTGCATACCATCTTCGATTTCGGCGCCAGGCACATACTGGCCGAGATGCAGGAGCGCGTTGAAGAGCTTTCCCGGGCTACAGGCAGGAGGCTGCACCTCATCGCGGAGAGCGACCTGAACGACCCGCGCGTCGTTTCTCCGCCGGCCTCCGGGGGCTACGGGCTCTCCGCCCAGTGGTCCGACGATTTCCACCATGCCCTCCACACCCTGCTCACGGGGGAGCGGCAGGGCTACTACGAGGACTTCGACGGCTTCCCGTCCCTGCGCGAGGCTTTCTCCAAGGCTTTCGTCTACGACTGGCGGTACTCCGCGCACAGGCGGCGGATGCACGGCGCCCCGGCCGCCCGGCTTTCCCCGGGCAGGTTCGTGGTGTTCTCACAGAACCACGACCAGGTGGGCAACCGCCTGGGCGGGGAGCGCCTGGCCTCCCTGGTAGGAGAGAGGAAGCTCAGGCTCGCGGCGGGCGCCGTGCTCCTCTCCCCGTACGTCCCGCTGCTGTTCATGGGGGAGGAATTCGCCGAGACCCGACCGTTCCATTATTTCGTCAGCCATGGGGACCCCGGCCTGGCCGCCGCCGTCAGGGAGGGCCGCAAGCGCGACTTCGCCGCCTTCGGCTGGAACGCCGATCCCCCGGACCCGCAGGAGGAGCAGACGTTCTCCGGCAGCCGTCTCGACTGGAACAAGCCCGGGGCCGGAATGCACGCGCGGGTCCTTTCGCTCTACAGGGACCTGATAGCCCTGCGCCGCTCGGAACCGTCGCTCGGGGTGGTGCCGCGCCGCTCGCTCGCCGTCTCCGGCGACCCCTCAGGACGCGTTCTTTCCCTCCTCCGGGAACGCGGCGGCTCCAGGAGCCTCACCGTCTTCAACTTCGGCGGAAGGGCCGCCGGCGTCGCGCTTCCCCGCGGCAGGTGGAGGACGCTCTTCTCTTCCGAAGGCGCCGCCGCGCGCGGAAAGCCCGGGAAGACCGCGAGGCTGGCGGGGGAGAGCTTCTGCGTATGGACGGGGCGGCCATGACGGCGGGCTTCCCGGGCTTTCAGCACCGGCCCCGGCGTTCACGCCCCGCAGAGCCGCGCGCCGGGAAAGACTGACTCCGCATGTACGCCCTGAAACAGCGCATTTCCCCGGCCCTGGAACGGCTCAAGGCGTTCTACGAGGCCCATGAGCCGGCCTGCACGGCCGGCTTCTTCGCGGCGGGGTTCCTCTTCGACGTGACGGCGGTGGGCCGGATAGACCGCCTGCACAACATCCTGCACCAGGGCCTCTACCTGACGCTGTCCGGCTTTTTCACCGGCCTGGAGCTGCGCGAGCGCTTCGGGAACTTCTCTCCGCCGAAGAGGTTCGCGGCCGCGTGGCGCTATCACAAGGGCGCCACGCATTTCATGCTCGGCACCCTGCTCAACATCTATACGATGTTCTACTTCAAGAGCGCCTCGCTGAGCGTCTCCTTCTTCTTCCTGGCCTTCCTGGCGCTGCTCCTGCTGGTCAACGAACTTAAACCGTTCAAGGAGCACGGCACGACGCTGAGAATGACGCTCTTCAGCCTCTGCCTGGTGTCATATTTCACCTACCTGGTCCCGCTGTTGGCCGGGCGCATAGGAGCGCTGCCGTTCGCCGGCTCCATAGCGGCCGCTTCGGCCTGCGCGGCAGCCCTCGTCTGGCGGCTCAACCGGCGGCTGCCGGAGCACGCCGCCGCGGTCCGGCGCAACCTGGTCTATCCGTTCGGGGCCGTAGCCTCCCTTTTTTCGCTGCTTTATTTCTTCCGCCTGATCCCGCCGGTGCCTCTGTCGCTCTCGGAGATAGGCATCTACCACAAGGTGGAGCGCCGCGGCGCCAGCTTCCTGCTGACCTCCACCCGCCCGCGCTGGAAGTTCTGGCAGCGCGGAGACCAGGTTTTCCTGGCGAGGCCCGGGGACGCTGTCTACTGCTGGGTCGCGGTTTTCGCCCCGGCGGATTTCACCGAGCGCCTGGCCGTGCGCTGGATCTCCCTGGCCGCCGGAGCGGGAGAGAAGGCCGATGAGATCCCGCTCGGCATAGAGGGCGGCAGGGACGGCGGCTGGCGGGGCTATACCGTGAAAGCCAGGTATTCGCCCGGGCCTTGGCGCGTCGAGATCGTGACCTCGGACGGAAGAGAGCTGGGCCGCATCGGCCTGGAGATAGTGCCTGACGGGTCCGGCGCCACCAGGCGCGCGCGCGTGCTGACGCGCTGACCGCGCTTCAGCGGGAAGGGGCATATTATATAATAGGGTTTTCGCCGCATTAAGGGCTCGTGATGAGAAATATCCACCCGCTGCTGAGAAAAAAGAAGGTCGGACTGCTGCTCCCGCTGTTCTCGATGCGTTCGGTGCGGGACTGGGGCGCCGGCGACTTCACCTCCATGCGCGGCTGGCTGGACGTGCTGCATTCCTGCGGCCTCGGGATACTGCAGGTACTGCCGATGAACGAGATGCCACCGGGCGTCAACTGCCCGTACACGGCCCTCTCGGCCTTCGCCATCGATCCGGTCTACCTTGACCCCGCGGCCCTGCCGGAACTGGCGGAAGCCCCGGAGGCCGCCGCCTTCATGGCCTCGAGGGAGTTCAAGTCCCGCCTGGCCCGCCTGCACGCCGCCAGGACCGTGCTCTACGACGACCTCCGGGCCCTGAAGCACGAGACGCTCTGGAAGATCTATCTAGCCTTCCACCGGAACCACGTCGAGGCCGGCACGCCCGAGGGGCGCGCCTTCGGCGCCTTCTGCGCCGGGAACGCCTACTGGCTGGACGACTACGCGCTGTTCCGGCGCCTCAAGGACCTGCACCGCTGGATCTCGTGGACGCACTGGCCGGAAGAGCTTTCGTCGAGGAAGCCGGAGGCGCTGGCCGCCGCCGCGCGCGAACACGCCCTGCAGCTCGGCTTCTTCAAGTACATGCAGTGGGCCGTCCAGCGGCAGTGGGACCAGGTGCGCTCCAGGGCCGCCGAACTGGACATCAGCCTCTTCGGCGACCTGCCGTTCATGGTCAACCAGGAGTCCGCCGACATCTGGGCCCGCCAGGAGGAGTTCGACATCGGCCTTTCGATAGGCGCCCCTCCGGATACCTGGACCCCGGAAGGCCAGAAGTGGGGCCTGCCGGCCTACAAGTGGGACGTGGCCGAGGCTGCGGGGTTCGAGTGGTGGAAGCTAAAGCTGCGCCGCGCCGAAGCCCTCTACGACATCTACCGGATAGACCACATGGTGGGCTTCTTCCGGACCTGGATAGTCCCGGAGGACAAGCGGCTGAAGCCCCATTTCGACATAGAGGGGGACGAGGCCCAGGAGGACAGGGGCAGGCGCTTCCTGAAGGCGCTCACCTCCGCCTCGGGCATGCTCGCCGTCGGCGAGGACCTGGGCCTGATACCACCTTACGTGGGGAAAGTTCTCGCGGAGGCAGGCGTGCCTGGCTACAAGGTGCTGCGCTGGGAGAAGAGCGGAAAGGTGTACGCCGATCCCGCGGATTTCCCGCCGGTCTCGCTGGCGACCACCTCCACGCACGACACCGAGCAGCTGGCCGGCTGGTGGCGCTCCGCGGGTCCTGCCGAACGCCGCCTCTTCTGGAAGATGGTCTCCGGCCGCGACGAGAAGCCGCCGGCCTTCAGGGAAGCGCTGGACCCCATACTCGTAAAGATGATAAAGGCCGGCTCGCGCCTGGTCATACTGCCTTACCAGGACCTGTTCGGTCTGAAGGACAGGATAAACACCCCTAACACCGTGGGGCCGCACAACTGGTCCTTCCGCCCGGACGCGCCTCTCGAACAGTTCCAGGAGAAGCACGGCGACAGGCTGCGCAGGCTCGCCGGCTGGGTCCGGGAGGCCGCATGAAGAGGGGGGCGCAGCAGGCCCAGGACGACCCGCTCTGGTACAAGGACGCGGTCATCTACGAACTGCACGTTAAGTCCTTCAGCGACAGCAACGCCGACGGCATAGGCGACTTCCCCGGCTTGACCGCGAGACTGCCCTATCTCAAGAGCCTCGGCGTCACCGCGCTCTGGCTGCTGCCTTTCTATCCCTCGCCGCTGCGCGACGACGGCTACGACATCTCGGACTATTTCGGCATCAACCCGGACTACGGCACCATGTCGGATTTCAGGGATTTCCTTAAGGAGGCAAAGCGGCTGGGCCTGCGCGTGATCACCGAGCTGGTGGTCAACCACACTTCGGACCAGCATCCCTGGTTCAAGCGCGCCCGCGCCGCGCGGGCGGGGTCCCCGGCCCGCGATTTCTACGTCTGGAGCGCCACCGCGGAGAAGTACCGGGACGCCAGGATAATCTTCAAGGACTTCGAATCCTCCAACTGGACCTGGGACCCGGCGGCCAAGGCCTACTACTGGCACCGCTTCTACCATCACCAGCCGGACCTGAACTTCGAGAACCCGGCGGTACAGAAGGAACTCTTCAAGGTGGTGGACTTCTGGCTGGGGATGGGCGTGGACGGCATGCGCCTGGACGCGGTCCCGTACCTGTACGAGGAGGAGGGGACCAACTGCGAGAACCTGCCGCAGACCCACGCCTTCCTGAAGAAGCTGCGCGCGCACGTGGATTCCAGGTTCAAGGGCAGGATGCTGCTCTGCGAGGCCAACCAGTGGCCCGAGGACGCCGCGGCCTATTTCGGGGCCGGCGACGAATGCAACATGGCCTTCCATTTCCCGGTCATGCCCCGCCTGTTCATGTCGCTCTGGATGGAGGACGGCTTCCCTGTCACCGACATACTGGACCAGACCCCCGCGATACCGGAGTCCTGCCAGTGGGCCGTCTTCCTGCGCAACCACGACGAGCTGACGCTCGAGATGGTCACCGACGAGGAGCGGGACTACATGTACAAGGTCTACGCGCGGGACGCGAAGGCGCGCATAAATCTGGGCATCAGGCGCCGCCTGGCCCCGCTGCTCGGCAACAACCGCAGGAAGATAGAGCTGATGAACATCCTGCTGTTCTCGCTGCCCGGCACGCCGGTGCTTTATTACGGCGACGAGATCGGCATGGGCGACAACTTCTACCTGGGGGACCGCAACGGCGTCAGGACGCCCATGCAGTGGAGCCCGGACCGCAACGCCGGCTTCTCGACGGCGAACCCGCAGAAACTGTTCCTGCCGGTGGTCACCGATCCCGAATACCACTACGAGGCGGTGAACGTGGAAAGCAACGAGGGGAACCTCTCCTCCCTGCTGTGGTGGATGAAGCGGGTCATCGCCATGCGCGACGGCTACAAATCCTTCGGCCGGGGCAGCTTCGAGCCGGTGCGCTCCAGCAATCCCAAGGTGCTGGCCTTCACGCGCCGCTACGGCGAAGAGATAATGCTGGTCGTCGCCAACCTTTCCCGGTTCTCCCAGTCGGCGTCGCTGGACCTCGCAAGGTACGCAGGCTATATCCCCGTGGAGGTGTTCGGGGGGCACAAGTTCCCGCCCATCACGGACAAGCACTACCAGCTGACCCCCGGCTTCCACAACTATTACTGGTTCCAGCTGCTGAAAGCCCAGGGGCCCGCCCAGCCGGAGCCGAAAGCCCTCCCGGAGCTGCACTTCCCCGGGGAAGACTGGGCCTCGTTCACCGCCGCCCGGCGCGCGCAGGCGCTGGGCCCCGCGCTGGAGGAATACCTCCGGAGGGGCGGACCATCCAGGTACGAGGCGGAAGGCCTGAGGAGCGCCGCGGTGTCGGAACTCTTCCCGCTGCCCTCCGGAGCGGTTCTCGCCGCCGTTTCCGCCTATCACCCCCAGGGCCGCTCCGAGACGCTGCTGCTGCCCCTGCGCTTCGTTTCCGGGGCCGCCGCCGAAGAGGCGTCGCGCCGGCGCCCGGAGCGGGTCGTCGCGGCCGCGGTCTTCGCCGGTGAGAAGGGGCTGATCGTGGACGCGCTCTACGACCCCGTCTTCCACGCTGACCTGCTGTCGCTGTTCATCACGCGCAGGAAGGCCCGCTGCGGGAAGGTGGAACTGCGCGCCGCGGCCTCGCAGGCGTTCCTCAGGTCGCTGGACACCAATCCAATGCCCTCGGACTCCAAGGTGCTTAAATCCGGCGCTGACGGCGCTACCATCCTTTACGGCTCGCAGTACGTCCTGCGCTTCCGCCACCGTCTCGAAGAAGGGCCCAGCCAGGACCTGGAGCTGGGGCTGCGCATGACGGAGTCCGGCGAGCCCGGCGCCCCCGTCACTTTCGGCTCCCTGAACCTGGGCCGGGCGGGGAAATTCCTCGGTACTATAGCCGTACTTCGCTCCTTCGTCCCCAACCAGGGCACCGCCTGGACCCTGATGCTCAACGAGGTCTCAAAGTTCTACGAGGCGATGCTGTCTACGCCGCCGGCCGGCGCGCCGCCGCCGCTCCCGGCTCCGGGGCCCCTCGAAGTAAAGGATATCCCGGCGGCCCTGACCGCGGCTTCCGGGGCCGTGGCCTTCGAGATGGCCGCCATGCTGGGCCACCGCCTCGGCAAGGTGCACTCCGCCCTGGCCTCCGGGACAGGCCCGGAATATGCCCCGGAGCCGTTCTCCAGGCTGTACCAGCGCTCCGTCTACCAATCCATCGCCGGCCACGCGAAGAAGTCGCTGATGGCGGCTTCTTCCCGCCTGCAGGGGGCCGCGCCCGAGGGGGCGGAGGACATCGCCGCCGTGCTGGACGGGCAGCAGAGGCTCCTGCGCCTGGTCCACCGCCTCAACGAGCGCAAGTTCGCGGCCAGGAGGGTCCGCATACACGGCAACTGCACGCTGAGGCAGGCGCTGTTCACCGGCAAGGACTTCGTCTTCACCGATTTCGGGGGCGATCCGGCGCGGGCCTCAGGGGAGCGCCGCATCAAGCGCTCGCCGCTGCGTGATACGGCTTCGATGCTCTTCTCGTTCTATTATGCGGCCCATGCTCCTTTCCTGCTGCCCGGGGGCATCCCCAGGAAGGAAATGGGCCCCTTCGCGCCCTGGCTGCGGCTATGGTACGCCTGCGCGGCCGGCTCCTTCCTCCGCGGCTACTGCCACGCCACCGCCGGCCTCCAGTTGCTGCCCCCCGACTGCGCCGAAGCCATGGACCTGCTGGACATATTCCTGGCGGAAAAGGCGGTCCTGGCCCTGCCGGAGGAGATGGCGGCGCGCCCGGACTGGGCCTTCATCCCGGCCAGGTTCCTGCGCGCCCTGATCGAAAGGGTCTGACGACGCGCCGGAATAGAAACGAAGAGGCCGGCTCCTGTAAGGGGCCGGCCTCTTCGCGTCCGGGCCTGAGCGTCAGCGCCTCAGACTGTTGACGGCGTCGTCGACCTTCTGGATGAAGCGTATGGCCAGGGCGGCGAGGCCTCCCGGCCTGGGGGAATAGGTGGAGCGCATCTCCTGGAGCTCCTTGCCGAGTTCTCCCTTCACCGACTCGGATTTCATCACCGAGAGGACCTGGGAAGGATAGACGCTGCGGTTGCCCGTCATCAGGAAGCTTATCACGCAGGCCACGGTAGCGTACGGCGCCACCGCCGGGCCGAATAGCTCTACGGCCATGATGCTGGCGGCTATGGGGGTATTGGCCGCGCCGGCCAGCACCGCCGTCATGCCGATCGCGGCAAAGGTGGCGTGGTCCAGGTGCAGCAGGCCGGCGTACAGGCTGCCGGCGGTGGTCCCCACGAAGAAGACCGGCGTGATGATGCCGCCGCTCCCGCCGAAACTGAGCGTAATCGCCGTAAAGACCGACTTCATTATGAAGTCGTACCAGTGGGCGGGGGCGCCCATCAGCGAATCCTCGATCACGTCCAGGCCCAGGCCGAGGTAGCGCTTGGTCACCAGCAGCGTGAACGCCACCAGTACGGCCCCGCCGATAAGGCCCCGGTAAGGCTCCCAGATCTTCATGTTATGGGCCTTCTTCTCGAAATACTTCACGGTCTCGATAAGTATCATCGCGGCAAGCCCGCAGAAGACGCCGGCGAACATCACCTTCAGCATGAAGGTCTCCGAAAAGACCGGGATGAACTTGAGGGGGCGGTAGAAATAGGATACTCCCATGGCCGCGGAGATCTGGTAGGCGGTTATCCCTGCGATGAAGGAGGGCAGCAGCACCTCGTAGAGGATGGAGCCGACGAAGAGCACCTCCACGCCGAAGATGGCCCCGGCTATAGGGGTGCCGAAGACCGCCGCGAAGCCGGCGCTGATGCCGCAGATGACCAGCTTCTGCCTGTCGTGGTCGTTGAACCGGAACAGCTGGCTGAAGGCGGAGGTAATGCCGGCGCCGATCTGGGCGCAGGGCCCTTCCTTGCCGGCCGAGCCGCCGAGGGCCAGGGTTATCAGCGTGGCCACCAGCTTCACCGGCACCACCGCCAGCGGTATGCGGCCGGCGCGGCGGTGGATGGACTCTATCACCTTCTCCGTGCCGTGGCCCTTGGCCTCGGGGGCCAGGTACTTCACCAGCACTGCGCTGGCGAACATGGCGACCGGCAGCAGCAGATAATAATGTTCCCAGCCGGCGGTCCAGTCCGAGGTGATGCGCAGATACTTCAGGAACAGCGCGGTGGGGAACCCGACGATGGTGCCTGCCAGGGTGGCAAGGAAGACCCACTTCACTATGCTGATGAAGAGGAGGGTCGACTCGGTTATGTGTGTTTTCATCTGCGACTTCCTATATAAGTTATCAAATTAGCGCCGCCGATGCAAAAGGCCAGCGGACCCGGCGGAGGGACCGTCCGGAACTGGCCGCCCCCCGGATTTGTCTTTCGGGGGGGTTTTTGATATACTTTTTTCCACAACCCGAAGGCCGCAGGCCCCCGGGGGTGCCCCGGCGGCGGCGCGGGGGCAAGGAATCAGGGGGCTGCGAGGGCTTTCCAAGCTCCGGACGCCTTTCAGATGAACCGGGCGCGGGCCGGTAAGTTCCGCCGCGCCGGTCCGCGTTTTAGACTGCAAGCCGTGAGCGTGCCCGGGGGGAGGAACATCATTATGTCTGAAGTTTACCTTACCAAAGAAGGCTTCGAGAAGCTCCAGGCCGAGCTGGCGGACCTCAAACGCCAGAAGAACGAGGTCACCATAGAGGTCAACGAGGCCCGCGAGCAGGGCGACCTGAAGGAGAACGCCGGCTATATTTACGGGAAGGAAAAGCAGAACCAGCTGCTGACCCGCATAGCCGAGATGGAGCTGCGCCTGCGCAGCGCCAAGATCGTAGACAACCTCGCCATCAACAAGGACGAGATCCGCCTGGGCGCCACCGTGACCATGCGCGACGAGAACACCAAGGCCACCCTGGTCTACACCCTTTCCAGCGCCGACGAAGCCGATCCCTCCGAAGGCCGCATTTCCGTCAGCTCCCCGCTGGCCCAGGGGCTGCTCGGCTCGGCGGCCGGCAAGACCGTGACGGTCAGGCTTCCCAGCGGGGCGAAGACGCTGACCATACTCAATGTTGAATACCGCTAGCTATTGTTTTATAATCAGGTAAAGCCTTTCGGCGCGGTCTCGGCAGGAGATTCCTATGGCATTCTGGGGAAACAAGCAGGACGGCGAAGCGCCTCAGCCCGGGCAGCAGCAGCCGCAGATAGACGTCTCCGGCACGCTGGAGGACGGCTACAACGAACTGGTGAAGGCCAAGGGACGCGCCCCGGCCATTGACCTAGCCATCAAACTGAGCGACCTGATACTGGAGCACGCCGTAAAGGAGCGCGCCAGCGACGTCCATATAGAGTCGCAGGGCCCCAACCTGAGGGTACGCTTCCGCGTGGACGGGATACTCCAGGACATGCTCAGCTCGCCCAAGAACGCGGACATCCCTCTCACGCAGCGCATCCGGGTCCTGGCCGGCTTCGACCCGGAACCGCCCACTTCTTTCCGCAACGAGGAGGGCCGCTTCCAGAAGATGCTCTCCGGCCGGGCCATCCAGGTACGCGTCTCCTCGTTCCCGACCGTCAACGGCGAGAAGCTGGTGCTGCGCGTGCTGGACCGCCAGCAGCTGGGCCTCGACCTGGACCAGATAGGCCTGGACCAGGACGCGCTGACGCTGATAAAGAAGCTCATCCGCAACCCCTACGGCATCTTCTTCATCACCGGCTCCACCGGCAGCGGCAAGACCACCTCGCTCTACGCGATGCTGAAGAACATCAACACGCCGATGATCAACATCATCACGCTCGAGGACCCGGTGGAGTACCGCCTCGAGGGGATAAACCAGGCCCAGATAAGCGCCAAGACCGGCTTCACGTGGACCGAAGGCCTGCGCACGATCCTGCGCCAGGACCCCGACGTCATCATGGTGGGCGAGATCCGCGATTTCGACACCGCGGAGATCAGCCTGCGCGCCGCCCTGACCGGGCACCTGCTGTTCACCACCATCCACACCATCAGCTCTCCCAGCATCATCGAGCGGCTCTTCGAGATGGGCGTCCCGCCGTTCCTGATAGGCTCGTCGATGCTCGGGGCCATGAGCCAGCGCCTGGTGCGCAAGGTCTGCTCCAAGTGCTCGCAGAACGCGGCCCCTCCCTCGGAGCCGGTGGTCAACGAGTTCATCAAGAACATGGACCCCGAGGAGGGCCGGATAGTGAAGGAGCTCATCCTCAAGCCGGGCGCCAGCTACAAGGTGGAGAAGGGCTGCCCCGAGTGCCGCAACACCGGCTACATGGGCCGCACCGGCATCTTCGAACTGATGCTGATGAACGAGGAGATCCGCAAGCACATCCTCGACCACGCCCCCACCGACACCATCAAGCGCGCGGCCATCAAGTCCGGCAAGATGCGCACGCTGCTGATGGACGGCATACTGAAGGCCCGCTCCGGCGTCACGACGCTCTCGGAGATCATCCGCGTCACCGCCACCATGGTCTGAAGCCTCCGGCGTCAGGCCGGGGCCCCAGGCCCACCAGCCATACCGATGAAGACGATAGTGATCAAGTTCGGCGGCAGTTCCCTGGCCGACCCCGATAAGATCCGGCGCGCCGCGGCCGCCGTGCTGGCGGCCAGGAGCCCCTCCCGCTTCCCGGTCGCCGTAGTCTCCGCCCCCGCCGACTCCACCGACGACCTGCTGTCGCTGGCCAGGCTGTGCGGGGGGGACAGCACCCCGCTGCGGGAAGCCGACGCTCTGATGGCCGCGGGAGAGCAGATAAGCGCCGCGCTGCTGGCCGCGGCCGCGGCCGACCTGGGAGGCAGGGCCGTCTCCCTCACCGGCCGGCAGGCAGGCATACGTACCGACTCCGGCTTTTCCTCCGCCGCCGTGCTCTCCGTGGATACGGCCAGATTGCGCCGGGAGATACGGGCCGGGAATATACCCGTGGTAGCCGGCTTCCAGGGCTCCGATAAGCGCGGCGACATCACCACGCTCGGGCGCGGCGGTTCCGACCTCACCGCCGTGGTGCTGGCCAGGGCGCTGAGCGCCGCGGTCTGCGAATTCCGCACCGACGTGAAGGGGATCTACACGGCCCACCCGGCCATAGTTCCGGAGGCCCGCCGCATAGCCCGCATCTCCTACGGCGAGGTCCTGTCCCTTGCCCGGCTCGGCACCGAAGTGCGCCAGCTGCGCGCCGTTGCCTACGCGGCCCGCCATTCTATACCGCTCCATCTGCGTTCTGCCTTTCACGACGAGCCTGGCACGCTCGTGACGGCCAGGGGCGGCGGGCCGGGCGTCTCGTGCCTTTCGCTCGTCAAGGACGGCCGCCGCGCCAGGATAGGCCTGGTCGGCGCCGGGCTCGGCCGGTCCCACGCCGCCGCGGCCCTCGAGGCCGCGGGCCCCGCCGCGAGGGCATGCTCGGCTTCCGGCGCGGAGATCACCGTTTCGGTGCCGGCGGCTTCCGCGGAGGGCTCGGTGCGGGCCCTGCACCGTCTTTTCTTCCCTGGCGGACGAGGTTGACTTGGCAAGGTTTAAATCTTAGAATTCAACTTATGGCAAACATCATCAGGGCCGTTTTCGCGCTCTTCTGGCTCGTCTCCGCCGGCTTCCTGGCCCTGCTGGCCTACATCGTTGTCCAGACCGAGCCCAACCCCGCCAGGCTGTGGGGCTGGATGGTAATGTGCGGACTTTCTTTCATCTCCGCGACCTTCCTCGCCTATACGCTCATCTTCGGCGGGCACTACGGCCGCGGGCCGGAGCGGCCGCACGGCGGCTGACGCCATGAAATTCGACCTGGTCATACGCGGCGGCAGGGTGATAAGCGGAGGGAAAGTTTCCCTCCGCGACGTTTTTATCCGGGACGGCAGGATCGCGGACCTCAGGAGCCCGTCGCGCGCCGCCGCGCCCGCCGCCAGGATAATAGACGCCCGGGGGCTCCTGGTGCTGCCTGGCATAATCGACGCGCACGCGCATTTCAGGCTCAAGCTCGGGCCCCGGCGGTACACCTCCGACGACTTCTCGTCAGGCTCGGCCGCCGCCGTCTGCGGCGGAGTCACCACTTTTATCGATTACACCGGGCAGGCCCCCGGCGAAAGCCCGCTGGCCGGCCTGCGGGCCAGGATGAAGGAGGCGGCCGGCCGCTGCCATGCGGACTACTCCTTTCACTGCCTGCTGACCGGCTGGAGGAAGCTGGGCTCCCCGGGCAGGCAGATCTCCGCCTGCGTAGCGGCCGGCGCGCCCACTTTCAAGATGTTCACCGCCTACGGCGCCCGGGGCCTGATGTCCGACGACTCGGACCTGGGGGAGGCGCTGGCCGAAAGTTCCGCCCGGGGCGCCCTGGTCTGCGTGCACGCCGAGAGCGGGCCCGTGATAGACGCCCTGTCCCGCCTCGTTCCGCCCGGCTCCGGCATCAAGGCCCTGCCGCTCACCCGCCCCGACTTCACCGAGACGCAAGCCGTGAGCCGCGTGTCGGCCCTGGCCGCCGCCGCCGCCGCGCCGGTCTACTTCGTCCATCTCTCCGCCGCGGGCTCGGCGGCCGTAGTGGCGGGCGCCCGCGCCGCCGGGGCGCGGGTGATGGGCGAGACCTGCCCCCAGTACCTCGCCCTCGACGAGAGCGTCTTCTCGCGTCCCGACGGGCACCTTTATTCCTGCTGCCCGCCGGTGCGGACCCGCGCGGACAACGCGGCTCTCTGGCTGGCGCTGAAAAAGCGAAGCCTGCAGGTGATCGCTACCGACAACTGCACCTTCTCCCGCGCGCAGAAGGACGCCTGGGGCGGGGACGTACGGAGGCTCCCGATGGGGCTGCCGGGCGCGCAGACGCTGCTGGCGGCCGCCTACACCTACGGGGTCAAGGCTGGAAGGCTTTCGCTGCAGGGACTGGTCGGGGCGCTCTGCGAGAACCCGGCCAGGATAATGGGCCTGAAGGGCAAGGGTTTCATCCGCCGCGGCTACGACGCCGACCTGGCGCTGATAGACCCGGGCTGCGCCGTCAAGGCGGACTGGAGAAGGCTGCAGCACAGGACGGACTATTCTCCCTGGCAGGGCCGCCCGCTGTACGGCTTCCCTAAGTACACCGTGCTGCGGGGCAGGGTAGCGGCCGAGGCCGGCGAACTCGCCGAACCGAAGTCCTTCCGCGGGCGCTTCCTGCGCCGCGAAAACCCGCAATTCATCTGACGCAAGCCGCTTCAGCGGCGCGAAAAGAACCGCCGGGCGGCGGCGATGTCGCTCCTGATGTGGCGTATCAGCGACTCTTTCGAGGCGAAGCGGCGCTCGGGGCGGAGGTGCTTCAGGAAGGTCACCTCTATCGCGCGCCCGTATATCGAGCGCGAGAAATCCAGTATGTGGGCCTCCAGTATCACCCGGGACCCGAGGGTGTCCACGGTGGGACGGCGCCCGACGTTGACCACCGCCCGGTGAACGCCGCCTGCCGCCTTGACCGTGGCGGCGAAGATGCCGGGCGGGAGGATCTTGGCCGGATCGGCGCCGACGTTGGCGGTAGGGAAACCCAGTTTGCGCCCCAGCCCGGCCCCGCGTATCACCGGCCCGGAGACGCTGTAATCCCAGCCCAGGCAGACGTTGGCCTCCTCAACGGCCCCGGCGCGCAGATGCGCCCGGATCAGGCTGGAGGAAATGCGGTGACCGCCGCGCATGGAGAACGGGACCTTCCTCAGCGCTACCCCTTCGCGCCCGCAGGCCTCCCTCAGGAAGTTCAGGTGCCCCTCGCGTCCTCGCCCTACGGCGAAATCAGGTCCCACGCACAGCCCGCCGGCCCGGTAGCGGCCCAGGATCATCTCGGAGAAGAACTCCCGCGCCGGCATCAGCGAGACTTCTCGCGTGAAAGGCAGAGGCTCCACGACGTCCGGGCGCAGGGAGGCGATGAGCCGCTCGCGTTCCTCCGGTAGGGTTATCAGGCAGTTCTCTCTCTCCCCGGAGAAGAAGAACTTGGGGGGGACCGGGAAGTAGACCACGCGGCTGCGCATGCCGGCGCGCAGCGCCTCGCGCATGGCGGCGCGTATCATCCTGCGGTGGCCGCGGTGCACGCCGTCGAAGCTGCCGATCGCGACGAAATCAGGCATCCGCCGGCTCCCCGACCGGCAGCAGGCGGGCCAGCGCCTGCTCCGCGGTCATCGCCGCCAGGGCCTCCGCCGTGACGGCGCCGCCGACGCCGATGCCGCCTATGGCCGTGCGCCTGAGGGCGGACAGGTGGGCCCGGGAGCCCAGGAAGCGCCCGAGCTCGCAGGCGACTGAGCGGATGTACGTCCCGCCGGTGCACTCGATCTCGAAATCCAGCTGCGGCGGACGGGGGGTCCAGGAGAGCCAGCGCAGTTCGGCCTCCCTGCGCACCTCCGGCATGGCCTGGTTGCGGCGGGCGAGCTTGTACATAGGCTGCCCGTTCATGCGGACGGCGGAGAAAGGGGGGACCTGCTGTACGATCCGGCCGCTGAATGCCTGGACGGCCTTCTCCAGCGAGGCGGGGTCAAGCGCCGGCGGAGGGGCCTCGGCCACCGTCTTGCCTTCCGCGTCCCAGGTATCAGTTTCAGCGCCGAAGGAGATAGTGCCGGAGTAAGTCTTGTGAGATCCCTGCAGGGAGGCCTGCGCGGAGGTGGCGGAGCCCACCAGCAGGATCAGCAGGCCGGTGGCCATGGGGTCCAGGGTGCCGGTATGCCCTATGCGCTTGACGCCGAGCTTGCGGCGCAGCAGGTAGACGGCGTCGTGCGACGTGATGCCGCGCGGCTTGTCGAACAGGAACATTCCCGAGGGGGAGGCGTTCATCAGGCCAGCAGCCGCGTCAGGACGGAGAGGACCTTTTCCCTGGCCGCGGCCAGCGTGCCGCGCACGCGGCAGCCGGAGGCGTTGCGGTGGCCTCCGCCGCCGAACGCCTTGGCCACCAGGCTGACGTCCAGGTGCCCGCGGGAGCGGAAGGTGACGCTGACGCGGTCCGCTTCCTCGCGGAACATCACCGCGGCCTTGACCCCGGGGGGCATCATGCCGTAGTTGATGACGTTCTCGCTGTGCTCCGAGCGCGCGGAGAAGGCCTTGAAGTCGGAGTGCTTCAGCGTCAGCACCGCCAGCTTGCCGCCGAGCTTCAGCTCCAGGCTCTCCAGCGCGCGCCCCAGTATCTTCAGGGATTCGCAGGCCTTGGTGGCGTAGAGCAGGTCGTTGATACGGGAGAACTTGAAGCCGGTCTCCAGAAGCCTGGAGGCCACCTCGAGGGTGCGCGGGCTGGTCGCCGGGAAATGGAAGCGGCCGGTGTCGGTGACGATACCGGTGTAGAGGCAGGCGGCCTCCCGCCTGCTGACGATGACGTTCATGTTGTAGAACAGGCGGTAGACGATCTCAGCCGTGGAGGAGGAATGCGTCTCCACTATGTTGATGTCGCCGTAGAACTCCGACGTCTTGTGATGGTCGATGTTGACCACGGTGCCGGAGCGTTTGAGCACCGGCTCGAGGTTCCCGCCGCGGGAGGGGACCGAGCACTCCAGCAGGATGGCCGCGTCGAACCTGCCCGCCGGCAGCCGGGAGCGGATGCCGCGGACGTGCGGCAGGAAGCGCAGGTTCTCCGGGACGGGGTCCTGCGAGAACAGGCGGACCTTCTTGCCGAGCCGCTTGAGCACCGAGGCTATGGCCAGCATGGAACCGATAGTGTCGGCGTCCGGGTTGAGGTGGCCGGCCAGGAAGAAGGTCTCTGACCTGGCGATCAGCTCCTCCAGGCGCTTGAACTCCGCCTCAAGGTCGGGGGTCTTCATCGCTTTTTTCATGTTCGGAGCGTATGCGCTTGAAAATGTCCTCAAGGTGCGAGGCCTTCTCCGGGGTCTCGTCGAACTTGAAGACTATCTCGGGGATCACCTTCAGCCGGAGGCGCCGGAACAGCAGCGTGCGGATATCGCGCAGGTTCGCGTTCAGGAGCAGCTCCTTGCGGCGCCTGTCCTCCGGCGTGCCGAGCACCGAATAGAAGACGTACAGGATCTTCCCGTCGCGGGTCAGCTCGGTGCCGGTCAGCGTCAACAGGCCGTGGGCGTTAAGCCCGTTGACGCCGCGCAGCGCCGCGCTGATCTCGTGGAGGAAAAGCTCCCGGAGCCTCTCGTTGCGTTTTCCGGCCACCGGGATCAGGCGCCCGGCGCCGCGAGGCGCCGGATACGCTCCTCCTTGGTTATGGCCTCTATGAGGTCCTCGGGCTGGTACTCCTTGAAGCCGTCTATCAGGACGCCGCACTCCATGTCCTTCTGCACGACCTCCCTGACGTCCTCCTTGAAGTGCTTCAGGCCGGAGATCTTGCCCTCTCCGACCTTCTCTCCGCCGCGCATGACGCGGACGGGCTGGTTGCGGACCAGCTTGCCCTCCAGCAGGCGGGAGCCGGCGATCTTGCCCGAGCTCAGGTCGAAGATCTGGAGGATCTTCGCCCTGCCGGTCACGGTCTCTACGATCTCGGGGGCCAGCAGGCCGCTCATCGCGGCGCGCACGTCCTCGAGCAGGTCGTAGATGATGCTGTACTCGCGGATCTCGACGTCCGCGGCCTTGGCGGCCTCTCGCACCTTGGTGTCGGCGTCCACGTGGAAGCCGAGAATTACGGCGGAGGAGGCCTTCGCCAGCAGCACGTCCGACTCGGTTATGTTGCCGATGCCGGTGTGGAGCATCTGTATCGCCACCTCGTTGGTGCTCATACGCTCCAGCGAGTCCTTGATCGCCTGCTGCGAGCCGAACACGTCGGTCTTGAGGACGACGTTGAGGTTCTTGAGCTGGTGCTGGTCCACCTGGGACTTGAGCGACAGCAGCGTCACGTGCTTCTGGTGGCTGAGGGCCTCCTCGCGGCGGTTCAGCTTGCGCTTGTCGGCCACGTGGCGGGCTTCCTTCTCGTTCTCGGCCACCTTCAGCACGTCGCCGGCGGTCGGGACCTCGCCGCTGACGCCGAGCACCTCGGCCGGCATGCTGGGCTTCAGCTCGTCGAGCCGGTTGCCGCGGTCGTCCACGAGCGCGCGCACCTTGCCGTGCGCGGCGCCGACGGTGAACGGGTCGCCGACCTTGATCGTGCCGGTCACGTTGATGATCGTGGCCACGATGCCTTTCTTCGGGTCGAGGCGCGACTCGATCACGATACCCTGGCCCGGCTTGTCCGGGTTTGCCTTCAGTTCCATCAACTCCGCCTGGATGCTGACGATCTCCAGCAGCTTGTCCAGGTTGAGGCGCTTCTTGGCCGACACCTCCACCATCGGGGTCTTGCCGCCCCAGTCCTCGGGCAGCAGGCCGTGGTTGGCCAGCTGCTGTTTGATCTGCTGGGTGTTCGCGGTAGGGAGGTCTATCTTGTTGATAGCCACGATGATGGGCGCGTCGGCGGCCTTGGCGTGGTTGATGGCCTCCAGCGTCTGGGGCATCACCCCGTCCACGGCAGAGACCACCAGCACGACGATGTCGGTGATCTTCACGCCGTGCGCGCGCATGGCGGTGAAAGCCTCGTGGCCCGGGGTGTCCAGCACGGTGATGTTGCCTCGCGAGGTCTTCACCATGTAGGCGCCGATGTGCTGCGTGATCTGGCCGGCCTCGGTATCCACTACGTTGGACTCGCGCAGCGCGTCCAGCAGCGTAGTTTTACCGTGGTCGACGTGGCCCATGATGGTGATGATCGGGGAGCGGGGCTTGAGGTCCTCCGGCTTCTCCTTCTCTATCTCCTCGGCGAGCTCGTCCTCTCCGTACATCGGGATCAGTTCCAGGTCGAAACCGAAGTCCGCGGCTATCAGCTGGGCCGCGTCGGCGTCGAGGCGCTGGTTGATGGTGGCGAACACGCCCATGCCCATCAGCTTCTTGATGAGGTCGGTGGTCTTCACGCCCATCTTCTCCGCCAGTTCGCGGACGATGATGTTGGTCGGGACCTTCAGCTTGGGCAGCGCGCCCTTCTCGGCCGGCTGCTCCTGCGGCGCCGGGGCCGGCTCCGGCTTAGGCGCCGGCTTCGGGGCCGGCTTGGGAGCCGGACGTCCGTGCTGCTTCGGCTGATGGTGACCGGGCCCGGAGGGGGGACGCTGCGGCTGCGGGGACGGTTTTACTACGGCCGGGCCGGGGCGCATGGCAGGGGCCGAGGGCTTTATCAACGGCGGGATGATCAGCCGCGGGGCCGGCCTGGGCGGAGGCGGCGGAGTGCCCGCCGGCCTGACCACGGGGGAGACCGGAGGCCTCGCGGCGGGCGCGGCCGGTTTGGGGACCGGCGGAAGGGCCTGCGGAGGGACCGCGGGCTTGGCCGGCGCGGGCGCGGCGGGCGGCTCCGGCTTCGGAGGCTCGGCCGGCTTCGGCTCTTCCTTTGCGCCGGAGGGGCCGGAAGCTATCGTGCCCTCCGCGGTGGAATGGGAGAACATGAAGCGCTTGAAGTCCGGGATCTTCGGGAGCTCGGGCGGCTCGGCCGCGGGCTCCTCGGTCTTGGTCTTGCGGGACTTGGAAGCGGCCTTGGCCGGCTTCGCCTCTCCGGTTTGCCTGGATTCGCCGGAGGCCGCCGCCTCGCCTTCGGCCTTCTTCTTGGGCGCGGGCTTCTTAGCCGGGGCTTTCTTGTCCGCGTCGATCTCGCCTTCGGCCTTCTTTTTCGGCGCGGCCTTCTTCTTGGGCTTGGCCTCGCCCTCAGGTTTCGCCGCCGAGTCCTTTTTCTCTAAATCCTCATTTTCCTTCTTCTTCGCTGTCATTTTTCACCTCTTCAGTCTCGGGGGCCACTTCCGGGGCGGGCTCCTGGCCGTAATTCGGGTTCTCTTCGAGGAACTTCTTGGCGCCGGCGAGGATCTTCTGCGCGGTCTTCTCGCCTATGCCTTCGAGGGAGCAGAGCTCCTCCTCGGTTATGCCCGCCAGCGTGCGGATGTCGAGAACGCCCATCGTTATCATGGTCTCGGCCACCTTGGCGCCCACGCCCTCGATCTTGAGCAGGTCGTGCATGGCCTGGTCCGTGGTCTTGCGCTGCTCCTCCTGGCGCTGGCCTTCGGACTTCACCTCTATCTCCCAGCCGGTCAGCCTGCTGGCGAGGCGGATGTTCTGGCCCTCGCGGCCGATGGCCATCGCGAGCTGGTCGTCGGGGACTATCACCTGGGCCCTCTTGGCCTCCTTGTCCAGCACCCTCACGGAACTGACGGTGGCGGGGGAGAAGGATTTGGCTATCATCGTCAACGTATCCTCGATATAGGGGATAAGGTCGATCTTCTCGTTGGCGAGCTCGCTCATGATGACGCGGATGCGCGAGCCGCGGATGCCGACGCAGGCGCCGACGGGGTCCACCTTGGGGGAGTTGCTGCGCACTAGCACCTTGGCGCGGAAGCCGGGGTCGCGGACGACGTCGACTATCTCGATGACCTTCTCGGCTATCTCGGGCACCTCGGCCTCGAACAGCGCCTTCAGGAAGGCGCCGGAAGCGCGGGAAAGGACTATCTGCAGGCCCTTGTTCTCCTTATCGACGCGGTGGATGATGGCGCGCACGCGCTGGTTGACGCTGTAGTGCTCGCGGCGGATCTGCTCGGAGAAGGGCAGGATGGCCTCGGCCTTGCCGAGGTCCACGAAGATGTCGCGGCCGGCCACGTGGTGCACCAGGCCGGTGACGACCTCGCCCTCGCGCGGCTTGTACTCGTCGTAAATGCGGACCTTCTCGATCTCGCGGATCTTCTGGATCAGCACCTGCTTGGCGGTCTGGGCCGCTATGCGGGAGAAGTCCTGTATCGGCACCGGGATATGCACGTCGTCGCCGAGCTTGGCGCCGGGCTGGTACTTCTGCGCCTCCTCGGCGGAGATCTCCAGCTCGGAAGTGACTACCGGGTCCGCGACCTTCTTGACCAGGAAGCCTGCCA
Source organism: bacterium (assembly GCA_021811405.1). Lineage (GTDB taxonomy): Bacteria > Elusimicrobiota > Elusimicrobia > Elusimicrobiales > UBA9959 > UBA9959. The sequence continues at coordinate 11,212 of JAJZOZ010000007.1, read as the reverse complement.
TCTCGCCGGTCTCCGGGTCTATGCCGGCCATGATCTGCGCGGTCTTGCCGAAGTATTTGCGCAGCGCGCTGACGAGGGAGTCCGTGATGGTCTTGAACACGTCCTCGCGCTTGATGTTCTTTTCGCGCTCGAGCTGCTCCAGCGCGAGTAAAAGTTCCGATTTGGTCTTCTGTTCCTTGCTCATTTTAGTCTTACCCCTTTATTTCCTTTTAAGGATCTCGTCGTCGGTAGGATGCAGCCTGGCCTCGTCGATATCCTCCAGTTTGAATTTCAGGTCCCCGGTCAGCAGCACCTGCCCGTTCTCAAAGCCGGAGATGTCGCCGTAGAACACGCGCGAGCCGTTAAGCGGGAGCTTAAGGCGGACCTTCGCGTGCCTGCCGGCGAAGCGCTTGAAATCCTTTTCCTTCTTGAGGACGCGGTCCATGCCGGGGGAGGAGACCTCCAGGAAGTACCCGTTCTCGTAGAAATTGTTCATGTCCAGGCAGGCGCCGACCTTCTCGCTCAGCGCCTCGCAGTCGTCCAGCGTGACGCCGCCCTGCTCGCGGTCCACGAAGACCTGCAGCAGCGGCTTGCCGTTATGGCTGCCGTACTTGATGTCCACCAGCTCGAACCCGCTCAGGTCCAGAGTATTCGCCACTTCGGTCTCGATCTTGGTCTTGTCCATGATAGCCTGCCTATTTAGTAAAAAAAGCGGCCTGAACAACAGCCACCTTCCATATATAATAATAGCAAATCCCCGGATGCATTACAACCCGGAATCCCCGTCTCTCCCCTAAATGGCAGGGGCGGCGACATTTAAAGAAGAAGCCCTGGAAAAGGGCTTCTTTTTTATCGGTTCCGGGCTTCCGCTACTTCAGGGTCCTGGCGAAATGCTCGAAGGCGCGGGCGAAGGGCTCGGGCGGGGCGCTGAGCACGCCGGCCCCCACCTGGCCCACTCCGGGGTCCTTATGCGCCACGCCGGTGTCGATGAACGGCAGGATGCCGGTCTTAGCCACCTTGACGACGTCTATGCCCGTGGGGGTGCCACGGAAATCCAGCGCGGGGATCTTGTAGATATTGCTCTCCGCCGCCGTTATCCCGTACATGGCCATCGTGTAGCTCACGGCGTCGGAGGCGCTGCCTCCGACGAACTGCACGATCGCCGGCGCCGCCGCTATCGCGAAGCCGCCCAGCCCGTTCGTCTCCGTGATGGCCGAGTCGCCGATGTCCGGGTTCGCGTCCGCCTTGGTGTAACCCGGGAAATACAGCGCGTCCGGCACTGGCGCCGGTCCCGTGAACCATTTCCCGCCGGTACCGGAGAGCTGCACGCCGAACTCGGTGCCGTTGCGGGCCATCACCACCACCACGCTGGAATCCTTCACGTCCCGCCCCGCGTCCAGCGAGGCCTTCGACAGCGCCATCGAGAGGTTAAGGAAGAAATGGTCGTTGCCGTTCACGAAATCCAGCACCTTGGCGGCGGTCTCCGGGTCCTTGCAGGTCCTGATGACGGCCGGAGCGATGGCGCGGTAGAACAGCGAGGTCCCGGCGCGGTTGCGGTTGTGGACCTCGTCACCCATGTGCAGCGCCTGCGCCACCATAGCCTTCAGGTCCACCCTGCCGAGGAACTCTATGGCGTCCCTGAGCGCCGGGTAAAGGACCTTCTCCATCCATTTCAGGCGCTCTATCACCTCCGGGGAATAGGCGCCGTAGCGCAGCACCTTGCCGAGGCCCTCGTTCTGCGTGGCGTAGGCCGTGTTGCCGTGCGCCTCGTTCTTCACGATGAAGACCGGCATCGACGCGGAGATTATGCCGGCCATCGGCCCGACTGCGCCGTGCTCGTGGCAGGGCTCGTACTTGATCTTGCCGGAGGCCGCCAGCTTCCCGGCCTCTTCCGGAGTCTTGGCAAGCCCCTCGTACATCAGCGCGGCCATGATGCCGCCGCGCATCGGGCCGCACATCCTGCCCCAGGAGACCGGGGGCCCGGCGTGCAATATCAGGTCCTTGCGCATGCCCGGTATAACGTCCAGGGCGATCCCCATGCCCGTCAGGGCGGGCTTGGCGGCGAGTATCCTCTCCATCGCCTTGCGGTTGGCCTTCTCGACGCGCGCGGAGGCCTTGGCGGCTTTCGCGAACAGCGAAGCGTCGGAGACCAGCGGGGGCTTGAACTTAGCCTGCACCGCTTTCACTCCGGAATCGCGCAGGCCCTGCATGAACGCTTCCAGGCCTATATTCACCACTTTGAGCTCGGTTTCGAAAAGTCCCATATTCACCTCTTGGAGGAAAGCCGGATTATCTCGCCCGCCAGGCGGCAGGCGGAGGCGTTCGAAGGCATGACCAGGACTCCCTCGTCCTCCAGCGCCTTAACCACCCGCGAGCGCACCTGCGGGTCGGCCTCCGTGCCGGTGACCGAGGTCACTATGGAAAGGGCCCGGTTCGACTTGAAGGCCTCGCGCAGCGGGGGGAGTATGTCTTCGAGCGGCTTCAGGTTGGAACCGTAGCCGAGCACGAGGTCCAGCAGTATCACCGAGACCTCGGGCTTCGCCGCCTCGGAGACTATCATCCTGTTGCGCAGCGAGAAGTCTATCATCGGGTGCGGGCGCCCTACGGTGAACTCGTCCTCGCCGAGGTCTATCACGGCGTGGCCGGTAAGCTTCATGGAGTCAGCGAGCTTCAGTTCCTTGTCCAGCGGGGCGTTGGAGCGGACCTCGCCTATAAGCTCGGGGAGTATCACCTGCGCCTCGCTGACGAACGTGCCTCCGGAGAACAGGCCGCGCAGGAACCCGGCCCTCTTTTTGCCCGAGGCGGCCTTTTTCGCGAGAGCGGCGGCCTTGAGATTCGTGTCGTAGATCGCTTCCCTGGCCTTGCCCGCTTCCTGCCCCTTGCCCAGCGCCGAGGCCTTCAGCGCGGCCTCTTCCAGCGTCCTGGCGGGGTAGAAACCGTCCCTGACCTTTTCCTTTATCTCTCCGCCCAGCAGCACCGCCACCACCGGTTTCTTTATGCGCTTCACTTCGGAAAGTATCTTCTTCAGTACCGCCGGGTGCGGGGGCTTGGCCACCAGCAGGATCACGGCGGTGCCCGGGTCGGAGGCGAGCATCCTCAAGGCCTGCAGGAAAGTGAGCGCGCCCACCTCCAGTTTGACGTCGCGGCCGCCGGTGCCTATGCACTGGGAGATGCCGGCGCCGTCGTTGGAGATCAGCGCGGTGACCTCCTGCGCTCCGGTGCCGGAAGCGGCCACCACGCCTATATTGCCGCGGCGCACGGAGTTGGCGAAAGCTATGGGAGCCCCGTTAATGATGGCGGTGCCGCAGTCCGGGCCCATGACCAGCAGCCCTTTCTTCACGGCCGCCTTCTTCAGCGCTACCTCGGTCGCCACCGGCACGTTGTCCGAGAAAAGCATCACGTTCATCCCGCGCTCGAGGCAGTCGGAAGCCAGCGCGCCGGCGAAGCGCCCCGCCACGGAGACCACGGCCAGGTTGGCGCCGCCCAGCATGCCGGCGGCCTCCTCCAGGCCGGAGGCCTTCCGGTCCGCGCCCGCGGCCGGCTCCGCCTTCTTATTGAGCAGGGCATCCGCCGCCTTAAGCGCCGCGTCGGCGGCCTCGCCGGTCCTCGCGCTGACGGCGATGGCCAGGTCGTTCTCCCCGGCGCTCTGTATCTCCGCGGTGAGCAGGCCGGAGCTCTTGATGATCCCCTTGTTCTCCGGCGTAGCCATCACCACCGCAGACTCTTCCACGCCGGGCATCGAGCGCAGCGCGCTGGCGGCCTGCATCAGCATCACCGAATCGTAATACGCGCCCTTCTTGATAACAGTCTTGATCATAATTTATCCATTCAGATGCATAGACCAAAGAAAACAAAGTCCTGAGGCGATGAAGGAGGAGTGAACCGGGTTAGCAAAACCTTCGCGAAGCCCGAGCTTGCATAGCGCGAGGGCTGAGTGATGAGCGAGCGCACGGTGTGCGCGAGCGCGTTTTGCGTTCCGGTTCACGACGACCCTACTGCCAGGGGAAGCTCTTCCTCTCCCCGATGAACGGGAAGCGCTCCCGCGTCTTGGCCACCAGCGTCTTGTCCAGAGGGGTCTCGGCGAGATAAATGCCCTCTTTCGTGCCCGCGTCCGCCACCACCTTGCCGAGCGGGTCGAAGCACATCGAATTGCCGGAGTACTCGATCTTGCCTTCCATGCCCACCCGGTCCACGCCTATGCAGTAGGCCTGGTTCTCCACCGCGCGGGCGCGCAGCAGCGTCATCCAGTGTTCGGCCCTGCGCATCGGCCAGGCGGCTATCACGACATAGACGTCCACGTCCTTGGCCTTGTTCCAGAAAAGGTAGGGAAAGCGCAGGTCGAAACAGACGGCCGGCATGACCCGCAGCCCTTCCAGCTCGAAGACCTCCTGCTTCGAACCGGACTTGTAGTGTTTGTCCTCGCCGCCGAAGGCGTACAGGTGGATCTTGGAGTAGGTGTTGATCCTGTTGCCCTTGCGGTCGAGGGTTATCAGGTTGTTGTAGCCCTTCTCGACCCCGCCGTAGGAGATATTGATGCGGTTCTCGGCCGCCAGCCCCGAGAAGAAAGCGTGGTCCTCGTCAGTAAGCTCGGAGGCGGCCGTGTTCATCGTGAAGCCGGAGAGGGTCATCTCGGAGAAGACCAGCCAGTCGATCTCCGAGCGCCGCTTGAAGTCGGTCAGCAAATCCTCTATCCTGCTCTTGTTGGCTTCCTTGTCCTCCCACTTGATGTCGTACTGGCAAAGCGCTGCTTTCATGTTGTCTCCCTTGCCGGACTTCTCCCGGACCTTAAAGTTCCCTATTTCTTCCCTGCCCCGGCGGCCAGCGCCACCTTCTCCTTCGTGACCGGCATGGACCTCACCCGTACGCCGAGGGCGTCAGCCACGGCGTTGGCGATAAGCGGCGCGCAGGGGATCATCGTGTGTTCGCCCACGCCGCGAGCCCCGAAGGGCCCGTCGGGCTGGGCCACCTCTATGATTATCGGCACCACTTCGTCCGGCATATCCATCGCGGTGGGGATCTTGTAATCCGAGAAGTTCGGGTTCAGCAGCCTGCCCTTCGCGTCGTAGCGCATATCCTCGTAGAGGACGGTGGCGAAGCCCTGCAGCAGGCCGCCCACCACCTGGCCCCTGACCAGGTCCGGGTTGATGGCCTTGCCGCAGTCCACGGCTAGCGCCACCTTCTTTATCCTCATCTTTCCCGTCTCGCGGTCCACTTCCAGGATTATCCCGGCCGCGCCGGTGGTATAGTGCACGTTGGGATGGCCGCCCTGCCCGGTCTCCGGGTCGCTGATGGCGGAGGCGAACTCGGGCATGAACACGCCGGAGCCCATGATCGGCCCGCCCTTGAACGTGAAATCCTCGGCCTGTATGCCGTTTATCACGAAATCCCTGAACGGCAGGGCGAAGCCGGGCTTGGTGCGGCATTTCACCTTTTCGTCCTCGAGGTAAAGCGTGCTCTTGTCCAGGCAGTGCACGCGCTGCACCAGGTCGAAGATGCGCTCCCGCGCCTCGAGCGCGGCCCGCTTGACCGCGTTGCCGCAGCCCCAGGTGACGTGCGAGCCCACCGTCTGCCACTCGTAAGGGTTGCGGTCGGTATCGGGCGTCTCCACCCGGATCTTCGAGACCGGCACGGACAGCACCTCTCCGGCGATCTGCGCCATCACGGTCAGCAGGCCCTGGCCTATCTCCATGCCGGAGACCAGGATGTTGATGCTGCCGTCCTCGTTGAACTTCAGGAAGGCGCTGGAACTCGCGTTGGGCGGCATGGCGGGGGACTTCCAGAAGCAGACCAGCGACTTGCCGACGGCCTTCTTCGGGTCGCGGGACTTCTCCTTCTTTCCCCAGTTAATCTCCTTCTCCACCTTCTCTATGGCCTCGCGGATGCCGGTGGGGTTCATATGCGCGCCGTAGGGCAGGGTATCGCCCTCCCTGATGGCGTTGTTCTTGCGGAACTCCACGGGGTCCACGCCGAGCTTCTCGGCCATGCGGGTGATGTGGGACTCCAGGCCGAAGAGGAACTCGGAATAGCCGAAGCCGCGGTAGGCGCCGCAGGGCGGCAGGTTGGTATAGGTGCACATCGAGTCGACGCTCAGGTTGTCCACCCTGTAGGGGCCGCTCGCCGACAGGCCGGCGGCGTTGACGACGTTGGCCCCGTACTCCACGTAGGCGCCCGCGTCCCAGTGCAGCTTGAAGTCCAGCGCGGTTATCCTGCCTGCCTTCGTGGCGCCCATCTTTATCTTCGCGGTGACGCCGAGGCGCTGGTAGGTGTTGTAGAACTCCTGCGCGCGGCTCCACAGCAGCTTGACCGGGCGGCCGGGCACGGCTATCGCCAGGGCCGCGGCGATGATCTCCATCGTGACCCCGGCCTTGCCGCCGAAGCCGCCGCCGATGTAGGTACTGATAACGCGCACGTCCTTGTGGCCTATCCCGAAGGCTTTCAGCGTTTCGGCGAAGACGTGGCGCTGCGTGAAGGGGGATTGCGACGAGGTCCACATCGTCAGCCGGCCCGAGGCGTCGTACAGGCCGACGGCCGAATGCGGCTCTATCGCGCAGTGGGCGTAGCGCGGGACCGTGTAGGTGTCCTCGAGGACCAGGTCCGCCTCTTTAAAGCCCTTCTCAAGGTCGCCCTTGCGGATCTTGCGCCAGTGGGCGATGTTGGTGCCCGGCTTGGGGAAGAACCAGGGCACGTGCCGGTAATCCTTGAGGTCCGGGTGCACCAGCGGGGAGTCCTTTTCCAGCGCCTTCACGGGGTCCATCACCGCCGGCAGCTCCTGGTAGCTTACCTTGACCAGCGCCGCTGCGCGCAGGGCGACCTTCGGGTCCGTGGCCACCACGGCCGCGACCTGCTCGCCGACGAAACGCACGACGTCGCTGGCGAAGATGTAGCGGTCGTTCATGTACAGGCCGAACTTGTGTATGAAATTACGACCGGTGACCACCTTGACCACCCCGTCCAGCTTCTCGGCGGCCGAAGTGTCGATGGACTTTATCCTGGCGTGGGCGTAAGGACTCTCCACCAGGGCGGCGTAAAGCAGGCCGGGGCCGAACTCCAGGTCGTCGGTGTATTTGGCCGCTCCGCGGATCTTCTCCCAGCCGTCCACGCGTTGCACCGGCTTGCCGACCACCTCCAGCCCGCCCTCCTCCCCGGCCCGGGCGGACTTTTTCTGCGGCTTGGTCTTTACTTTCTGAAGATGCATGTCTGCCTCCGCTCCCTGAGCGCTACTTGGAAGAGTTCCGGTATCCTTCCGGGGACTGCTGCGCCGGGGCGCAGCTGGTCATGGTGAAGCTGACCGGCGAGGGGACCTTCTGGTTGCCCTGGCCGTAAAATCCTCCCTGCACGCACTGGCCGGCGGCCACCGGCAGGGCCTCGATCTTGACGGTGTCGAGGGTCATCATGCCGGGCTGGCCGCGCCAGAGCCTGCGCACGCTGTAGCGCACCGGCGCGTAGCCGGCGAAGGCGTCGTTGACCTGGATGCGGGCGCCCGGGGGGTAAGAAACGACGTCGACGGTCTCGTCCACGTACGGGGCGGCCTCCTGCTGCTGGCCGAAGAAGGAGGAGACCGGCTTTTTCGCGTACGGCGAGGCGCCGTACATGCCGGGCTGCGGGATGGCGCAGGCGCAGCAGCACAGAAGGAAGGGGATGAGCGGTACCGTTCTCATGTCAGCGCTCCCTGGCCGTTTCGGCTATAGCGCCGACTATCGGCTCGTAGCCGGTGCAGCGGCAGAGGTTGCCGGCGATGGCCTCTTTGATGTCGCGCTGCGTGGCCTTCGGGTTCTTCTCCAGCAGCTCCGTGGCGGAAAGAATAACGCCGGGAGCGCAGAAGCCGCACTGGAAAGCGTTCTTCTCGTGGAACTTCTTCTGCAGCTTCTGCGTCCACTTGCGCGTATTGGCGCCCTCGAGCGTCACTATCTCCGCGCCGTCGGCCTCCACGGCCAGCGCGAGGCAGGAGCGCACGGTGCGGCCGTTCATCAGCACGGTGCAGGTGCCGCAGTCGCCGCGGTCGCAGCCCGCCTTGGGGCTCTTTATGCCCAGCCGGCCGCGCAGGACGTCCAGCAGCACGTCGCTGGGTTCCACGGAGAGGGAGACCGCCTCGCCGTTAAGGTTGAACTTTATTTGGTGGCTTTTCATCTTGAGCTCCGTTCAGCAGACGCTGCCTTCGCCGTACTCGGGGCCCTTGCCGAAAAGGCGGGAGACCGCCGCCTGCAGGGCCCGCTCCAGCATGACCTGGGCCATATGCGAGCGGTATTCCTTCGAGGAGCGGATGTCGCTGATCGGGGAGATTTCGCCCAGCAGGGCCGCTTTCGCCTTCTCCAGCAGCTTCGGCCCCAGCTTGCCGCCGTTCAGTACGGCCTCGGCCGCCCGGCAGCGCCCCGGCACCGGACCCAGCGCGCAGGCCGCGACCCGGTAGGTATTGTCGGAGAAGACGAGCACCGCTATGCCGCCCTGGGCCAGGTCCTCGCCGTCGTAGCGCGAGAGCTTCATGTAGCAGCCGCCGTGCTTCTTCTCCGGCAGCTTCAGCTCCACGGCGGTCACCAGCTCCTCCGGCAGCCTGGCCGTCGCTTTCGGCCCGGTGAACCAGTCCGCGACGGGGATACGGCGCCCGCCGCCTAGGCCGCGCGTCACCACCTCGGCCTCGTACAGGGCGAGGGCCGGCGCCGAATCGGCTGACGGGACCGCGGAGCAGATATTGCCGGCCAAGGTAGCCCTGTTGCGCACCCCGGTGGAGGCCACGGTGAGAGCCGCCTCCCAGAGCACGGGGAACTTAGCCTTCACGTCGGCCGACTCTATCAGGTCCGTGAACGTGGCCAGCGCGCCTATGCGCAGCCTGCCGCCTTCCAGCGAGATGCCGGCGAGCTCCGGCAGGGACTTCACGTCCACCACCACCTCCGGCCTGGCCAGCCCTTCCTTGAGGTGGACGACGAGGTCCGTGCCTCCGGCCAGGGCCCTGGCCTTCTCCTTGTAAAGCGAAAAGACATGGAGGGCCTCCTCCATGTCCTTGGGTCTGACGTACTCGAATTCCGCTGTTATCGGCATATCTCCTCCGGCTCCGCCGCGGGCCGGCCGCGGCGCGGCCGGGCCCTGGCGTGCTTCAGGCGGTCCAGGCCACGACGCGGCCCATCGAAGACTCCAGCTCCATTCCCTTCAGCGGGAAGAAACCGAGCCAGCAGCGCTTGTTCGAAAGCTTCTCTATCTCGCCGCCGAGGTTCTCCGCGTGGACGAGGCGCCTGGGGAACAGCTTCAGGTGCATGACCTGGTAGTATTCGTCTATCGGGAACATGTCGTCCCACTTCTGGCCGTACTTGGCGACCAGCTTGTTCTCGGCCTCGATGAAGAGCTTCGGGTGCCAGTTCCGGATGATGGTGTTCATCGGGTGGTCGGCGGAGCCGCAGTCCACGCCTATCCACTTGAACTTCATCTGCAGCGCCCACTTGTGGAAGCGCGGGCCGGGGCCCGGGTGCTTCACGAAGTAACGCACCTCGTCGGAGTTCTTCTCGTACCAGGCGTACCTGTGGTAGCCGGTATTGATGATCAGGATGTCGCCCTTGCGGATATCCGCGCGCTTCATCAGCGTCTCGGGCTCGTACAGGTCGTAGTCCCCGACGTCCTTGGAGATATCGACCACCACGGCGGGACCGGTCCACTCGCGCATAGGCACCTGGCCTATAGTGCGGCCGGAGCCGAAGAAGTGGATCTCGCCGTCCATATGGGTGCCGACGTGGTTGGAGGTCTTTATGATCTGGCCGTTGGCTCCCTGGCCCATATGCGCGCCGGCTATGCGCTTGAAGTACTGCACCTGCAGCGGCATGTAGCTGGGCCACGGGGGCGTGTGCACGCTGAGCGGCTGCGTGAGGTCGTACATCTTCGCCTTGTCCAGGAATTTTATGAAGTCGTCGGGTTTCATCTCGTCTCCTGTAGCTGAGCTGTGACTTGCCGGGAAGCGCCCGCCGGCCGCCGGGGCTTCCCGGCGCGCTTTATAGGAGCTGATAGGTGCTTTCCCTCACTTAGAATTCTAACAAATGCGGGGGGGCAAATAAAGTTGAAATGAGAAGCCCCCGGGCGGCTTTCCCGGGGGCTTCAGAGGCGCGCGCGGCGGCTCAATAGGACTTGGACATCAGGACGCGCTGCTTTGAAGGCTTGCCTGTCAGGATGCACTTGCCCTCGCCCTTCGCCTCCGGAGGTATCTGGTCCTCGAACGGGATGTTGCGTATGCTGGTCTCGAAACGTTTGGCCATCTCGTCCTCCTGCTCGGGAGTGCCGGCCCAGTGGACCCAGGCGAAACCGCCGCCCTCGTCCTTGAAGAACTTCTCGTAGGCGGCCATGTCGTCGATCACGCGGGTGCGCGCGGCGCGCAGCGCCTTGGCACGCTCGAACAGCTCCTTCTGCATCGTCTCGAGGGTGGGGATTATCGAGGCGATGGCCTCGGCGCGCGGCAGGAAGGCCTTGCGGCGCTTGCGCTGGGCCTCAGGCGTCTCGCCGGGGAGCTCTGCCACGAACCTGCGCGCTATGCACAGAGAGCCCTTCTCGAGGTCCTTCGGGCCTATCTCTATGCGCAGCGGCACGCCCTTGCCCTCCCACTCGTAGTATTTCGCGCCGGGCATGATCCCGTCGCGGTCGTCCACCCGTACGGCGACTCCTTTGGCCTTGAGCTCGGCGGCGACCTTACCCGCCTCCTCGGCGGTCCGGGCGCGTTCCTCGTCGCTCTTGTAGATCGGGATCACTACCACCTGCACCGGGGCGAGCTTAGGAGGCAGCACCAGGCCGGCGTCGTCGGAATGGGTCATGATCAAGGCGCCTATCAGGCGCGTACTGACGCCCCAGCTGGTGGCATAGACGTACTCCAGCTGGCCGTCCTTGTTCTGGAACTTCACGTCGGCGCCCTTGGAGAAGTTCTGGCCGAGGTAGTGGCTGGTGCCCATCTGCAGGGCCTTGCCGTCCTGCATCATGCCTTCTATCGAGAGGGTCTCGATGGCGCCGGCGAAGCGCTCGCCCTCGGTCTTACGGCCCTTGATGACCGGCACGGCCATCACGTTCTCGGCGAAATCGGCGTAGACGTCGAGCATGCGCCAGACCTCCTCGAGCGCCTCACCTTCGGTGGCGTGGGCGGTATGGCCCTCCTGCCAGAGGAACTCGGCGGTGCGCAGGAACAGCCGCGTGCGCATCTCCCAGCGCACGACGTTGGCCCACTGGTTGATCAGCAGCGGCAGGTCGCGGTAGCTCTGGATCCAGTTCTTGT
>JAJZOZ010000134.1 GCA_021811405.1 bacterium | reverse complement strand
GACGACAAGCCCTCGGCGGCCATCCCGCTGGAGACGCTCTGGTTCTTCATGCCGGTCATCGGCATCGGCCTCTACGCGCAGATCTTCAACCTGAGCGGCGACCCCGTGAAGCCCTACCTCGCCTGGGCCGTCCTTTCCTCCCCGCTGGCCCTGCTCTCCCGGCGCCCGCTGGCCGCCTACCTGTGCGCCATCCTGCTTTTCGTCGTCCTCTACTTCGGCACGCTGGGTTCCGGCAGCATGCTCTCGCTCGTCTCGCCGTCCCGCTACGCCGCGCAGGAGCAGCCGCTGTGGCACTGGGCGGCCGCGCTGGCCGTGCTGGCGGGCGGCGCCGCCGTCTACCCCGGCAAGCGCCTCGGCCTGCCGCTGGGGGCCGCCGCGGTCTGGACCTTCCTGATGCTGGCCGCGGGCACCGCCGTCTCGGTGGGCTCGCCGGCGCTGCTGCTGCTGGCGGCCATGTCGCTGGCCGCGCTGTGGCTCACCTACGGCAGCGAGCCGGAGGACGACAAGGCCGGCCTGGCGCTCAAGGTCTGGCTGGCGGCCGTCTACGCGGCCACCTTCTTCTGGCACTATAAACCCTCCTACGCCCCCGACTGGCGCCATGACACCCCCGCCGGGACCGCCGTCACCTGGCTGCTGTTCGGCGGAGGGCTGCTGTCCGTGCTGGGCAGGCCGCAGCGCCTGCTGCCCGGCGGCCGCAACGAGGACTACCTGGCCAAGGGCCTGCTGGCGGCCTCGATGCTGTGCGCTTTCCTCCTCTTCGACGCCACCGAGCTCTCCGCCAAGCTGTTGGCGGTCACCGCCAACCTGATCCTGGCGGTCTACGGCGTGGCCAACATCCTCGGCGGGGCCAGGAACTCCAGCGAAAAGCAGATCAATCTGGGCGTGGCGGTCATCACGCTGGTGGCGGTGACGCGCTTCGTGGACGTCTTCGGCACGATGCTGCGCAGCGGCGTGGCCTTCATAGTGACCGGCCTCGTCTTCGCGGCGCTGGCCTGGGCGGTCAACAAGGGCAGGAAAGCCCTCATAGAGTCGGTGAAGAAATGAACAAGCTACGGATAGCGCTGGTCCTGCAGCTCCTCTTCTTCCTGGGTTGGGGCGCGTACCTGCTCGCCTCCCGGGACTCCTCCGTCCCCGAGTTCTACCTGGAGACCGAGCCGGTGGACCCGCGGGACCTGATCAGCGGCACCTACGTGGCCCTGAACTACCGGATCTCCTCCCCCGAGGCGCCCTCCTGCGCCGCGCTGATGCGCAATTCCCTTTCCATGTACGTGCGCCTGGCCGACAGCGGCCGGACGGTGAACACCGTGGACGGCCCGGTGCCGGTCTACGACGCGGCCGAATGCGCCGCCAAAGCCCCGGCCGGGCCCGGCTGGGCGCGCGCCTCCATCCAGCCCTCCTCGTGGCGGCCCACGGCCCGCTACGGCATAGAGAAATTCTTCGTGAACGAGAACGACCCGCGCAAGGACCTCAGGAGCGGGTCGGTGGTAGCCAAGGTCAAGCTGGGAGCCGGCGGCCAGCTGCTCCTGCTGGACCTTGTGAACAAGATCTAGTCCGCCAGCCGGCGCGAGCCGCATCTCCGCCCGCTGGCGCAGGCCGCCTGAAGGGCATAGCCCTTGATGCGGCACGCGCATTGCGCAGGCCGCCTGAAGGGCATAGCCCTTGATGCGGCACGCGCATTGCGCAGGCCGCCCCGGGCGGTTTGCCCTATAAAAAGGAAAGGAGCCCCCATGCAGAGAACGCAGGAAATGACCAGCGTGCAGCCCGACTGGGAGAAGTTCTATCCCCTCCCGATCTCGGAGAAGGTCCCGTTCTTCAACAAGGACGGCCGCGTCTACGACTGCCTGTTCGCGCAGCAGTTCAACCGCGACCTGCTGACGCTGCTGTTCCGCACGGCGGACCGCCTGCGCGAGGTGACGCAGCACAAGGAGGGCGCGGACTACGTCTCGGCGCTGCTCTCCGACAAGCGCGCGATGCTCTACTTCGCGCAGCCCTCCACGCGCACGTTCATGTCGTTCCTGAACGCCTGCCACATCCTCGGCATGAAGACCAGCGAGATCCGCGACACCAGCACCTCCTCCGAGGTGAAGGGCGAGACCCCCGAGGACACGGTGCGCACGTTCTCGAGCTACGTGGACATGATCATCATGCGCCACCCGACGCCGGGCTTCGTGGAGAAGACCGCGTGGCTGATGAACCGCACCGGCCGGCCGGTGCCGGTGGTCAACGGCGGCTCCGGCAAGGACCAGCACCCGACGCAGGCGCTGCTGGACACCTACACGCTCTACCGCAGCTTCAACGGCGACATCGACGACAAGCACGTCGTGATGGTGGGCGACCTCAAGCGCGGCCGCACGGTGCGCTCGCTCAGCTACCTGCTGCGCAACTACAACAAGATCTCCATCTCCTTCGTCTCCCCCAAGGAGTTCCGCATGGAGGCCGACATCCTGGAGTTCCTCAAGCGCCACAACATCCCGTACCAGGAGACCGAGGACTTCAAGGGCGTCATGAAGACCGCCGACGCGATCTACATGACGCGCATCCAGGACGAGCACGACAAGGCCGGCGAGAGCAAGGGCGTGGACTACTCGCCGTTCTACTTCCGGCAGGAGCACCTGAAACTGATAAAGAAGACCTGCGTCATCATGCACCCGCTGCCGCGCCGCCACGAGATAGAGGTGGCCGTGGACGACGACCCGCGGGCCGTGTTCTGGCGGCAGGAGCGCAACGGCATGTGGGCGCGCGCCGCGCTGATGGCCTACATCTTCGGCGTGGACGGCAAGATCAGATAAGAAGGGTGACACACAACTTAATTCTCCGAATTAAGTTGTGTGTCACCAAAACAAAAAGCCCCCGGGACCGCCCGGGGGCTTTTTTTGCGCCTTCGCGCCCTTAGTCGCTGAGTTCGGAGGGGTCCGAGAAGCGGTCGCGCAGCGCGTTGGCGGCGCCGAGCTCCTGGTTGTAGCCGGCCTGCAGGTTGGTGTTGTAGACGTTGTAGGAGCTGGCTATGTTCTCCTCGCCCTTGATGCGCTTGTCGGTGCTGACGTCCAGCTTGGCGTAGATGTCCTTGACGCTGGCCAGCTGGATGACGATCTGCAGCATGTTCTCGTAGCCGACGCGGCTCTTGCCCTTGCCGGCCATCACGTCCGCCAGGCGGTCGGCGCGCTCCTTCTGGTCGGAGATGCCGGCCAGGCCGGTCAGGTCGGAGACCACGTGGGCGACGTTGTAGCAGAAGTTGTTGACCACGGAGAGGGGGTCGAAGGCGTTCTCGCCGTCGCGCTCGTAGGCGGCCAGCAGTTTGCGGGCGGCCTTCCAGTCGTAATCCACCTTGCCGGCGGCGTCTATCTTGAAGAGGTGTAAGACCTTGCCGACGATCTCCTTCTCGAGACCCTCCATCACGTTGAGCACGGCCTTCATGATCACGGCCGGGGGAGCGGTCATGATATCGCGCACGGCCTCCTTGGTGAAGACCAGCGAGAAGGACATGATGGCCGACTTGTAGCGGCGGGTGTTGGGCACGGGGTTGCCGTCCGCGTCGGTGCCGGTGGGATTGGCCTCCTCCGCCGCCAGCTGCGGGAACAGCTTGTCGACGTCTATCACGAAGTCGTTGTTGACGCCCTCGCCGCGGGTGCCCGCGTACTTGAGGATCTCGTTCATGTTCTCGACCATGCCGCGGGAGTCGGTCTCGTCGTGCTTGATGTAGCCCTCGTAGCGCTGGTAGACCATCGCGGCGTCCGACACCCGGCCGTCCCTGCCCTCGTAGTTGACCACGTAGAAGTTCTGGTTGGTGTTGTGCTTGAAGATCTTGCCGACGAAGGGCACGTTGATGTTGCTGACCGACGTGTTCTTGGAGGTGTTGTGCACGTGCAGCACCTGGTCGCTGTCGGCGGTCTGGTAGCGGTCGTAGCGTTTGCCGGCGCTGGCCTCGCGGTCCATCACCACGGGCAGCACCACGTTGGAGGCGTGCGACGAACCGTTGAAGTGGTTGGCCCCGAGGAAGGTGGAGTTGAGCCCCAGGCCCTGCTGGGCGACGTCGTCCACGGCCTGCATCGCGGCCTGGCCGCCGGCGTTATCGTCCGCGCCGGAGAAGTCGTTGAAGCGGACGCCCATCTCGATGAGCTTCTTGATGATGCCCAGGTCGCCCTTCAGGAAGTCCGTGAGCCTGGCCACCTGCTCCTGGTCGGTCGGGTCGATGACGAACTCGAGCAGGATCTTCTTGCCCTGCGCGCGGCTGCGGGAGAGGCCGAAGCGGAAAGCGATGTACTTGTTGAACTCCTTGACCAGGGTCTTGTTGATCTCCTTGCCGAGGGCCGAGACGAAGTAGGCCTCGGCTTCGGGCAGGCCTATCATGCCGGCGTCGAAGGAGGTGGCGGCCGAGACGCCCGCGCTCCTGACGGTGACGCGGTCCAGGCGGATGCGCATGCGCAGGTGCTTCTCGTCCATCCTGAAGAGGGTGACGGAGGGCTTGAGCTCCTTGCTGGCGCCCAGCGAGAAGGAGACCGTCATCCAGGGCTGCACCGGGTAGCCCAGGCCGCCGCCGACGTTCATGCGCAGCACGGCGGGGAACTTCCAGATCTCGTTGACCTTCATCCCGGAGATGCGCTTCTCGTTGATCGGGAGGATGGTCTTGACCTTGCGCAGGTCCACGATGGCCAGCAGGTTCTTGCAGTACTTTTCCTCTTCGGTCTTGCGGATGACCACGGACTTGCCCTCGAGGGCGCCGCCGAAGCCGATGTTGAAGGAATTGCCGTCCACCTTGAGGATATCGGAGACGTTATAGTGGCCGTCCAGCTGCACGCCGACCTCGTCTATCACGGCGATCTTGTTGTCGGGATACTGCTTCATGTAGCGCTTGAACTTGCCCTTGACGCCCGCGATCTGGCCGATGTCGAAGCCGGCGTCCAGCGGGATCTCCACGTTCTTGCAGATGTCGTCGAGCGTGTCGCTCTTGAGGTCTTCCCAGAAATGGAGCAGTTCGTTGTTGCCGGGCTGGGGCTGGCTGGGCTGAGGCTCCGGGGCCTTGGGGTCCTTGGCGCGGGAAGCTTCGCGCAGGCCGCCCACCATGTCGGCCAGGGAGCCTTTGTTCGAGCCCTCGAAGAACGAGGAGAAGTCGTCGCCCGCGAAGGCCGGGCCGGCGACGGAGAGCAGGAAGGAAACTAACACCGCGGATATGGTCTTGGTCTGGTTCATCGCTTATAGTTTAGCGGAAACGGCGCTTTTCCATAAGAGGCGGGAGGCCCAGAACGCCGCCGTATTTATGCCTACCCGGGGCCTAGGCCCGCGCGTAGGCCCTCCCTGGGCCCTTAGGCCCGGGCAGGCGCAATGTATATCCGATCACATTTATCCATTGTCACATTGTTTTATTAATTAGACCTGCTATATTATCAGTGGGCGGCCTTGGCGACGGTCGGAAAACCGCTTCTCCGGGCCGGGGTTATTTTCATCTGCGGTAGGAGGAGTTATGGGAACCGACGGTCCCTGTCTCCACATACTGCTGGTAGACGACAGCGAGGACGACGTACTGCTGGCCAGGCGGGCCTTCTCCGGCCTGGAGAAGCCCCATGTCCTGCACACCGCCTGCTGCGCCGAGGAGGCGCTGGAGTACCTTGAGCGCCGCGGCCGCCACTCCGGCCGCGCGGGCAGGCAGCCGGACATGCTGCTGCTGGACCTCAACATGCCCGGCATGGGCGGCCTGGAGCTGCTCAAACGGCTGAAGGCCGACCCGGTCCTGCGCAAGATACCGGTGGTGATACTGACCACGTCCGCCACCCAGGACGACGTGAACCGCTGCTACGAGAGCGGGGCCGCCTCCTACATCACCAAGCCCTCCACGATGGAGGAGTTCGGCCTGATGACGCGCGCCTTCGCGCACTACTGGGCCCGCGTCTCCGACCTTCCCTCGGAATAGAACGGCGCGGCGCCGGTCCCGCAGCAAGGACCGGCGCCGCTTTTTTCCCCAAGATGCAGGAGTTTACACCGCGCCGCCGGCCAGGCTCACGGCCTGGGCGGCCTGCTCGGCCACGGCCCAGCGGGAGAGGCCGCCGCCGAAGCGCATCAGCTTGTCGCCGGCGGAGATATTGACGAAACCGTCGCGGTAGAAGACCACGGAACCGGGAGCCTTGAGCATCGGCAGCACCGAAGCCGCGAACTCGGGGTAAGTGTCGCAGTAGCCCAGCAGGACCTCGCGCAACCTGCGCTGCAGGCCGGCCGGGGACAGCCCGGAGCGGGCGCTCTTCTGCGCGGAGAGCAGCTGGGGCATATTGTCCTGCATTCCGGGGCACTGGCCTACGGAGTACCAATTCGGCGTGCCCAGCTCCTGGCAGAAATAGGGGGCCGGCATAGGCGGATAATCGGTCCAGGCGGGGCTGTTAGCGCAGGTGCAGTTATCCTTGTAGCCGTACTCGCAAAAGAGCGCGCAGCCTTCCATAGGATGCCAGCCGAAACCAGGGGCGGGATCGCCGGAGGGCATAGGGAACGGCATCGGGACGGGCAGGCCTCCGCCGTTGCCGAGGGGGTCCACCAGGCCGTAAGCGGCGTCTCCGCCGCGGTCGAAATCCGCGGCGCGCTCCTGCGCGCCCGCCGCGGAGACCGCCAGCATTATCAGCACCGCCGCCAGACCGCTCCTGTTCATCATAAATTCTCCTTGTTCCGTCTCGTCCACAAGCCACACCCCATACGGAGCAATTTATATGCCACAGGACCGCGTCTTTTGACTTACGGGCCCAATCATGCGAAAAT
>JAJZOZ010000133.1 GCA_021811405.1 bacterium | reverse complement strand
CCCGGTTTTGATAAGATATCCTTATAATAAGCTCCCGGCGGGCGGAGGACCATGGACTGCAAAAAAGGAAAGAACCTGGAACGCTGCACCTGCACTTACGAGCCCTGCCCGCGCAAGGGCGTCTGCTGCGACTGCGTGGCCTACCACCGCGCTTCGGGCGAACTGCCCGGCTGCTTCTTCTCCGCCGAAGCCGAGCGCACCTACGACCGCTCCGTGGAGAATTTCGTCCGCAGTTCGAAGAGGTGAACCATGAAGAAGATCATCGCCACCAGTGAAGCTCCGGCCGCGATCGGCCCCTATTCGCAGGCCGTAGAGGCCGCCGGGCTGGTCTTCGTCTCCGGCCAGCTGCCGGTGGACGCCGCCACCGGCGCCATGCCGGCGGACATAGCCGGCCAGACGCAGGCCGCGCTGAAGAACGTGGGCGCCATCCTGCGCGCCGCGGGCCTCGCCCCGGAGAACGTGCTGAAGACCACGGTCTTCATGACGGACCTGGGGCAGTTCGCCAGGATGAACGAGGTCTACGCCGCTTTCTTCTCCGCGAACCCGCCGGCCAGGGCCACCGTAGAAGTGAAGGCGCTGCCCAAAGGCGCGCTGGTGGAGATAGAGGCCGTGGCCTCCAGGTAACGAGCATGCACCCGCTGCTGGAAAAGAAGCACACGGGGACGCTGTTCCCGCTCTTCTCGATGCGCCACCGCAAGGACTGGGGCATAGGCGATATCCGCTCGATGACGCTCTGGTTCGACGTCCTGAAGGCGCTGAACCTGGACCTGCTGCAGGTGCTGCCGATGAACGAGATGCCGCCCGGCGTCTCCTGCCCGTACACCGCGCTCTCGGCCTTCGCGCTGGACCCGATCTACATAGCCGTCGACGGGCTGCCGGAGCTGAAGGACGCGGCCGAGCCCAGGGCGGAGCTGAACTCCCGCCGCTTCAGGGCCGAGGTCAGGAAGCTGCGCTCCTCCGGGACGGTGCTGTACAACGAGGCGCGCCACCTGAAGTTCACCGCCCTCTGGAAGCTCTATTCCTGGTTCCACCAGAACCACATCCTGAAGGATACCGCCCTCGCCGGGGAGTTCCGCGCGTTCTGCCGCGCCAACTCCGCCTGGCTCGACGACTACGCCGTCTTCCGCCGGCTCAAGGACACGCACGACTGGACCTCCTGGACGCACTGGGAGGACCCGCTGCGCTCCCGCCACGGCGACGCGCTGGCGGACCTGCACAGGCGCGAGGAAACGCAGATCATCTTCTTCAAGTACCTGCAGTGGTGCCTGCACCGGCAGTGGACGGAGGCCAAGGCCCGCGCGGGGCGGCTGGGGATAAGCCTGCTCGGCGACCTGCCCTTCATGGTCAACCAGGAGAGCGCCGACGTCTGGAGCCGCCAGCACGAGTTCGACATAGACTGCGAGATAGGCGCGCCGCCGGACGCCTTCAGCGAGACCGGCCAGCGCTGGGGCCTGCCCGCCTACAGGTGGGAGGCGGTGGAGCGGAGCAATTTCGACTGGTGGCGTTCCAAGGTGAAGAAGGCCGCCGACTTCTACGACATGTTCAGGATAGACCACCTGGTCGGCTTCTTCCGCACCTGGGTGATCCCGCGCGACGTCTCCCGCCGGCCCGACTTCGACATCCGCGACGAGCACGGCCAGCGCGGCCGCGGCAAGCGCTTCCTGGAGGCGGTGGCAGGCGCCAGCCCCATGCTGCCGGTGGCCGAGGACCTGGGCGTGATACCGCCTTACGTGCGGGAGGTGCTGCAGGAACTGAGCATACCCGGCTACAAGGTCATGCGCTGGGAGAAGCGGCACGACGGGAACTACACGGACCCGAAGGACTACGTACCGGTCTCGCTGGCCACCTCCTCCACGCACGACAACGAGCCGCTGGCCGACTGGTGGGACACCGTGGACCACGCCGAGAAGAAACTTTTCTGGAAGCTGGTCTCCGGGGAGGAGAGCGCCCCGCCTGCCTACGCCAAGGCCCACGCCAGGGCGGTCGGCTCGCTGCTGGGCGCGAACTCGCGCATAGTGGTGCTGCCGATCCAGGACATCGTGGGCTCCAAGGACCGGGTCAACACCCCGGGCACGCTGGGGGACCACAACTGGACCTGGCGCCTGCCCGACGCGGCCGAGGATTTCCTGAAGAAACGCTCCGGCGCGGCCGAGGCCTTCGCGGCGCTGGTCAAGGAGAAGAGAGCATGAAGAAATTCCTGTTCCTGCCGCTGGCGGCCATGGCCCTCTCCGCCTGCTCGCTCAACCGCACGGCCGCCAGGGTCACCTCCGGGGTCATAGACAAGGGCCTGCCGGCGGTGTTCAGCCAGGACGACCCGGAATACGTCCGGGAAGCCCTGCCGGCGAACCTGCAGCTGATGGAGATACTGCTGAAGAGCGACCCGGACAACCGCAAGATGCTGGTGAACGCCGCGCAGGGTTTCTGCGGCTACGCCTTCATGTTCCTCGAGGACACGGAGCCGGCCCGCGCCTCGGCCTTCTACCTGAAAGGCGAGGCTTACGCCGGAAGGGCCCTGCGGGGCGCGACCGCGGAGACCGCTCGCAGGCAGGACGTCCCGGCGCTGTTCTGGCGCACCTTCTGCAGGGCCTCCCACATCAACATCAACCGCGACGACCCGGAGGCCATAGCCGAGCTGCCCGCGCTGGAGCCGGCGGCCGAAGCCGTGCTGAAGCTGGACCCCTCCTACTATTACAACGGGGCCCACACCATACTCGGCGCCTATTACTCGATAAGGCCGAAGATGCTGGGCGGCGACCCCGAAAAGGCGCGGGAGCATTTCGAGCAGGCTCTGAAAGGCGGCGGCGGGGATTTCCAGCTCAACCGCTATATGTACGCCCGCATGGCCGCGGTGGCCCTGCAGGACCAGGAACTTTTCGAGAAGCTCCTCAACTCGGTCATAGAGGCCGGGCCCCGCGCGGGGGATACGCGCCTGCCCGACGAGGTGGCGCGGACCAAAGCCAAGAAACTACTGGAGAAAAAAGATGAACTATTCTAAGAAGATAGCCTCGGCCGTCCTGTTCGCAGCGCTGGCGCTGCCGTCCGCCCTGAGGGCGGAGACGATGGTCAAGTTCGCGACGCTGGCTCCGGACGGCTCCACGTGGATGAAGGCGATGAAGGAATTCACCGTGGAGGCCTCGTCCCGCACCGCCGGCCGCGTAAAATTCAAGATTTACGCCGGCGGCGTCTCCGGCGACGAGAAGGACGTGGTCCGCAAGATCCGCCTGGGCCAGCTGCAGGCCGGCGGCTTCTCCGGGGTGGGCATAGGCGAAATAGCCCCGGAGGCGCGCCTGCTGGACACTCCTTTCCTGTTCAAGAACGATAAGGAGATAGACTATATCTACAAGACGCTGGACCAGGAGTTCAGGAAGATCTTCGAGGACCGCGGCTACGTGCTGCTGGGCTGGGCCGAGGTGGGCAACGTCAACGTCTTCTCGACCAGGCCGGTGACCCGGCCCTCGGACCTGAAGAGCATCAAGATGTGGATCTGGGAGGGAGACCCGATAGCCGAGGCCACCTTCAAGGCGCTGGGCGTCAGCCCGATACCCCTCTCTATAACCGACGTTATGACCTCGCTGCAGACCGGCATGATAGACGGGGTCTACGGCTCGCCCCTTTCCGTGATAGCGCTGCAGTGGTTCTCCCGGATGAAGTACGTCTTCTCGCTGCCGCTCACCAACGCCTCCGGCGCCGTGCTGATCTCCAGGAAGGTCTTCGACAGGCTCTCTCCGGAGGACCAGAAGACCATGCTGGCGCTCGGAGACAAATATTTCCGCGAGCTCACGCTGCAGAGCCGCCGCGACAACGCGGAATCCATAAAGATACTCAAAAAGAAGAACCTGGTCTTCACCGAACCGGCCGGGCCGGAGGTGGCGCAGGAGCTGGAGAAGGCCGGGGAGCAGGCCCGCCAGGCGCTGGTAGGCAAGCTCTACCCCAGGGAACTGCTGGAGAAGGTGGAGGGAGCCCTCAAGGCATTCCGCTCCGGCAAAAAAAGCTGAGCCTTTCCAGGATAAAAAGCCCCGGCAACGGGGCTTTTTATCCGGTGGGCCCGAAACTGCTATAATATCCTTAAATATAAGGCGATGATGTCCGCCGCCGGGCGCCTGAAGCGACCGGGAACCGCCCCCCGGGGCTGATGACCTCTACCTTGGACATGGTGGAGGTTTTTTTATTTTACGGATGTCTACGGACCGGCGGCTGGTCTGAAGCGAGGCGGCAATGGAACCAGATAAGATACCTTTGATAGCGGGGCTGCTCATATTCGCGGCCAGCGCGCTCAGCCTCAGGCTGGGGATCTCGGTGGCCATCTTCGAGATGCTGCTCGGCCTCGGCGCCGGCACGCTGGGCCTGAAACCGGAGCCCTGGATGAACTACCTGGCCGGCTTCGGCGGCATAGTCCTGACCTTCCTGGCAGGGGCAGAGGTGGACACGAAACTGCTCAGGGAGAACTTCCGGGCCGCCGGCATACTCAGCTTCTTCTCCTTCCTGGCCCCTTTCGCCGCGGGCTACTTCTTCTGCCGGTACGCTGCCGGCTGGCCCCTGAAGGCCTCCCTGGTGGCGGCCGTGGCCCTGTCGGAGACCTCGCTCGCGGTAGTATATTCCGTCCTCACCGAGACCGGCCTGAGCCGCACGCGCACCGGCAAGATACTGATGGCCTGCACGTTCCTGACGAACACGCTGACCGCGCTGGCGCTGAGCGCGGCTTTTCTGCGCCCGAACCTCTACACCCTGCTGTTCCTAGCCGCCTCCGGGGCCTTCCTGCTCTTCGCGGGCCGCTTCAACATGGGCCTGCTGCGGCACCCGGCGCTGGCCGGCAAAGTCATAGAGCCGGAGATAAAGTACATCTTCTTCGTGCTGCTGGCCTTCGTCTACCTGGCAGCGTTGGGCTCCAGCCAGGCCATGCTGCCCGCCTTCATCTTCGGCCTGGTCATGGGGAGGCATTTCAAGAAGGGCCGCGCCACCGCGCCCGTGAAGGCCCGGCTGCGCACCGTTTCCTACGCTTTCATAACGCCCTTCTTTTTCCTGGTCGCCGGCATGAAGGTCTCCCCCGCGGCGCTGTGGGGGTCCTTCACGCTGTTCGCAGGGCTCTTCGCCGCCAAGCAGCTCTCGAAGCTGGCGGGGGTCTATTTCCTGGCCGGCAGGTACTTCCCGGAGAACCGCGGCTATTTCACGCTGCTGATGTCCACGGGCCTCACCTTCGGCCTGATGGCCGCGCTGTTCGGCCTGGACGCCGGCTTCCTGGACCGCGCGCAGTACTCCATACTCACCGGCGTGCTGATAGCCAGCGCGGTCATCCCCACCTTCATCGCCCAGCGCTGGTTCATGCCCGCCGAGGAAGAGGACCTGGCCTGAGCAGGACCTTCTCCCGGCGCGGTCCCGCCGCCGCACCTTGCGCAATCCCCCCGCTGTTGACCGGTCAACCCGCCGGTTAACATTAGCCCGTTCAGCCGAAAAATTTGGGGCGGGCCTTCAGAACAGGCCGGTGATGTTCCCCTCCGCGTCAATGTCGATGCTCTCCGAAGCGGGATGCTCCGGCAGGCCCGGCATGCGCATAATGTCGCCAGTTATGGGGATAACGAAGCCGGCGCCGGCCGCTATCTCTATCTGCCGCACCGTCACCACGAAGTCCTTCGGGCGGCCCAGCAGGTCCGGGTTGTCCGAGAGCGATTTCTGCGTCTTGGCTATGCAGACCGGCAGCTTGTCCAGCCCGAGGCTGTTGACCTTGTCCAGGTCCTTCTTGGCGCGCGCGGTGTAGTCTATGTGCCTGGCGCCGTACATCTTTGAGGCTATGGCCTCTATCTTCTTCTGCACCGGCCATTCCCATTCGTATACAGGCTTGAAACCGCAGCGGTCGCGGCTCTGCACGGCCTTGTCCACCAGCTCCGCCAGCTCCACGGCGCCCGCCCCGCCCCGGCCCCAGACGTCGGCCACGGCAACCGGGACCCCCAGCTCCGCGCACCTGCCCTTCACCACGGCTATCTCCTCGTCGGTATCGGAGGCGAACTTATTGAGCGCCACGACCGGGACCAGGTCGAACTGCTTCATGTTCTCCACGTGCTTCTCCAGGTTCTCCAGCCCCTTCCTGACCGCGGCCGGGTCCGGGTTATTCAGCTCCTTCAGCGGCACGTGGCCGTGGTATTTCAGCGCGCGCACCGTGGCCACCAGCACGGCGGCGCTCGGGCAGAGCCCGGCGTAGCGGCACTTGATGTCCAGGAACTTCTCCGCGCCCAGCTCGAAGGCGAAGCCGGCCTCGGTCACGACGTAGTCTGACAGGCTGAGGCCCATGCGGGTGGCGATGATGGAGTTGCAGCCGTGCGCGATGTTGGCGAAGGGCCCGCCGTGGATTATCGCTGGCGTCCCCTCCGTGGTCTGCACCAGGTTGGGCATGATCGCGTCCTTGAGCAGCGCCGCCATCGCGCCGTGGGCCTTGAGGTCGCGCGCGTAGACCGGCTTCCTGTCGTAGGTGTAGCCCACGAAGATGTTGCCCAGCTTCTCCTTCAGGTGGCCGAGGTCGTTCGACAGGCAGAACACGGCCATGACCTCCGAGGCCGCCACTATGTCGAAGCCGGTCTCGCGCGGGACGCCGCTCATCGTGCCCCCGAGGCCCACGATTATGTTCCGCAGCGACCGGTCGTTCATGTCCATCACGCGCCGCCAGGCGACGGTGCGCGGGTCGATGCCGAGGTTGTTCTTCTTGTTCTGGACGTTGTTGTCTATCAGCGCGGCCAGAAGGTTGTGGGCCTTCTCTATGGCGGCGAAGTCGTTGGTGAAATGGAGGTTTATGT
>JAJZOZ010000132.1 GCA_021811405.1 bacterium | reverse complement strand
AGCCTTTCTTCACCACCAAGCCGAAGGGCAAGGGGACGGGGCTCGGGCTTTCCTCCGTGTACGGCATCATCCACCAGAACAACGGCCATATCTTCGCCGATAACAGGCAGGGCGGCGGCGCCGTCTTCACTATCTACTTCCCCGTAATGGGCTGAACTTCGGGCTCCTAATGCCTGAAGTGGCGCATGCCGGTCAGCACCATCGCCACGCCCAGGCGGTCCGCCGCCTCTATGACTTCCTTGTCCTTGACCGAGCCGCCGGGCTGCACCACGGCGGTGGCGCCCAGCCGCGCGCCCTCCTCCAACGCGTCCGGGAAAGGGAAGAAGGCGTCCGAAGCCATCACCAGCGTCGCCGGCTTCGGGTTGTCCTTCAAAAAGGCCTCCAGCTTGTGGCCGGCCATGAAGACGGAGTCCACCCGCGACATCTGCCCCGCGCCTATGCCCACGGTCTGGCAGGAGTCGGCCAGGACTATGGCGTTAGAACGCACGTACTTGGCGGCCGCCCAGGCGAAGCGCAGCGCCTCCTCTTCTCCGGGGGTGGGCTTGCGCTTCGTGGGGACCTCCCATTTGTCGCCCAGCAGCCTGTCGTCGTCGCCGCTGACCAGCACTTCCTCCCCCACCGAACGCAGCACCCGGTGCCCGATAGGGAAGGCGCCCCACTTCAGCAGGCGCAGGTTAGACTTCTTAGAGAATATCTCCAGCGCCTTCGCGTCGTAGTCCGGCGCGCAGATGACCTCCACGAACTTCTTCGCCAGGAAGTCCGCTATCCGGCCGTCCAGCTTCCGGTTGACGGCTATGATGCCGCCGAAGGCCGACAGCGGGTCCGTGCGCCAGGCTCGTTCGAAAGCCTCGGCGACGTCGGCGCCGGTGCCGAGGCCGCAGGGCGTGACGTGCTTGAAGATGACGCAGGCCGGCTTTTCGAAGTCCCGCACGGCCTGGTAGGTGCCGTAGGCGTCCAGGATGTTGTTGAACGAAAGCTCCTTGCCCTGCAGCTGCTCGAACGGCGGCCTCTCGCCGCGGGTATAGAGCGCGCAGGCCTGGTGCGGGTTCTCCCCGTAGCGCAGGTCGTGCACCTTCCTGAGCTTTATCTCTAGCCGTTCGGGGAATTGCGCGGCCGGGGTCAGCGCGCGGCTTATCTCCCCGTCGTAGGCCGCCGTATGGGAGAACGCCCTGACCGACAGTTCCTTCCTCAGGGTCTCCGGCAGGGCGCCCTTCCCCTCCGCCAGCGCGGCCAGCACTGGCGCGTAGTCGGCCGGGCTGGTCAGCACGGCCACGGACCGCCAGTTCTTGGCCGCGGCCCTCAGCAGGGCCACGCCGCCTATGTCGATGTTCTCTATCAGTTCCTCGGACCACGGCGCGGCCTTTTTCGCCGTCTCGGCGAACGGGTAAAGGTTGACCACTACCATGTCCAGCGGCTCTATGCCGAATCTGAAGACGGTGTCGGCGTGGCCCGCATCCTCGCGGCGGAAAAGTATGCCGCCGTGCACCATCGGGTGCAGGGTCTTCACCCGGCCGTCCAGCATTTCGGGGAAGCCGGTCAGGGTCTCCAGACCCCGCACGGGGACGCCGGCTTCGCGGAGCGCTCTGTAGGTGCCCGACGTAGAGACCAGTTCCACCCCCTCCTTCACCAGGCCGCGCGCGAACTCCAGGAGCCCGGTCTTGTCGGAAACGGACAACAGCGCGCGGCGCACCCTGCCGCTCTCCGGCCGGGGCGGCGCTATCTCCACACGCCCGGCGGTTATGCTCAGGCGGCCGTCGCAGTAGAGCGCGACGGCCTTCGGGTAGACGGCCAGTTCGGCGGCGTTCACCCTCGCGGCCAGCGTCTCCGGGGTGTCCCCCGGGAGCACCGGCACCGGCTGCTGCATGACTATCGGCCCCCGGTCGTAGTTCTCGTCGACGAAATGCACGGAGGCGCCGCTGACCTTGGCGCCGGCCGCCAGCACGGCCTCGTGCACCTTCATGCCGTAGTACCCCTTGCCTCCGAACGAGGGCAGCAGCGCCGGGTGCATGTTCAGTATGCGGCCTTTATATTCACGCAGCATCTCCGGACCCAGCTTCAGCATATAGCCGGCCAGGCAGACCAGGTCGGCCTTATGCGCCCTGCAGGCGTCGGCGAGATACCGGTCGAAGTTGTCCTGGGCGAAATCTTTGGGAGAGACGGCCTCGCACGGGATGCCGGCCTTCCTGGCCCTCTCGAGGGCGCCGGCCTCCTTCCTGCTGGAGACCACCAGGGCTATCCTGCCGTTGAGCCTGCCGCCGGAAGCGGCGTCCATCAGGGCCTG
This sequence comes from bacterium, assembly GCA_021811405.1. GTDB lineage: Bacteria > Elusimicrobiota > Elusimicrobia > Elusimicrobiales > UBA9959 > UBA9959. The sequence continues at coordinate 4,568 of JAJZOZ010000132.1, read as the reverse complement.
CAGGTTGGTGCCGCCGCCGGATGCGAATACGACGATATTTTTCATTGCGTCTCCTGATACTCGGTGCGTCCGGGGTATTCCCCCGCTCGCCCGGACTGCAGGGGGCCGTTGCGCGGTCCCCCTCCAGCCGTTCCGGCTGGAACCTCCCCTCCCCAACGGGCGCTCGGTGGAATACCCCGGGCGCCCCTGAACATCACTTCAGTACAACCTCGTTCTTTCCTTTAACCACCTCGCCGATGAGCCTGGCGCCCTTCAGGGTGCGCAGCGCCGTCTTAACGGCGGCGGGGCGCATCGCGGCAATCATGCCGATGCCCATGTTGAACGAGTCCCACATATCAGCTTCGGGGATATCCCCCAGTTCCTGTATCTCCCTCATTATGGCGGGGACCTGCCAGGCCCCGGTATCTACCACCGCGCCCATGTTCTTAGGCAGCACGCGCGGCAGGTTGCCCGGGATGCCGGACCCGGTTATATGCGACAGCGCCAGCACGTCGTGGCCCTGCCGGCGCAGCGCGGCGCGCAGCCGGTTCACGTCCTTTACGTATATCTTCGTCGGGGTCAGCAGCGTCTTCGCGTATTCTTTGAGCAGCTTCCGGTCGTCCAGCACCTTGCGCACCAGCGAGAAGCCGTTGGAATGGAAGCCGGTCGAGGGCAGGCCCACCAGAGCGTCGCCCGGACGCACCTTGCGCCCGTCCAGCAGCTCGGAATTCTTCACTATCCCGACGGAGAAGCCGGCGAGGTCGTACTCCCCCTTCTGGTAGAAGCCGGGCATCTCGGCGGTCTCGCCCCCGAGCAGCACGGATTCCCCCTGCCTGCAGCCCTCCATGATGCCGGCTATGATCTTCTTGGACCTGGCCAGGTCCAGTTTGCCGGTGGCGTAATAGTCCAGGAACAGCATAGGCCTGGCCCCGCAGCAGACGAGGTCGTTGACGCACATGGCCACCAGGTCTATGCCTATGGTGTCGTGCCTGTCGAGCAGGAAGGCCAGCTTGAGCTTGGTGCCCACCCCGTCGGTGGAGGCGACGATGCTGTACTCGTTGCGCGTCTCCTTCACCGGCATCAGCCCGGCGAAGCCGCCTATCGCCTTGGACTTCTTCTGCAGGAACTCCGTGAACTTGTCCGCCAGCTTGATATCCACTCCGCTCTTCTTGTAGGTGATCATTCTGCCTCCAAAGTTACGGCCGCATAAAAGTTAGCATGGGCGAGGGGTATAGGTTCTGAGTGCCTTCGCGGAGGCCCGAGCTTGCGTAGCGCGAGGGCCGAGTGAGGAGGGGCGCGCACGGTGTGCGCGACCCCGTGCCGAAGAACCTATACACCGAAGCCCGTGCGATATAGCGACTCCTCGAGCACATGCCATCAAAGGCCTATATCCTTCCTGTACTGCATGCCTTCGAATTTTATGCCGGAGAGGACCGCGTAGGCCTTCTCCCTCGCGGCGGAGAGGTCGGCGCCGCAGGCCGAGACAGCGAGGACCCGCCCCCCGGCCGTGACGTAGGCGCCGTCCTTCCTGGCCGTGCCGGCGTGGAACACCTGGACGCCTTCCTCGGGAGCGTAAAGGCCGGTTATCGGCCGGCCCTTCTCCGGGGTATCCGGGTACCCCGCCGCGGCCGCCACCACGGTCACGCAGGTGCCGCCCGTCAGCTCCAGCTCCTTTCCCTCCAGCCTGCCTTCCGCGCAGGCCAGGAGCAGCGGCAGCAGGTCGCTCTTTATGGCCGGCATCAGCGCCTGGGTCTCCGGATCGCCGAAGCGCACGTTGAATTCCAATACCCTGGGTCCGGCGGGAGTGAGCATCAGTCCGGCGTAGATCACGCCGCGGTAGGAGATCCCCTCGCGCTTCAGGCCGTCGAGGAAACGCTGTATGACCTCGGAGGTCACCGCCCGTTCCTCCGCCCCGGTCAGCGGCACCGGGCAGACGGCCCCCATTCCTCCGGTATTGGGCCCGGCGTTGCCGTCCAGCAGGCGCTTGTGGTCGCGCGATACCGGCAGCAGCAGCGCGCTCTCCCCGTCGGTAAGGGCCATGACCGAGGCCTCGGGGCCGGTGAGGAATTCCTCCATCACTATCTTGGCCCCGGAGGCCCCGAAGAGCCGCTTCTCCATGAAATCCTCTACGGCGGCCAGGGCCTCGGCCTCGTCGGCGCAGATGCGCACGCCCTTGCCGGCGGCCAGCCCGTCGGCCTTTATGACCACCGGATAGTTCCTGTTCGCGGAAACGGCCTCCCTGGCCGCCGCCGGCGAGTAGAGGACCTTGAAACCCGCGGTCGGGATATCGTTGCGGTCCATGAACTCCTTGGCGAACTGTTTGGAAGCCTCCAGCATCGCGCCTTTGCGCGAAGGCCCGAACACCTTTATCCCCTTGCCGGTAAGGTAATCCGCCAGGCCCTTAGCCAGCGGGGCCTCCGGGCCTACCACGACCAGCCCGACGTTCTTGGCGGCGCAATAGCCGAAGATCGCGTCGTGGTCCTCCTGGCCTATCTCCGGGCACTCGGCCAGCTCCGAGATTGCGGCCGAACCGGGGACGCAGTGCAGGCTGCCGAGCAGCGGGCTCTGCTTTATCTTCCAGGCCAGCGCGTGCTCGCGCCCGCCGGAGCCTATTATCAGCACGTTCACAGGCCCATCCTCCCCGCTCCGGCCCCGGCCCTGGGCGCTTCCCCGGCATTGTACTTTCCGGAGAAGCAGGAGACGCAGAAATCGCGGTCGCTCCTGTTGCCGCAGACGTCAATGAGGCTGGGCAGGGTGAGGTAATGGAGTCCGTCCGCGCCTATGTAGCGGCGTACCCGTTCCACGCTGAGGCGGCTGGCTATCAGCTCTCTCTTCGTCGGGATATCTATCCCGAAATAGCACGGCGAGATGATGGGCGGGGAGGCGGAGGCCATTATCACCTTGCCGGCGCCCGCCTTCTTGAGGTTGGACACTATCTTGCGCGAAGTGGTGCCGCGCACGATGGAATCGTCTATGATCAGGATGGTCTTCCCCTTTATCACGTCGCGTATCGGCGAGAGCTTCAGGTGGGCGGTGAACTCGCGCAGGCGCTGGTCCGGCTGTATGAACGAGCGCCCGGTATAGTGGTTGCGCATGAAGACGCCCTGGTACGGGATGCCGGACTCTTTCGAGAAACCCAGCGCGTAGACCGTGCCCGAATCCGGCACGCCGGACACTATGTCCGCCTTGATCCCGCGGAGCTCGCGGGCCAGCATCGCGCCTATCTCGTAGCGCACCTTGTGCACGGTGCGGCCGGCCACTACCGAGTCCGGCCGGGCGAAATAGACCTGCTCGAAGATACAGCGCGTGAATTTCTTCGGCTTAGCGAAGCGAAGCGACTTGAGCTTCCCGCCGGAGATAGCCACCATCTCGCCAGGCTCAATCTCCCGCACCACTTCGCCGCCGGCCACTTCTATGGCGCAGGTCTCCGACGCCAGGATATAGGAACGCCCCAGCCTGCCGAGCACCAGCGGCCGGTAGCCGTAGGGGTCCCGGGCGCCTATCACCTTGCCCGGCGCCATGAAGAGGAAGGAGTAGGCCCCGGTGAGCTTAGTGAGGTTCTTCGCCAGCGTCTCTTCCAGAGTGCGGCCGCGGTAGCGCGCCGCCAGGTGCAGTATCACCTCGCTGTCGCTGGAGGACTGGAAGATGGCGCCGGCCTTCTGAAGCCTCGCCTTTACCTCGTCGGCGTTGGTCAGGTTGCCGTTATGCGCCACCGCCACCAGCCCTAGCGAGGAGTTGAGGACCAGGGGCTGCGCGTTAGTGATATGGCTGGAGCCCGCGGTGGAATAGCGGATATGCCCTATGGCGCTGGTGCCCTCGAGCCTCTGGAGCGCCTCGTTATTGAAGACCTCGTTGACCAGGCCCATCCCCGTATGCTGCAGCAGCCTGCTCCCGTCGTCGGTCACTATGCCGGCGGACTCCTGCCCGCGGTGCTGCAGAGTGAAAAGTCCGACGTAGGCCAGCCTGGAGGCGTCCCTGGTACCGGTAATGCCGAATATTCCGCACATGTTCTACCTCACGTAGTCTACCGCGTTCTTGAAGAAATGGAAGCCGGCCGCCTCCGCTTCCCTGGCGGCCGCCGGGCGGTCGGGGCTCTGCCAGGAGAAGAAGTTGCGCTCGGGATGCGGCATCAGGCCGAAGCAGGTGCCCGACGGCGTGGAGATGCCGGCGATGTCCAGCATGGAGCCGTTGGGGTTCTCGGAGTAGGTCAGCGCGTGCAGGTTCCCTGCCGTGATACGCGCGAGCTCCGCCCTGTCCTCGACTATGAACTTGCCCTCGCCGTGCGCCATCGGCAGTTCTATCTCGTCCGGAAGGCCTTTAGTGAAGATGCACGGGCTCTTCCTGTTCACCTTCAGCTTCACCCACTTCGCGAGGAAGCGGCCGCAGTCGTTGGTATAGAGCGTGGAGACCTGCGCGTTACGCGGGTTCTCCGGCAGGAAGCCGGTCTTGACCAGTATCTGGAAGCCGTTGCAGATGCCGATGACCGGACGGCCTCCGCGGATGAACTTTTCGAAATCCCCGGAGAGCCTGGACATCTTCACGGCGTAGATCTTGCCCGCCGAGATATCGTCCCCGTACGAGAAGCCGCC
>JAJZOZ010000131.1 GCA_021811405.1 bacterium | reverse complement strand
ATCTGACCCCCGGGCGGCCTTTATTTACCCCCGTGCATTTGTTAGAATTTTTAATATAGATATCAAAGCAGCATTTACGGAGGCTACCCGCATGAGACCCGATGATTTCATCAAGTTCCTGGACAAGGCCAAGATGTACGACCTGACCCAGCCGCTGAGCGTCCACACCCCCCCGTGGCCGAGCTATATGCCGCTGCAGGTGCAGTATTTCAAGCGCATCGCCGGCGCGCATATGGGCCAGGGCGCCAACGGCCAGATCATCAAGACCTCCAACCACGTGGGCACCCACATGGACGGCGAGATCCACTTCTTCGGCGCCGGCCGCACGATCGGCCAGGTGCCGATGCGCGAGTGGACCGGCCCGGCCGTGGTCGTGGACATCTCCAAGGACGTCTCCGATTACTCCCTCTACGAGCCCGAGCTGCTGATGAAGCGCGCCGACATCCGCAAGGGCGACATCCTGATCATCAATACCGGCTACCACAAGTACGCCTGGTACGAGAAGAGCTCCGACGAGGTCCGGTATTTCTGCAAGCACCCGGGCCCCGGCCCCCGCTTCCACAAGTGGGCGCTCGACATGAAGTTCAAGTGGATCGGCGTGGACTGCGGCTCGGCCGACCACCCGATGAACACGATCATCCGCAACTGGCACCCGAAGCTCTTCATCGAGGCGGAGAACAAGCTGGTGGCCGAGTACGGCCAGCGCTGGGACGAGATGTTCCCCACCGAGGAATACTACCAGGTCATGCACCTGAAGCTGTTCCCGAAGCGCCTCGTCCACGCCGAGAACATCGGCGGCGAGATCGACAAGCTCTCGAACAAGCGCTGCTGGCTGGGCTTCTTCCCCCTCAAGGGCATGGAGCTCGAGTCGTCGATGGGCCGCGTGGTCGCCTGGACCGCCTGAACGGACCCGCCCGGGCCGGGAGCGCCGCTCCCGGCCCCGCGTTTTTAGGGAGGCAAGATGCCGATAACCGCGGAATTCGAATACGTTAAACCTACCGGCCTGGAGGAGGCCCTGCAGGTCCTCTCCCTTTACCGGGAGAAGGCCCGCGCCCTCGCCGGCGGTACCGACCTGATCGTCCACCTGAAGGAGGGCCTCGCCAGGCCCGAGGTCGTGGTGGACGTGAAGGGCCTGACGGAGCTGGGCGGCCTGGCCATGAAGGACGGCAGGCTGCGCGTGGGCGCCCTGGTCACCTTCTCCGACCTGATCGCCTCGGCGCAGGTCAAGTCGAAGTTCCCGCTGCTCTGGGAGGCCTCGCTGACCGTGGCCTCCACCGGCGTGCGCAACCGCGCCACGCTGGCCGGCAACATCTGTTCCGCCGTGCCGTCGGCCGATTCGGCGCCGGCGCTGGCGGTCTACGGCGCCGAGGTGCTGGTCCGCGGCCTCAGGGGCGAGCGCCGCGTCCCGTTCTCCGAATGGTTCGCCGGGCCCAAGCGGACGGTGCTCGCGCCCGACGAGCTGGTGACGGCCGTCGAGCTGCCGCTGCCGGAGAAGAAGCACGGCGCTTGCTATATGAAGCTTTCCCGCTACGAGGGCGAGGACCTGGCCCAGGCCGGGGTGGGCGTGCTCGCCTTCTCCGACAATACCTACCGCGTCGCCGTCTGCGCGCTGGGGCCGGTCCCGGTCCGCTGCGCCGCTACCGAGGCCGCGCTGGGCGGCGCCAGGCTCTCCGAGAAGGTCCTGGCGAAGGCGAAGGAGACCATCCTGAAGGAGATCTCCCCCATCGGCGATATCCGCTCTTCGAAGGAATACCGCCTGCACATGACCCAGGTGATGCTGGGCCGCGCGCTCGAGACGGCGGTGGCCCGCCTCTTCGGGAAAGGCCCGAAGTACGGGACCGGGAACATAGCTTAACGGGGACGCCATGAAAACTCACAACATAAAGTTCACACTTAACGGCGAGCCGGTCTCGCTGGACGTGGAGCCCAACGACGTGCTGCTGGACGTGCTGCGCGGCCGGCTGGGCATCAAGAGCCCCAAGGTCGGCTGCGACCGGGGCGACTGCGGCACCTGCACGGTGCTGCTGGACGGGCGCACCGTCCGCTCCTGCCTCGCGCTGGCCGTGGAGGCCGACGGGGCCGAGCTCGTCACGCTGGAGGGCGCCAATACCAGGAAGTGGACGCAGAAGCTGCAGCGCAAGTTCCACGAGCGCAACGCCTTCCAGTGCGGTTTCTGCGCTCCCGGCGTGATCCTGTCGGCCACCGAACTGCTCGAGAAGAACCCCAGGCCTTCGGACCACGACATCAAGGAGGCCATAGCCGGCAACCTGTGCCGCTGCACCGGCTACGAGCCCATAGTGGAGGCCATCGCCGAGACGGCGAAGGGGAAATGACCATGAGATACGTAATTACCGCCGTAGCCGCGCTGCTGCTGGCCGCCTGCGCCATGCCGCAGGGCGGCATGATGATGAAGAAAGGCTCCGCCTACTCCGCCGGCGTCGGGGGCGCCCCGACCGACCAGTACGTGGACGAGGCGTTCCGGGTGGAGACCGTCCCGTCCGGCGCGCAGGTGCGCGTCAACGGCGTGGGCGTAGGCGTCTCACCCGTGAACACCTCGGTGCGCCGCTACTGGCGCGGCCAGGCCGGCAACATGGCCCTGGACATGGTCAAGGTGGAGGCCCTGCCCGCCGCCTCCGGCCAGTGCGTCCAGAGCGGCGTCTTCGGGCAGAACAACCTGCGCCTCCCTTCCCCCGTGCGCTTCACGATGAACGCCTGCGGCGGTCAGGGGTACGGCTCCGTCCGCCCCCCGGCGGGCGCCCAGTCCAAGTAAAGACGTTCCGGAAGAGGATATTTTATGGACCTTCAGAAAGTGACCAGCAAGCCCCGCAAGGCCGCCAAGGCCGCGCCGGCCGCGGACGGGCTCGTGACGGTAGGCAAGTCCGTCCAGCGCGTCGACGGCTGGGAGAAGATACGGGGCGCCGCGAAATATACCGACGACCTCGAGTTCGGCCCGGGCCTGCTCTACGCGGCCCTCGTGGAGAGCCCGCACGCGCACGCCAGGATCAAGTCCGTGGACACCTCCGCCGCCGAGCGGACGCGGGGCGTGGTCAAGGTGGTCACCGGCCGGAACTTCACCCATAAGTTCGGCCTGTACATGAACGACCGCTACATCTTCGCCAAGGACGTTGTGCGGTTCGTCGGGGAGCAGGTCGCCGCCGTGGTGGCCACCGACCCCAAGACCGCCCAGCGCGCCGCGGCGCTGGTCAAGGTGGAGTACGAGGAACTGCCCGCCGTGATGGACGCCGTGAAGGCCCTCGAGAAGACCTCCCCGCTGGTGCACCCGGACCTCAAGGACTATACCCACGTGCCGTGGTTCTTTCCCAAGCCCGGGACCAATATCGCCCACTGGCGCAAGATCCGCAAAGGCGACCTCGCGAAGGGCTTCAAGGACGCCGACCTCGTGCTCGAGGACACCTACAACGTCCCGCGCTACGCCCACTGCGCCATAGAGCCGCATTCCGCGATAGGCCTCTACGATCCCTCCGGCCGCCTGACGATGTGGACGTCGTCCCAGTCGCCGTTCACCCAGCGCCACGTCTTCGCCGAGACGCTCAAGTCCTTCGGCATCTCGCATAAGGACGTGCGCGTGATCAGCACCTATATCGGCGGCGGCTTCGGCGGCAAGGCCGGCGTCACGATGGAGATCATCGCGGCGGCCCTCGCCATCGCCGTGCCCGGCCGCCCGGTCAAGCTGCTGTGGAGCCGCGCGCAGGAGTTCTACAACACCTACCAGCGCCTCGGCGTCACCGCCAAGATCAAGATGGGCGCCACGAAGGCCGGCAAGATCACCGCGCTGGACTTCAGGCTGCACTGGGACGCCGGCGCCTACGTGGAGTACGGCGCCAACGTCGTCAACGCGGCCGGCCTGTCGGCCAGCGGCCCGTACCGGGTCGACAACCTCAGCGTCGACTCGATGTGCACCTACACCAACCTCCCCCCGTGCGGCGCCTACCGCGGCTTCGGCTACTCGGAGTTCCTCTTCGGCCTGGAGTCCCACATCACCCGCATGGCCCGCCAGCTCGGTATCGACCCGGTCGAGTTCCGCAAGCGCAACGCCATCAGCGAGGGCGACACGCTGCCTTACGGCGCGCATATGAACCCCACCGGCATCCGCGAGGCCATCGAGCGCGTCGGCAAGGAGATCCGCTGGGGCGTGAAGGAGCGCAGCAAGGACCCGCGCAAGGCCATCGGCAAGGCCCAGGTCTGCTTCTGGAAGTCCCCCGCCATGCCGCCCAACGCCAGCTCGAGCGCCTTCCTCAAGTTCAACGAGGACGGCAGCGTCAACGTGCTGGTCTCCGGCATGGAGATCGGCCAGGGCCTGCTGACCGTGATGGCGCAGATCGCCTCCGAAGTGCTGGCCGTGCCGGTCTCCAAGATCCGCGTCGAGACGCCCGACACCGACCGCAACCCGTACGAGTGGCAGACGGTCGGCTCCCACGTGACGTGGGGCTGCGGCAACGCCGTCAAGCGCGCCGCGCTGGAGGCGCGCGAGCGCATCCTCGACCTGGTCCAGCGCGTGCACTGCCTGGACAAGAGCACGCTCTACCTCGAGGATGAATGCGTGAAATGCCGCACCAAGCCCGGCTTCGCGCTGCCGTTCAGGGATTTCGTCATCAACGGCATCCAGGCCGAGGACTATACCTTCAAGGGCGGCCCGATCATGGGCTCCGGCGTCTTCATGCCGGAGTTCGCCTCGGCGATCAGCGACCCGGAGACCGGCCAGGGCGGCCACCCGAACGTGCACTACACCACCGGCTCCGCCGGCATCATCCTCGAGGTGGACCGCGAGACCGGCAAGATGAAGATAAAGAAGGTGGCGCTGGCCGTGGACTGCGGCAAGGCCATCAACCCCGACCTCGTCAGGGGCCAGGTGGTGGGCGGCCTGCTGCAGGGCTTCGCCACGGTCCTCTACGAGGACATGCGCTACGACGCCAAGGGCAAACTGCTGAACCCGAACTTCTCGGACTACAAGATCCCGACCGCGCTGGACATGCCCGACGAGGTCGTGCCGATAATCATCGAGGTCGCCCAGCCGGACGGGCCTTACGGCGCCCGCGGCGTGGGCGAGCATACGATGATCCCGTGCGCGCCGCTGATCGCCAACGCCGTGGAGGACGCGCTCGGTGTGCGCATCAAGTCGATGCCGGTCACCAAGGAGAAGGTCGCCCTCGCCGCGAAGGCCGGGGGCAGGTAAGCGGACGCTACGGAGGAATGCACCATGAAGATAGGGCTCTGCCAGTTCGATATGAAGTGGGAGGACAAGGAGGCCAACAAGCGCCGCATCGAGGACCTGCTGACCGAGTGCAAGTGCGAGCGGGGCGTGGACTGGCTGGTCTTCTCCGAGATGACGCTGTCCGGCTTCACGATGAACACCGCCGTCTCGGAACTGGACGACTCGGACCGGGCCTTCTTCTCCGGGCTGGCCGCCGAGTACAACGTCAATATCTCTTACGGCGGCGTCGAGAAGGGCTACAACAACCTGATCACGCTGGACCGCCGCGGCAACCGCGTCAACACCTACTCCAAGATCCACCTCTACGCTTTCGGCGGGGAGGACAAGCATTACAAGGCCGGGACGAAGCAGGAGGTCTTCGCGCTGGAGGGCCTGCGCGTCATGCCGGCGGTCTGCTTCGACCTCCGCTTCCCGTACCTGTTCTGGAACAAGGCTTTCGACGCCGACGTCTACCTGGTGATCGCGGCCTGGCCTATGCGCCGGGCCGAGCAGTGGATGACGCTGCTGCGCGCGCGCGCCGTGGAGAACCAGGCCTACTGCATCGGCGTGGACCGCACCGGCCTGGAAGGGAAGATAGAGTATTCCGGCAACTCGATGTGCTACGACCCGCTCGGCAAGGTGGTGCTGGACTGCGGCACCAAGGAAGGGATCTACATCTCCGAGGTCCCGCTCGACCGCGAGCTGGTCACGAAGACGCGCGGCCGGTTCCCGTTCCTCAACGAGCGGAAGACGTTCCCTTGGCAGTAGGCGCGACCCCCGGGCGGCCGTGTCGCAAAACACGCTCGGGCACACCGTGCCCTCGCTCCGTCATCCGGCCTCGGCGCTTACGCAAGCCTCGGCCTCCTGAGGGTTTTGCCGCCCCGGCCGCCCGTGGGCCGCGCGGGCCGGTTTAATATTATGGACCTGATATCTTACGGCGACGGCATCCCCGAGGGCGAGTACCGCCTGCACTCGGCTTTCGCCAACGCGCTCAATTTCTGCCGCGGCAGGATCGTCGTCTCGCTGGTCCCCCCGCGCGCCGGCGCCGGCCCGATGAACCTGGTGGTCAGCCAGCTGCCGGCCGGGGCCCGCCGCCTGCGCGCCTCGCGCTTCTATTTCTACGTCGACGAGAACCGGCTGCGCAAGGTCCCGGCGGCCCTGTACTCCTCCTCGATCCCGGAGCTCAGGCCCGAACCCGCGGCCGTGCTGGCCAACGCGCGCCGGCTGGGGCGGCTGCTGGCCGAACTGGCCCCGGAGAAGAGCCTGGCGTTCATCTTCGACCCGCGGCTGGAGCGGGACTTCTCCCGCACCTTCGAGCGGCGCCTGCTCGCCCGGTTCAAGAAGGCCGTGGCGGCTTTCCGCTCCGGCGACTACCGCGGCGGCGCCCGCGCCATGCGCGGGCTGGGCTTCGGCCTCACCCCCTCGGGCGACGATTTCATCAGCGGCATGCTGGCCGGCCTCAACTACGCCGCGCTGAACCTCGGCGTGGACGCCTCGGTCAGGGTGGAGCTGCTCTACTTCAGCGCCGTCGGCCGCAACCTGATCTCCAACAGCTTCCTCGAGGCCTCCTACGAGGGGCGGGTGAACGCCAAGACGCTGCGGCTGCTGAAGGCGCTCTCCGCCTCCGGAGGCAGGGGCCTCAGGGCCGCGCTGTCCGCCGCGCTGGACAGCGGGCACACCTCGGGAGCCGATTTCTGCGCGGGGCTCGCCTTCGCGCTGCTGGAAGCTTTATCCTGGAAGGAGAA
>JAJZOZ010000130.1 GCA_021811405.1 bacterium | reverse complement strand
TTGACGGTGTAGTCCAGCAGGTCGGCCCCGGCAGCGCCGCGCTTGTGCAGGCGCAGGAAAGTGTGGCCGTAAAGCGTGGAGGGGTTGTTGAGGTAGCCGGCCGCGAAGAGGAGGCTGACCGCCTCCGGGTCCAGGCCGGCCCGCCATTCCTCGAAAGAGGGGCAGCGGCGCGGCGGACGGTCGAACTTCGCGCCCAGCTTCTCCCTGAGCCAGCGGTAGCGCTCCGGGAACCGGCATTCGGGGCTCTCGTCGTCCTCCCCGTCGGAGTAGAGGCCGTCTATGGCGGCCTCCAGTTCCAGGCGCGGATTGATCGCGCCCCACTTGGAGAGGAAGAAGCGCGGGTCGCTGTCGGCGCTGCGGGGCCTGCCGAAAAGGTCCTTCTCGTAGTAGAGGAGCTTGAGCCAGTAAGGGTCCTCCCAGGCTTTCTCCTCGGCGGCCTGGCGGCGCAGGGAGAGCCTGCGCAGCTCCTGCTCCGGCGTGATCGCGGAGGCGGCCGAGGCGCCCAGCAGCAGCGCCAGCAGGAGCAGTTCTCTCTTCATAGGGGAAATTAAAACGGGCCGGCGGTGCTCCCGCCGGCCCGCTGCAGGCCGCGGCTTATATGCTGGCGACGAGACTGTTTATCCGGCTGACCGCGGTAGCCGCGTCGTTGGCGGCGAAGATCGCGGCGTGGTTCTTCTGGAGCAGCCGGCCGAACTGCCAGGCGTTCTCGGGCGTATAGCCGTAGAGCTTCGCCAGGCTGGTCACGTACTCGCCGGTGCCCTTGGCGGCGTCGCGGGAGAGGTCCTTGAAGTTGGCCTCGATGAAGCTCTCGCGCGCCTTGGAGACCTTTATCATGCCCTTCGCGTTGCAGTTGGAAGTGCCGAAGGTTATGCCGAAGGTCTGGCTGCCGAAGGTGCCGTTCGTGGTGGCGGCCAGTATCTGGGTCCCGTCGTTCTCCTTGAACACCAGGCTCCCGAGGCCGCAGCCGGCGCTGCCGTAGTCGGCCGCGAAAGCCGCGGCGCCGAAAGTTCCCATCACCGCTATCGCTAACAATATCTTCTTCATTCGTCCTCCTTATCTCCTGTCCTCTTAACCCAAGTGAATTCTGCAACTAAAAGCGGGGCGCTGTCAAACCGCCGCCCTGCCCCTGGCCGCCGCTTCGGAAAGGCGGCGCCGCACGAAACGGGAAACGGAGTCCTCCAGGGCGAAGCCTGCCCGCTTGCGGGCCTCGCCCGATGGCGGGACCAGCGCCGGCGAGAACGCGGGCTTCCAGACCGCGTCGTGTTCGCCGTCCGCCCATTTCTCCCAGCCGAGACCGGAGTAGAGCGCGTTGACGGAGGAGATCTCTCCGCGGAGGGCGGACAGGGTCTCCTGCGTCCTCAGGCCCAGGTGCCGCGCCAGGTCGGACAGGACCAGCCAGTTCGGCTGGGGCGAGCCCTGCGGCCGCCGGATGCCGGCCTGCCTGACCCGCCTGTCGAAGGAAGTGTAGGAGCCCGCGTCCTCGGCGAAGAGCGCGGCCGGGAAGACCACCGAGGCAGGGTGCTTCGCGGAGGGCTCCAGCCATTCTCCCGAGACGGCGAAGACGTCCTTCAACTTAAGGCCGTCCAGGCCGGAGTCGCCCCAGGCGAGCAGCGAGCGCAGTTTGCCCGCCGCGGCGGCCTCCAGTATGGCGGACCCGCCCAGGCCCGGGCCGGCCGGCAGCTCGCAGTTCCAGAGCTTCTCCAGCGCGCGCAGGGCGGACTTGGAGGTGACCGGGGCCTGGCCCGGCAGCCGGAAGGCGTCCATGCCCAGGTCTATGGCGCCCTGGGCGTTGGGGCCCTGTCTGAGCAGCAGCAGCGCTCCGGGCTTTCCGAGGAGCTGCAGGATGTCCGCCAGCGCGGCCACGTCGGCCGGGGCCGTCAGCGCCGGGTCCGCTATGAACAGCGGGTTCGCGGCGGCCTGCAGGCGCTTCCAGTCGGCGTCGGCCGCGGCGGCGTCCTCGCCGGCGGGCAGGCGCGGGGATTTCAGCTCGCCCAGCGCCTTGAGCTCCGAGGCCTTGCGTCCCTCGGAAGCGGCCTTCAGCCAGCGCAGGTAGACCTGGCTGGGGCGCGGGCCGTAGAGCACCGCGGCGCCGCGGATCGCGGCCTGCCGCAGGGCGGAGGCGATGGAGGGGTAATGCCCTTCCAGGTCCGGCACGGCGCAGAACACCGCGTCGGCCCCGGAGATGTCCCCGAGCGAAGCGGGGGAGGCGTCCAGGCCGAAGGCGCGGAGGGCGGTGTCCTCGCCGGCGCCTATGCCGGGCACGGCCAGGCTGTTGGTCCCGAGGCCGGCGCGGCCTATCTTCTGCAGCATGTACAGGGCCTCGTTGGAAAGGCGGGGGGACCCCAGCACCGCGGCGGACTTGCCGGAGCCCTTCCTGAGCCCTTCGGCGGCGGCCTTCATGGCCTCGTCCCATTTAGCCCTGCGCCAGGAGCCCTTCTCCTTTATCATCGGCTCGCGCAGGCGGCCTTCCATTTCGAGCACGTCGAACCCGCTGAAGGCCCTGGCGCAGATCATCGAGTTGCTGTCCCTGGCTTCCAGCTTGTTGTCCAGGCGCTGTATACGGCCGTCGGCGGCGGAGTAGTCCAGCACGCAGCCGAGGCCGCAGTAGGCGCAGACCGCGCTGTCCTTGGCGGAGCGCCAGGAGGGCACCTCCACCGTCTTGAAGCGGGCGGAAAGGGCGCCGGCGGGACAGGCGGCCACGCACTGGCCGCAGGACTTGCAGGCGAACTCGGCCAGCCTGCTGCCCCAGGCGGAAGTGACCTCGGTCACGAAGCCGCGGGCGGCCAGGCCTATGGCGCCGGAGCCCTGCAGCTCGGTGCAGACGCGCACGCAGCGGCCGCAGAGTATGCACTTCTGGTGGTCCCGGTCGATGTACGGATGCTTGGGCATCTTCGACCCTTTCGTCTTCTCCCCGGGAAAAAGCTCGCCCTTGGCGCCGTACTCCTCGGAGTAGCGGCGCAGCTGGCAGGTGTCCACTTCCTGGCAGCCGCAGAGCAGGCAGCGGCGGGCTTCCTCCACGGCCTCCTTCTGTGCCAGCGTGTGGGAGACCTCGCTGCAGGTGCGCGCCCGGCTGAAGGCGTCCAGCTGCGGCACTTTCGTCCTCGGCTTCTTCGGGTAATGGGCGTACTCCTCTTTGGACAGGGCCTTCAGCGGGCCCTTGCGGATGTTGAAGGCGTGCGGCGAGAGCACCTGCTTCTCGCCGGTCATCTGCTCGTGGATGGCGAGCGCCGCGCGCCGGCCGCCGGCTATGGCCTCTATGGCCGTCGCGGGACCGGTGAGGCAGTCGCCGCAGACGTAGACGTCGGGGTGGCTGACGGAGCGCAGCGTGTTCTGGTCCGCCTCGGGCGTTCCCCACTTGGTCAACTTCAGGCCGTCGGCGTTGAAGCCGTCCCAGCGCACCTTCTGGCCTATGGCGGCGATGACGGAATCGGCGGTCAGGTCGGTCTCCGAGCCGGGCACGGGCTCGGGGCGGCGGCGGCCGCTGGCGTCCGGCGCGCCCAGCCTCATCTGCACGCAGCGCATAGTCAGAGGCTTGCCCTCTCCGACGAAGGAAACGGGGGCGGTCAGGAAGAGGAACTTCACGCCCTCCTCTTCCGCCTCATGTATCTCCTCGGGGTGGGCCGGCATCTCCGCGCGGCTGCGGCGGTAAACTATGGTAACTTCGTCGGCGCCCTGCCTCAGGGAGGAGCGGGCGCAGTCTATGGCGGTGTTGCCGCCGCCGACCACGATGACCCTGCGGCCCAGCGGCAGCTGCTCGCCCTTGTTGGCGCGCTCGAGCATACCTATGCCGGACCAGACTCCGTCCCTGTCCTCGCCCGGCACGCCCATGGCCTGCGCGGTCCACGCGCCTATGGCCACGACGACGGCGGAATAGCCGCTCTTCCGGAGGTCGTCGAGGTGGAAATCGCGGCCCCAGGCCTTGCTGGTGCGCAGCTCCACGCCCATGGCCTGGATCTGCTCTATCTCGGAATCGATGACCACCGGGGGCAGGCGGTAATCCGGCACGCCGTAGCGGAGCATGCCGCCGGCCTTCTCCATGGCCTCGAAGACGGTCACCGAATAGCCCAGCATCGCCAGGTAATGGGCGGCGCTCATGCCGCCGGGGCCGCCGCCTATCACTGCCACTTTGCGGCCGTTCTTCGGCGCCAGCTCCGGCTTCCAGGCGTCCACCGAGCAGCGGTCTATGTCGGAGACGAAGCGCTTGACCTGGTTTATCGAGACGGGCTCGTCCACCAGGTTGCGGCGGCAGTGGTCCTCGCAGGGGTGGGGGCAGATGCGCCCGCAGACCGACGGGAAGGGATTTCGCTCCTTGATGATGCGCAGCGCGTCCGTGAAATTGCCGCGCATGGCCTCGGAGAGGTAAGAGCGGATGTCTATGCCGGCCGGGCAGACCATGTTGCACGGCGCTATGCAGTCGCCGTGGTGGTTGGAGAGCAGCAGCTCCAGGCCGATGCGGCGCAGCTCGCGTATCGCCTCGGTGTTCGTTCGCACCACCATGCCGTCATCCGCCTTCGTGGCGCAGGCCGGGGCCATGCCGCGGCGTCCCTCCACCTCCACTATGCAGACGAAGCAGGAGGCGTAGGGGGGCAGGCGGGGATCGTAGCAGAGCGTCGGGATCTCTATCCCGTTGGCCTTGGCTATCTGCAGCAGCGTGGAGCCCGCGGCGGCCTCCACTTTGCGCCCGTCGAGGTTTATCGAGATCTTCTTCATGCTGTCCTCCCTGCGGCGGCGGGGCCGGGCACGACGTCCACCGCCTTGAAGCGGCAGACGTCCTTGCAGACCCCGCAGCGGGTGCATATCGAATCGTCTATCACGTGGAGCTTCTTCGGCTCGCCGGAGATGGCCTTCACCGGGCAGCGGCGCGCGCAGAGCGTGCAGCCGGTGCAGTTCGGGTTGATCTCGTAGTGTATCAGCGGCTTGCAGACGCCGGCCGGGCAGCTCTTGTCGGTGATATGGGCCCGGTATTCGTCCTCGAAGTAGCGCATCGTGGTCAGCACAGGGTTGGGAGCGGTCTGGCCCAGGCCGCACAGCGAGGACTTCTTGATGCTCTCGCCCAGGCTCTTCAGGGTGTCCAGGTCCTCGAGCTTCCCTTTGCCGGCGCAGATGCGCTCGAGTATCTCGAGCATGCGCTTCGTGCCCACGCGGCAGAAGGTGCACTTGCCGCAGGACTCGTTCTGCGTGAACTTCAGGAAGAAGCGCGCCACGTCCACCATGCAGGTGGTGTCGTCCATCACGACCATGCCGCCGGAGCCCATGATCGCGCCGGTCGCGTTCAGGGAATCGTAGTCTATCGGGGTGTCCAGCAGGCTCTCCGGGATGCAGCCGCCGGACGGGCCGCCCATCTGCACGGCCTTGAGCTTCCTGCCGCCGGGCACGCCGCCGCCCACCTCGTTGACCACCTCGCGCAGCGTCAGGCCCATCGGGACCTCCACCAGGCCGCCGCGGGCTATCTTGCCGGCCAGCGCGAAGACCTTGGTCCCCTTGCTCTTCTCGGTGCCGAACCGGTTGAAGGCCGGGGCCCCGTTGGAGAGTATCCACGGCACGCAGGCCAGGGTCTCGACGTTGTTGATCGTGGTGGAGTGGCCGAAAACGCCGCTCTGCACCGGGTAGGGGGGGCGGATGCGCGGCATGCCGCGCTTGCCCTCCACGGAGGCTATCAGGGCGGTCTCCTCGCCGCAGACGAAGGCGCCCGCGCCTTCCTTCAGATAGGCGGTGAACGAGAAGCCGGTGCCGAGGATGTTCTTGCCCAGCAGGCCTTTCTTCTCGGCCTCCTCGATGGCCTTGTTAATGCGGCGCACGGCCAGGGGATATTCGGCGCGGACGTAGAAGACGCCCTTGTTGGCGCCCACGGCGTAGGCGGCTATCATCAGGCCCTCGAGCACGGCGTGAGGGTCGCTCTCGAGCACGCTGCGGTCCATGAACGCGCCTGGGTCGCCCTCGTCGCCGTTGCAGATCATGTACTTCTCGCCGTCGGACGGCACAGCCGCCGCGAACTTCCACTTGGTGCCGGTGGGGAAGCCCGCGCCGCCGCGGCCGCGCAGGCCGGAGGCGGAAACCTCGGCGATCACCTGCTCGGGCTTCATCGAGGTCAGTACCTTGCGGAGCGCGGAGTAACCGCCGGCCTTCTCGTAGGCCTCTATGGAATCCGGGTCGATGACGCCGCAGTTGCGCAGGACTATGCGCTGCTGCTTGGCGTAGAAGGGATTGGAAGACGCCGGCTTATCGGGCGATATCAGCAGGCTCTCCGTCACCGGCTTGCCCTCCAGCACGTGCTGCCGCATCACGCGGCCGGCGGTCTCGGGAGTGGCCTTGCCGTAGAAATAGGAGTGGCCGTCCTGCACCACCTCGAGCAGCGGTTCCTCGTGGCACATGCCGTTGCAGCCGGTGGACATGACCGGGACGTCCAGCCCGGCCTGCGCCGCGGCTTCGGTCACGGCCGCCAGCGTCTTGCGGGCGCCGGCCGCGACCCCGCAGGAGCCCATACCCACGCGGACCAGGCTCACGCCGGGCGCGGGCCTGGCCGAGCCGGGCGCTTTGGCGGCCTTGCCGGCCGCCTCGGCGCAGGCGCAGCCGCCGGCCCTGGTCTCTTTCACCAGCTTCTTGACCTTGTCGGGCGTGACGCCGCCGTGGGTCTCGTCCTGCACCATCACCACCGGCGCCAGGCTGCAGCAGCCCAGGCAGGCCACGTCCTCCACTGAGAACTCGCCGTCCTGCGTGGTCTGGCCGTGGCCTATGCCCAGTTCCTCGTGCAGGGCCGAGCTGACCTTGTCGGCGCCGGCCACGTGGCAGGCGGTCCCGTGGCATACCTTAATGTGGTGCTTGCCTACGGGGGTGGTGCGGAACTGCGCGTAGAAAGAGTAGACCGCGATTATCTCGGCCGGGGCCACGCCCATCCGCTCGGCCAGCCGCTCTATGGCGGGGCGGGGGAGGTAGCCGAAGCGGCTCTGTATAAGCTGCAGAAGGGGGATCAGGGAGCCTTTCCTGTCGCCGTACCTGGCGGCTATGGCGTCCACTTCGCTGATGATGGCTGAGTTCTGCATAGAGGCAGGCTCCTTAGTGAGAGTTGCGC
>JAJZOZ010000129.1 GCA_021811405.1 bacterium | reverse complement strand
GACGGCGACCCGGTCGCCGAGCGTCATGGCCTCCACCTGGTCGTGCGTGACGTAAACGGAGGTGACCCCCAGTTCGCGCTGCAGCTTCTTGAGCTCCACGCGGGTGGCGAGGCGCAGCTGCGCGTCGAGGTTCGAGAGCGGCTCGTCGAAGAGCAGCACGTCCGGCCGCCGGACTATCGCGCGCGCGATGGCCGTGCGCTGGCGCTCGCCTCCGGAGAGCTCTCCGGGCTTGGCGTCGAGCAGCCGCGTTATGCCGAGCGTGGCGGCGGCCTTCTCCACGCGCGCGGCGATCTCGGAGGGCTGAACTCCGGCGATGCGCAGCGGGAAGGCGATATTGGCGCGCACCGTCAGGTGGGGGTAGAGCGCGTAGCTCTGGAAGACCATCGCGACGTTGCGCTCGCGCGGGCCCACGAAATCCGCCGGCCGCCCGGAGGCCACCAGCCCCGGGCCGAAGCGCAGTTCGCCGGCGGTGGGCTTCTCGAGGCCGGCTATCAGGTTGAGCAGCGTCGACTTGCCGCAGCCGGAAGGCCCCAGCAGCACGAACAGCTCGCCCTCCTTGATCTCGAGGTCTATCCCGGCGAGGACGGTATTGCGCCCGCGCAGCGAGACGAACTCCTTCTTAAGTCCCTTTATGCTTATGTTCATGGTTCAGCCCTTTACGGCGCCCCGGGTGAGGCCCTGTATGATATGCCGCTGGAAGAAAGCGGTGAGCGCCAGCACGGGCGCGGTGGACAGCGCCGAGGCCGCCATGATGTTGCCCCACGGGATCTCCCCGTGCAGGCCCTGGAACATCGCGATGCCCACGGGGATCGTGCGCGCCGCGTGGTCCGTGGTCAGGATCAGCGCGAAGATGAACTCGTTGAACGCGAAGATGAACGACAGCAGCGCGGTGGACAGCACGCCCGGCAGGGCCACCGGCAGCAGCACCCGCCACAGCGTCCCGAACGGCGAACAGCCGTCGATGACGGCGGCGCGGTCCAGCTCCTTCGGGATCTGCGCGAAGTAGCTGACGAGGATCCACAGCGACAGCGGCAGGATCCAGGCCACGTAAGGCGCGACCAGCGCGGCGTAGGTATTGATGAGGCCCAGGTCCGACATCAGCCTGAACAGGTAGCCGATGAGGCTGACCTGCGGGAACATCGAGACCGCCAGGACGAAGAACAGCACCGCGGCCTTGCCGGCCATCTCGAGGCGCGTGATCGCGTAGGCCGCCAGCGAGGCTATCGCGACCGTGAACAGCGCCGACAGCGCCGATACCGCCATGCTGTTCACCAGGTAATCCCGGAAGTGCAGCGACGGCGTGCCCAGGACGGCGCGGTAGTTGGCCAGCGTCCACGCGCCGCGCAGGTCCGGCGCGGGGCTCAGGCTGACGGCGAACATGTAGAGGAACGGGCCCAGGCAGAAGGCCGCCATCACGGCTGCGCCGGCCCGCATCAGGAGCCTTTCGCGGCGCTCCGGGCTCATACGGCGCCCTCCCTGAAGCCGCTCAGCCTCACGTAGAGGTACGACAGGCCGAACGACACCGCGAACAGGATCATCGAGACCGCCGAGCCGTAGCCGAAGTCGCCGCCGGCGAAGTACCGGTAGGCGTAGAGCGATACCGACGTGGTCGCGCCGCCCGGCCCGCCGCCGGTCAGCACGTAGATCACGTCGAAGATGCGCAGCGTGTCGATGGTGCGGAACAGCAGCGCGACCACCAGCACCGGCTTCAGGAGCGGCAGCGTCACCAGCCGGAAGGCCTGCCACGAGGTGGCGCGGTCTATCCTGGCCTGCCAGCGCAGGTCCTGCGGCACGGCCTGCAGGCCGGCCAGCACGATCAGCGCCACGAACGGAGCCGTCTTCCAGACGTCGGCTGCCAGCAGCGCGAGGAAGGCGCCCGGGGCCGACCCGGTCCAGTTCACCGGCGCCGAGGAGAGCCCGGAGACGCCCAGCAGCATGTTGGCCAGGCCGTAGTTGTAGTTATAGATCAGCTCCCAGATCCTGGCCGAGACGGCCGACGGGATGGCCCACGGGATCAGCACGCTGGCGCGCCACAGGCCGCGCAGCGGCAGCTCCTGGTCGAGGACCACCGCGAAAGCGGTCCCGATGGCCAGCTCCAGCGGCACCGCCGCGGCGATGAACATCAGCGTGAAACCGAGCGACTGCCGGAAGCCCGGGTCGGAGAAGGCCTGCAGGTAGTTGCCCAGCCAGACGAACTCGCGGCCCAGGAAGCTCACGTCGGAGTAGAAGCTCGACAGCAGGGTCCCGGCTATCGGGAAGACTATCAGCGCGAAGACCGCGGCCAGCAGGGGGGCGACGAACAGGTAAGCTTCCCTGCCGGAGAGCGCGGCGGCGAGGCGCGCCCTCATCTGCGGTAACGCTCCTCGGCGGACTTCACCTCCGCCTGCGCGGCGGCGAGCGCCGCCCCGGGGGCGGCCGCGCCGGAGAGCGCCGCGTTGAGGTGCCGCTGCAGGATGGCCGAAAGCTGGGTGTAATACGGCAGGGCGGGGCGCGGGTAGGCGTTGCGGAAGATCTCGCCCAGCTTCGCGAAGTACGGATAGGCCTTGAGGACGTCCCTGTCCTTATAGACGTCCATGCGGGCCGGGTTCCAGCCCAGCTTCAGGGCCAGCTCTTTCTGGACCTCGCGCGACGTGACGAACTTCACGAACTCCCAGGCGCCTTTCTTGTCGTCGGAAAACTTGGACACGGCTATGTGCCAGCCGCCCAGCGCCGAGACGCTTACGCCGCCCGGCCAGCGCGGCAGCGGCGCTATCCCGACCTTGCCCCTGACCGGGGAACCCGCCTGCTCGTGCAGGCCCAGCGCGTACGGCCAGTTGCGCTCGAACGCGGCATGCCCCTCCTGGAAGAAGGCGCGGACCTCCTCTTCCTTCATCTCGGTGTAGGTGTTGGGAGGGGAGATCCGGCTGCCGGAGACGGCGTCGCGCATGAACGTCAGCGCGCGCACGTCCTCGGGGGAGGTCAGCCGCGAGAAGTCGAGGGCCTTCGCGCCGTAGGAGGCGAACTCCATGAAGTCGCAGACCAGCCCCTCGTACTGCGCGCCCTGCCAGACGAAGCCGTAGAAGGAGGGGTCCGCCTTCCGTTCGCCGGCCTGGACCTTCTCCGCCATGGCGCGGAGATCGTCCCAGAGGACGGGCGGGGCCTTGAACCCGTATTTCTTAAGGAGGTCGGTCCTGTAATAAAGGAGGCCGGCGTCCACGTAGACCGGCAGCGCGGCGAGGGAGCCGTCCTTCTGCCTGTCGGCCTGGTTCACGACGTTGGGCCAGAAAGCCTTGAGATCGGTGCCGTCGGCCTCGGCGTAGGGCCGCAGGTCCTCGAGCCAGCCCGAGGCCGCCAGCTGCGGCAGCCACGCGATGTCGGCCAGGAACACGTCCGGGTCCGCCTTGCCCGCCTTGAGCGGCACCAGCACGCCCTGGCGGCGCTGGTCGGAATCCGTGGGCTGGCGCACGATGGAGATCTTCACGCCTTTCTCGGCGGAGAACCGGGCGGCCAGGCTCTCCCAGAGCTCGACCTCGTTCGGCGCGCCGCCGACGCTGAAGACCAGTTGAGGCTCTTTCTTGGCGCAGGCGCCGAAAGCCAGGAACACGGCGGCCAGACCCGCCAGGACGATATTCTTCATGGTACCTCCGTTAAAAATAGGAAAGCCGCCGTCAGTTAAGCGTTGACGGCGGCCCGACCATCAAGATCCCTCCGGGAAGCCCCGGACCCGTAATCTATTATAACCCCGTGCGCCGGGGGATTCAAGGGATTTCTGCGGCCGCCCGGCGGGCGCGATTTGTTATAATCAGACCGTCGGCCGCGCGAGGCGGCCCGACAGGGGACCTGATATGAAAAGAACTTTCCTGCTGCTGGGACTTTCCGCCGGCCTGTGCGCCGCCGTTCACGCCGGGGCGCCGGCCGCCGCCGAACCCGCGGCGGCGGTGAAGCTGTACGATCTGCGCAGCTTGCTCATCGGGGCGGGGCTGGCGGTCCTGCTGTCCGGCCTTTTCGTGCTGCTGCTGAAACTGCTGGCCGGCGCCCAGGGCTACCTCCTGCCGCGGCTCGAGCGGTGGGCAGGGGAGAACGTGCGCAGCGTTAAGATCCAGCAGTTCGAGCTGCTGAACGCCGCGCATATAGCGGGCGCGCTCACGGCCTTCCTGAAGACGGTCCGGATAGCGCTGACGCTGGCGCTGATCTATTTCTACGTCCCTACGCTGCTGAGCCTCTTCCCGTGGACCCGCGGCTTCTCGCCTGTGCTTTTCGGCTACGTCCTCGACCCGCTGGCGGCCATGCTGAAGGCCGCGCTGCGCTATATCCCGGACTTCATTTTCGTGGCGGTCACGGTCACGGTGGTGCACTACCTGCTGAGGGTCCTGCAGGCCCTGGCGGGCGAGGTGCAGGCGGGGCATATCTCTTTCCGGGGCTTCTACCCGGACTGGGCCAAGCCCACTTTCCAGATTGCGCGTTTCCTGATCTGGGCGTTCACCCTGGTGATCGTCTTCCCTTATCTGCCCGGGTCCTCCTCGCCCGCCTTCAAGGGAGTATCGGTATTCCTCGGCGTGCTGCTCTCGCTGGGGTCCAGTTCCGCCATCGGCAACGCCGTGGCCGGGCTTATGCTCACCTACATGCGGCCGTTCCTCATAGGGGACAGGGTCAAGATAGCGGAGACCGTCGGGGACGTCACGGAGAAGACGCTGCTGGTGACGCGGATCAGGACCATCAAGAACGTCAACATCACGATCCCGAACGCGCTGGTGCTCGGCAGCCATATCGTCAACTACAGCTCGCTGTCCGGGGAGAGCGGCATCATCCTGAACACCACGGTCACGATAGGCTACGACGCCCCGTGGCAGAAGGTGCACGAGCTGCTGCTGGCCGCCGCGGCCGGCACCCCCGACGTGATGCCTGAGCCGAAGCCGTTCATCCTGCAGACCGCCCTCAACGACTTCAACGTCTCCTATGAGCTGAACGCCTATACTGACAAGCCGGCGCGGATGGCCTCGATCTACTCCGACCTGCACGCCAATATCCAGGACAAGTTCAACGCCGCCGGAGTGGAGATCATGTCCCCTGCCTTCACCGGAGTCCGCGACGCCAACGCCCCGGCCATGCCGGGCCGGGCCGCCCCGGGCGGGGCGGCTTTCAAGGTAAGACTGGAAGGGAAATAGCGCTAGCGGCGCAGGCGGTTGACGGCGTCGTCGACCCGCTGGATGAACTGGATGGCCAGCGCTGCCAAACCGCCCGGCTTCGGCGAGTAGCTGGCCTCGCGGATATCCTGCAGCTCGCGGCCGAGCTCCACCTTGATGGAATCCGACTTGGTGACCGACAGCACCTGCGAAGGATAGACGCTGCGGTTGCCTGTCATCAGGAAGCTTATCACGCAGGCCACGGTGGCGTAGGGGGCCACCGCCGGGCCGAAAAGCTCCACCGCCATGATGCTGGCCGCTATAGGCGTGTTGGCCGCGCCGGCCACCACGGCGGTCATGCCGATCGCGGCGAACGTGGCGTGGTCCAGGCCGGTCATGCTGGCGTAGAGGCTGCCTGCGGTGGCGCCGACGAAGAAGACCGGCGTGATGATGCCGCCGCTGCCGCCGAAACTCAGCGTTATGGAAGTGAACAAGGACTTCAGCACGAAATCGTACCAGTGCGCGGGCACTCCGGTCAGCGTGTCCTCGATGAGGTCGAGGCCCAGGCCGAGGTAGCGCTTGGTTACCAGCAGCGCGAAGAGCGAGACCACGGCGCCGCCGATCAGGCCCTTGTAAGGCTCCCAGACGGCCAGCGCGTGGGCCTTCTTCTCGAAGTACTTCATCAGCTCGATCAGCGTGATGGCCGCCAGGCCGCAGAACAGGCCGGCGAACATCACCTTCAGCAGGAAGGTCTCCGAGAAGACCGGGACGAAGTTTATCGGGCGGTAGAAATAGGTTATGCCCAGCGCCGAGCTGATCTGGTAGGCGGTGATACCGGAGATGAAGGAGGGGAGCAGCACCTCGTAGAGGATCGAGCCCACGAACAGCACTTCCACGCCGAAGATAGCGCCCGCGATCGGCGTGCCGAAGACCGCGGCGAAACCGGCGCTGATGCCGCAGATGACCATCTTCTTCCTGTCGTGCTCGCTGAACCTGAAGATGTCGCTGAAGACCGAGGTGATGCCTGCGCCTATCTGCGCGCACGGGCCTTCCTTGCCGGCCGAGCCGCCGAGCACCAGCGTGACCAGCGTCGCGACCAGCTTCACCGGCACCACCGCCACCGGGATCTTGCCGGCGCGCCGGTGGATGGCCTCGATGACCTTTTCGGTGCCGTGCCCCTTGGCGTCGGGCGCCAGGTACTTGATCAGCAGCGCGCTGGCGAACATGCCCAGCGGCAGCAGCAGGTAATAATAGTCCCAGCCCGCGGCCCAGTCGGAGGAGACGCGCAGCAGCTTCAGGAAAAGCGCCACGGGGAAACCGACCAGCGCGCCGGCCAGCGTCGACAGGAACACCCACTTGGCGATGCTGATGAACAGGAGCGTCGATTCGGTGATGCGCGTTTTCATAGGGCTTTCTTATAAGTTACAAAAGATATTTCCGCCGATGCAAAGAAAATAAAAAGGCCCGGGGGAGCGCACCGGGCCTTTTTCCGGCCTTGCGGCCTCAGGGCAGCTTGACGATGCCGTTCTTCTGGCGCACTTCCACGTCCTTCTGCGCGCGGCGCACGTAGAACTCGGCGCTGCGGCGCAGCTCGTCGGCGGTCAGCTTCTTCCTGGCTATGCCCTGCTCTATGGCCTTCATGCCCACCGCGACGGCCTCGTCTATGTAGACCTCCGGCTCGTCCATGTGGGGGAGCAGGTAATCCTCGTTCATCTTGCCCTCCTTGACGACGTAGCCCGCCAGCGCCTCGGCGGCGGCCACGCACATCTCGTCGGTTATCGTCTTCGCCTGCACGTCGAGCGCGCCGCGGAAGATGCCGGGGAAGCCCAGCGAATTGTTGACCTGGTTGGGGAAATCCGAGCGGCCGGTGCCGACGACCTTGGCGCCGGCCTCCTTGGCGTCCCAGGGCCACATCTCGGGGATGGGGTTCGCCGTCAGGAAGCAGACCGCGTCCTTGGCCATCGTCGCGACCCATTCTTTCTTGATGACGTCCGGGCCTGGGGTGGAGGCGGCGCTGAGCACGTCGGCGCCCTTCAGCGCGTCCTCGAGCCTGCCGGTAAG
>JAJZOZ010000128.1 GCA_021811405.1 bacterium | reverse complement strand
TCCGATCTGGTCTTGAGCAGGAACCAGAACAGCAGCACCGCGCCGATGATGACCATCGTGTCGGGTATCGCGCGCAGCTCCAGCAGCTTCTCTATGACCGGGATGCTGTAGAAGGAGGCGCTCCTGGCGGCCCAGACGCCGTGCTTGTAGGCCAGCGCGGTCTGCGCCAGGCCCACCGGCAGCAGGGTTATCGCGCACATCAGCGCTAGGCCCGCGTTCAGCAGCCAGAAGGTCCACGACAGCAGTTTGCTGTCCCAGGCCTCGTCGCTGACGAGCGAGCGCCAGGAGAACAGCAGGATGGCCAGCGACAGCATGCCGTAAACGCCGAACAGGGCGGCGTGGCCGTGGTTGGCCGTCAGGTACGTGCCGTGCTCGAAGTAGTTCACCACCGGCAGGTTGATCGTGAAGCCGAACACGCCGGCCCCCACGAAGTTCCAGAAGCTGGAGGCCGTGATGAACAGCAGCGGCCACCGGTACGGGAACTGGCGCCCGGAGTCCTGGATGGCCTTGTACTCCATCCACGCCCGGACCACCAGCAGGATCAGCGGTATCGGCTCCAGCGAGGAGAAGACCGAGCCCAGCGCCAGCCAGTACGACGGGCCGCCGTACCAGTAGTAATGGTGCGCGGTGCCTATGATGCCGCTGGCGAAGACGAGCGTGGCCGTGAAGTAGGCCACTTTCATCGCCTCCTTCTTGTCGGCCAGGCCGAGCATCACGAGGAACATCGAGATCACGGCGACGCCGAAGAACTCGAAGATGCCCTCTACCCACAGGTGCACCACGAACCAGCGCCAGTAGTCGGCCACGGTCAGGTGCGTGCCCTTGCCGTAGAACAGGCCGAAGCCGAAGAAGCCCACCACCATGATGGCGCTCAGCACGTAGAAGGCCACCACGCCGCTCTCGTCGGCCTTCGGGCCGTAGAGGCGGTCCTTCAGGCCGCGGTAGACTATCAGCAGCCAGGCTATGAGCCCGACGAACAGCAGTATCTGCCAGAAGCGGCCCATCTCCAGGTACTCCCAGCCCTGGTGGCCGAACCAGAACCAGGCCTTCTCGCTGAAATATCCGTTGATGCCGAGCGCCGTGCCGACCAGGCTGCCGACCGCCACGACGAGCACCGCCCCGAAGAGCAGGTTGACCAGCGTCCCCTGCCCGCGCGGCTCCCTGCCGCTGATGACGGGGGCCAGGTAGATGGAGGCGCCTATCCACGTGGCGGCTATCCAGAGTATCGCCAGCTGCAGGTGCCAGCTCTTGGCCAGGCTGTACGGCACCAGCTTCGCCACGATATCCGGGTAGAAGCTGAGCGGGCTGGTGGTGTAATGGGCCAGCAGGCCGCCCATCAGGGTCTGCACTATGAAGAGGAGCGAGACAACGAGGAAGAACTTGGCCGCCTTGACCTGGCTGGAGGTCAGGGGGAGCTCGGTCAGGGCCTTGGCTATGGCCTCGCTCTTGGTCTCGCCGTAGAAAAGGTGGTAGCGGTGAACGACGTAGATGACCAGGCCCAGGACCAGCAGCAGCCCTATGACGGAGATCACGCTCCAGATGAAGGAGCCGTCGGACATCGTGTTCCCGACGCTGGCGTCGGGAGGCCAGTTGTTGGTGTAGGTGATGTCCTCGCCCGGCCTGTCGGTGCCGGCCACCCAGGCCGTCCAGAAGAAGAACTTGCTGATGGCCGAGGCTTCGGCCTCGGTCTTGACCGTATCCGGCAGGAAGCCGTAGCCCCTGTCGCCGTTCCGGAGCATGCCGCTCCAGTGCTCGGTCACCTTCTGCAGGGCGTAGGCCCTGGCGGGGGAGACCAGCAGGGCGCGGGAGGACGGGTCGTAGGTGTTGGCCTTTATCTCCTTGATTACGGCGGCGTCCACGGAAGCCTTCTGCTCCGCGGGGAGGGCCTCGTAGGAGGAGCCGTATTTGCCCGCGTAGAAGTCCCGCATGTAGACGCCGGTCAGGTGCAGCGTCTCGGCCGAGAACTCCGGCCCGCGCAGCGTGCCGTGGCCCCAGACGCTGCCGTGGTCCATCAGGCCGTATTTCTGGTAGACGCCCTGCCCACGCATGATGTCCTCGCCGGTGGCCAGCGTGTCCTGCCCGGAAACTATCCTGTCGGGATAGGGGGCCAGCTTGCGCATGGCGAAGTAGCCTCCTCCCAGCAGCGTGAGCATCGAAAGCACGAAGCTTACGACCGCCAATCTCTTGAGTCCTTGCATGTTCTTCTCCTTGCTGAATTAGATAACAGGTACTAGAATACCAGAATAACGTGCGGCTTGTCAAGCGCGGCGCGATATAAAAAACAGGGCAATGCGTTGTTGCGGCCCTGCGCGTCGGGCGCGGCGAGCCGGATTTGTGCCGGCGGCGTTAAAATCGTAGAATATCCCTGACGTACTACCCACACTTTCCAGTTGCGAGGTGCTTATGCTGAAGGCAGCGATCGTCATGGGAAGCGATTCAGACCTGGGAGTATTGTCGGCGGCCGCCAAAGTCCTCGAGCAGTTCAAAGTCCCTTTCGAGATCAAGATCCTGTCCGCCCACCGCACCACGGAGGCGTCGCTCTCCTTCGCCGCGAAGGCCGAGGAGAACGGCTTCGGCGTCATCATCGCCGGGGCCGGCGCCGCCGCGCACCTGCCGGGCGTGCTGGCCGCGGCCACGCCGCTGCCCGTCATCGGCGTGCCGGTGAACGCCACGCCCCTGGCCGGCATGGACGCGCTGCTCTCCATAGTGCAGATGCCTCCCGGCATCCCGGTGGCCACGGTGGGGGTGAACAACGCGAAGAACGCCGGCCTGCTCGCGGTGCAGGTGCTGTCGCTGGCCGAGAAGCGCCTGCGGGACGAGTTCAAGGCGGACAGGGAGATGATGAAGGCCGGCGTGCTGGCCAAGAACGCCGAGCTGGAGAAGATCGGATACAGGAAATACCTGGAAAAGGCCGAAAAGAAGCGATAGCGGTCGGCCGCGGCGCAGACCGGCAGTCTACCTTATATAAGAAGGAGATGAGCATGTCCGAGCTGAAGTTGATACACAAAGGCAAAGTCAGGGACCTCTACGCCGCGGGGGAGAAGTATCTTCTCATAGTTTCTTCGGACAGGATATCCGCCTTCGATTTCATACTCCCCACTCCCATCCCGGGCAAGGGCGCCCTCCTCAACAGGATAAGCGAGTTCTGGTTCTCCCGGACGTCCGGGATAATAAAGAACCATATAGTTTCCACTGATATAGACGAGATCCGGAAGCGGGTGACCGCCCCGGAAGGTTTCGACTGGGAGTACATGCGCGGCCGGGCCATGCTGGTGCACCGCACCAAGCGCGTGGACTTCGAATGCGTGGTGCGGGGCTATATAACGGGCTCCGGCTGGAAAGAGTATCAGAAGCAGGGCAGCGTCTGCGGCATAAAACTGCCGTCCGGCCTGAAAGAGGCCGAGAAGCTGCCTGAGCCGATATTTACCCCTACCACCAAGGCCGACCAGGGGCACGACGAGAGCGTAACTTTCGAAACGATGGCCGCCGCCCTGGCGCCCGGCCTCGCGGAGACCATAAGGGAGAAGAGCATCGCTCTCTACAAGTTCGCGGCGGACCACTCCGGGAAGCGCGGCATACTGCTGGCCGACACCAAGTTCGAGTTCGGCATGCTGGACGGCGAACTTATCCTTATCGACGAGGCGCTCACGCCCGATTCCTCCCGCTTCTGGGACGCGGCGAAGTACAGGGTCGGGACCAGTCCCGACAGCTACGACAAACAGTACGTGCGGAACTGGCTGGAGGGCAGCGGCTGGGACAAGAAGTCCGCTCCGCCGCAGCTGCCGGCCGAAGTTGTGAGGGGCACCCTCGAAAAGTACGAAGAGGCCCTGAAGAAACTGACCGGAGCCGGGTGAACTGCCACCCGGCTTCTTCTTTTATCGCATGAGGAAACTGAAAATGAAAGCGCAGGATGTGAAGTCGGGGGCCTGTCAAGGGTATGGCCCCGTCGGGCACGCTATCGGCCACACCGTGGCCGCGCTCCCGCTCGGGCTCGGCGCTGCGCAAGCCTCGCCCTGCGCGAGGGCCCTCCGAAGCCATACCCTTGCCACCCCTCCAATATTCATGATCCGTGGAAAAGAAGAAGCCCGCTGGCAGGTGAAAAAATAATGATAATAGAGATAACCACCAAGGCTAAATACGCGGAGAACGAGGAGCGGGGCTTCATCGGGCGCATGGCGCACGCGGGACTCAAGGTCCGGGCGGCGCGTCTGGCGCGCCTGTACCGGGTGGACGCGGCTTTCAGCCGGGCCGAGTTCGACAGGCTGGGCTCCGAGTTGCTGACGGACAGGATAACCGAGACCTACTCGCTCTCGCGCCCGCGCCCCGGCCTGAAGGGCTGGCGCGTAGAGGTCTGGCTGAAGGATTCCGTCACCGACGTGGTGGGGGAAAGCGTGAAAAGCGCCGTCGCCGACGTGCTGGGCAAGGAGCCGTCCGCCGTCCGCTTCGGCCATGCCTATTACGTCGACTGCTCCTCGGAGAAGGAACTGCGGCGCGCCGTGGCCGGGACCCTGGTGAACGAGACGGTCAACAAGTTCGGGATACAGAAGATATGAACGACAAGCTTTCCTGTTTCAATTCCCTCAAGGCCGGTGAGCTGGCGGCGCTGGACAAGGCCGCCGGCTGGTCCCTGAACGGCCTGGAGCTGGCCGAGGCGCAGCGCCAGTTCAGGAAGATGGGGCGCCAGCCCACCCGCGGCGAGCTGGAGACCATAGCCCAGACCTGGTCCGAGCACTGCAAGCACAAGACCTTCTCCGGCCCCGTAGCTTTCCGCGACGGGAAGAAGGTGCGGAAGTACCGCAACCTGTTCAAGGAGACCATCGTAAAGGCCACGAAGACGCTGAACAGGAAATGGTGCCTTTCCGTCTTCACCGACAACGCCGGCATAGTGGAATTCGGGAAGAGCGGCAAGTGGGGGCTGGCCTTCAAGGCCGAGACCCATAACCATCCCTGCGCCGTGGAGCCTTACGGCGGCGCCGAGACCGGGGTGGGCGGCGTGATACGCGACATACTAGGCGTGGGCCTCGGGGCCAAGCCGGTCCTGAACACGGACACCTTCTGCTTCGGCAGGCTCGACAGCGATAAGAAGCTTCCGAAGCACGCCCTCTCCGCCGAGCGCGTCATGCGCGGGGTGGTGGAAGGCGTGCGCGATTACGGCAACCGCATCGGCATCCCGACGGCGGCCGGCGGCCTCTACTTCGACGACGGCTACCTGCTGAACCCGCTGGTCTACGTGGGCTGCGCCGGGCTGATCCCGGCCGACAAGATACATAAGCGCGTGGTGCCGGGAGACCTGATAGTGTGCATAGGCGGGCGCACCGGCCGCGACGGCATTCACGGAGCTACGTTCTCTTCCGCGAACATAGAGGAGGAGACCTCCTCCTCGGCGGTGCAGATAGGCCACGCGGTGAACGAGAAGAAGGCTCTGGACGTTCTGATGCGGGCGCGCGACCTCGGTCTTTATAACGCCGTCACCGACTGCGGGGCCGGGGGCTTCTCCTCCGCCATCGGCGAACTCGGCTCCGAGACCGGCGCCAGGGTAAGGCTGGAGAAAGCCCTTTTGAAGGACACGCGCATAGAGCCCTGGGAGATCTGGGTCTCCGAATCGCAGGAAAGGATGATCCTCTCCGTCCCGAAGGGGAAGCTGAAGAAACTCGCGGCGATACTCGACGCGGAGAACTGCGAATACTGCGTGCTGGGCGAGTTCCCCGGCGACGGCCGGCTGCTGGTCACGCACGGAGAGGAGCGCGTTGTGGACCTCCCGATGGCCTTCCTGCACGGCGGCGTGCCGAACTTCGAGAAATCGGCGGTGCGGCGCGCCGTGAAGGTGAGCGCAAAGCCGCCTGCATCCCCGCGGAAGCCCTGGGGCGCCGTGCTTAAGGAGCTGCTGGCCCACCCCAACGTCTGCTCCAGGCATTCCGTCATTACCCAGTACGACCACGAGGTCCAGGGCGGCACCGTGGGGAAGCCCCTGCAGGGCCGCTACGGAGACGGACCGGGCGACGCCGCGGTGATCTGGCCCCAGGCGGCCACACTGGACCAGCGCGACTTCTGCGGCTTCGCCGTCAGCCACGGCTTCAACCCGGCGGTCGGCAGGCTGGACCCTTACCAGATGGCGCTGCAGTCCATAGACGAGGCCGTGCGCAACCTGCTCTGCGCCGGAGCCGAGATCTCGCGCACGGCGATCATGGACAACTTCTGCGCGGCCAGCCCGCGCGACCCGCGCGTGATGGGCGACCTGGTGCTGGCGGCCGAAGGCTGCCGGGACGCGGCCATAGCCTACGGCGCTCCGTTCATCTCGGGCAAGGACAGCTTCTACAACCAGTCCACCGGCGCCGACGGCGGGGAGTACCAGATACCCATCTCGCTGCTGGTCTCGGCCACCGCCCCGGTGGACGACGTCAGAAAGACGCTTACCATCAATTTCAAGGAGCCCGGCAACCCTGTCTACCTCGCCGGCACAGCGCTTAAGGGCATGGGCGGGTCGGTCTACGCCGAAACCGCGGACCCGGGCAATAACTCCGTGCCGAAGCTGGACATGAAGGCCGCAGTGAAGCTTTACGCCGCGCTGCGCGGTGCGATACAGGCCGGCTGCGTGGCGGCCGCGCACGACGTGTCGCAGGGCGGGCTGGGCGTAACGCTGGCCGAAATGGCTTTCTCCGGCGGCTTCGGGGCCGAGATAGACCTGGCCGCCGCCCCGCGCGAAAAAGGCCTTACGGCCCTCGAGCTTCTCTTCGGAGAAAGCCCGGCCAGGCTGGTGCTGGAGGTGGTCAAGGACCGCGAAGCCGAGTTCCTCCGGCTGGTGAAAGGCCTGCCCGTGGCGGAGATAGGGCGGGTGACCGAGGAGGGGACGCTCGCGGCCAGGGACGGAGCCGCGGCGCTGTTCAGAGAGGAGATCGCCGGGCTCAAGGCCCGCTGGAAGAGGGAGCTGATATGAAGAGACCCAGGGCTATGATCCTGCGCGGCACGGCTACCAACTGCGACATAGAGACCGCTTCCTCGTTCCGTTACGTCGGCGCCGACCCGGAGCTGGTCCACATCAACCAGCTCCTCTCCGGTGAGAAGAAGGTGCTGGACTACGACCTGATGGCCTTCCCGGGCGGCTTCTCGTACGGGGACGATATCTCGGCGGGCAAGATCTACGCCGTGAAGATGTCCAGGCTCTCCGGGGATTTCGAAAAGTTCATCCGCGGAGGCCGTCCGGTCATCGGCATCTGCAACGGCT
>JAJZOZ010000127.1 GCA_021811405.1 bacterium | reverse complement strand
GGCAGCGTGAAAAGCGCGCCCAGCAGGATTATCGTCTGGTAGGTGCTGATCTGGAAGCCCAGCAGCGGCACGCTGTAGTGGCCGTACTCGCCCAGGCCCGCGCGCACCTTGTCGAAGGTCCAGCCGGCCACCGCGAAGCCGACGTTCATCATCGCGTAGTAGACGGAGAAAGCTATCGAGCGCTGCTTCGTGCTGGTGAAACGCTTGACCGCCGCCACCATGACCGGCGTCTGCAGCGCCTCGCCGAGCGCCAGCGGGAAGAGCCCGAAAGGCAGGGCTATCCACTTCACCGCGAAGAAGGCCATCACGAAGCGCGCCGCGGCGGCCAGCCCGAAGCCCGTCAGCAGCGACTTGCGGATGCCCACCGCGTCCACCAGCGAGCCCACCATCACCGTGAAGACCGTCAGCGCGGTGGACCAGGTGGCCACGACGAAGCCGGCCGACTTGTCGCCGTAGCCCAGGTCGGAGGAGAGCCAGAGCACCAGCGTGGAGTTCACCACGCTGTAGGCGAGGATCGTCATGATCTTCGTCCCGAAGATGATCCACAGTTCCCTGATGGAGCCTTTCAGCACCATGAACCTGGAGAGCAGGGTGTCCTTCGCCGGCGTGTCCGTCATTTATCCTCCGCCTTGCCTGTCGTCGTCGCGCATCTTCTCGTAGAGGGCCTTGAACGCGGGCTGCAGCTTCACGAAGGCGGCCATGACCTTCGGGTCGAAATGCCCCGGCTTCATCCTGTCGTCGCCCTGGGTGATGATGCGGCAGGCGCCGTCGTGGTCGTAGTTCGGCTTGTAGACGCGCGAATTGCGCAGCGCGTCGTAGCAGTCGCAGATCGAGGTGATGCGGGCCTCGAGAGGGATCTCCTCGCCTTTCAGGCCCTTCGGGTAGCCGGTGCCGTCCCAGCGCTCGTGGTGGGAGAGCGCTATGCGCCGGCCGAACTCGAGGTGCGGGTGGTCGCCGATTATCATCGCCCCGAAAGTGGTGTGCTGCTTCATCTCCTCCATCTCCGCCTCGTCGAGGCGGCCCGGCTTCTTCAGGATGTGGCTCGGGATGTGCACCTTGCCCACGTCGTGCAGCGTGGCCTGGCTGCGTATCGTCTCCACGAACTTCTCCGACTGGCCCAGCTCGCGCGCCACCAGCGCCGCGTACTCGCCCACGCGGAGGATGTGGTTGCCGGTGTCGATATCGTTGGCCTCGGCCGCGCGGGCCAGCGCCAGGATCAGGTACTCGAAGGCGTCCTCGTACTCGGAGGTGCGCAGGATGTTCCCGATCCTCAGCAGCAGCTCGGCCTGGTCGAAAGGCTTGGACAGGAACTCCTCGGCGCCGGCCTCCATGCCGATCATCTTGTTCTCCTTGGAGTCCAGCGACGTGATCATTATGACCGGGATATGGGCGGTGTGAGGGTCGGCCTTGAGCCGGCGGCAGACCTCGTGGCCGTTCATCACCGGCATGTTGATGTCGAGCAGGACCAGGTCCACCTGCTTGGAGGCCAGGACTCCGAGCGCCTCCTTGCCGTTGAGGGCGGTGAAGGTCTCGTAGCCCTGCGGCTTCAGCAGGGCCTCGAGGAGGTCCAGGTTGAAATCCTCGTCATCCACGCAGAGTATGCGGCGCGCCCGGTTATTCATGGTTCTGATTCTATCAAATTCTTTTTCTTATAAAGACGAATAGAGCGGCCCCCGCGGTGAACAGCAGAGAGAGCGGCCCGGCCAGCCAGCCCGCCTTGGTATAGAACGTTCCGGCGGCCCTCAGCCTCGCCTCGCCCGCCAGCACGCCCCTGGCGCCGTTGGGAAGAGAGGCCCTTTCGCGACCCAGGGGGTCTATTATCTGCGAGCGGCCCGACGAGGCGGCGCGCACTATCCAGAGCCCCGTCTCCACCGCCCTCGCGGCGGTCATGTCGGAATGCTGGGTGTGCTGCAGGTCCCCCCACTCCGCGGGGTCCAGCGTCGGCGTGACGAGCAGCTCCGCCCCGCGGGCGGCCATGGCCCGCGAGCCGTTCTCGAAGGCCAGGTCGTAGCAGATCTGCGGGCCCAGCCTGCCAAGCGGCGTGGCTTCCGGTTCCGGCTTCCTGTTGGAAGGCAGGCCAGTCTCCACGAACTGCACCGGGTGCATCTTGTCGTAGACGCCCGAAAGTCCGCCGCGTCCGAAGAACATCGCGAAATTGGCCCTGCGTACGCCCCTGGACCTGTCCTCGGGCGCGCAGGCTCCGATCACCGCCTCTCCGGGATAGCCCCGGAGGCCGCGGGCTATGAGGGCCGCGTATGAGGGACTGGTCTCTCCGGGCATCATCACCGAGCATTCAGGCCAGACCAGCAGGTCGGACCGCGCTGCGGCGGAAGAGAGGCTGAGCCCTAGCAGCCCGTCCACGGTCTCGCGCTCGGCCTGCACCAGCGCGGCGCGCAACGGCCTGCCGTCGGAAGCTATGCCGGACGAGGTGAGACGCAGGGCGCCAAGCCCGGCGGCGGCAAGGCCGGCCGTCAGGAACAGCGCGGCCGGCAGGCGCCGGCGCTTTAGCGCCAGCGCCCAGGCCGCGTTCGCCGCGGCTATGAAGGCCGAAAGGCCGTAGACGCCCCAGAAGGAGAGCGATTGAAAGAAGGGCGGGACGAAGGTCTGGCTGTAGCCCAGGCCCAGCCAGGGGCAGCGCAGCCCCCAGACCTCGGAGCGGAAATATTCCAGGCCGGCCCAGCAGAGCCCCGCCGCGCTGGCCCAGGCGAAGGCGCCGGCCCTGGACGGGCGGCGGCCTAAGGCTTCCCATAGACCCCGCGCTAAGGCCGAGTGAACGGCCATCCAGAGCGCGAAGACGCCCCAGAACACGGGGGCGAGGTAGTGGACGACGTCGGCCATCCAGGACAGGGATACGGAGTAGAAGACGAGGCCGGCGGTACCGCCCAGCAGGAACGCCCTTCCGGGGCCTGCGGCGCCGAGCAGGGCGAGGAACAGCGGCGTCAGCGCCACCCAGGCCGTCCAGCCCAGAGAGGCCGGGGCGAACGACGCGGAAAGCAGAAGGCCGGACAGCGCGGCCAGCGAGTAGTCCGCCGGCGGCTTCCTCATCCTCCGGTCTTTTTCCTGCAGGTGTAGAGCACGTGGCTCCTGCCTAGCGGGGACGAGGCCGGCTCGGTGAAGCCGGCCTTCTTGAGCAGGACCTGCACCTCGTCCTCGGAAAGCCGCTCCTTGAGCGGCGGACCCTCGGCGGTATCCTTCTTCTCCCATTCTATCACGGCCAGGCGGGTGCCGGGCTTGAGCGCGGCCGCCACGCCGGCGAGGAACTCCGGCTTGTCGTCCACCTCGTGCAGCGCGTCTGAGATTATGGCCAGCGTGTACGGGGCCTCAGGGAACTCCGGCTTCGACCGGGGGAGCTGCTTGGTCTCGATGTTGAAGACTCCGGAAGAGGCCGCCTTCGCGCGCAGGTCGGCCAGCATGATCCCGGAAATGTCCGTGGCGTACACCATCCCCTTCGGGCCCACCATGCGGGAGGCCGGGAAGGTGAAGTAGCCGGTGCCGCAGCCCACGTCGAGAATTATGTCGCCCGGCCGGATGCCCGCCTTCACCAGCGTTTCCTCCGGCGGCATGTCGGCGCGCCTTTCCGGGGTGTCCAGCCTGTGCCTTTCGGCCGGGTCGAATGCGTGGGCCATTTACGTCTCCTTTGACGAGCTAGTTGGCTTCCCCGCCGGAGCGGGTCCAGTCCTGCAGTATCCTCAGCGTCACGCGGGCGCAGGCGAAGAAGTCCTTCAGTTCCAGGTACTCCGCCGTGGTATGCACGTCCCTCATCCCGGTGGCGAGCACCGGCGCCTTTATGCCGTGGCCGTACAGTATGTTGCTGTCGGTTCCGCCCCCGGAGGAGGACGGGCGCATCTTTATCCCCTCCGCCGCCATCGCCGCCGAGATCAGCGGCAGCAGCGGGTTGGTCCTGTCTATGCGCAGGTTGGGGAATTTCCTCTCGAGAAGGAACTCGTAGCGCGGCGTTATCAGCCGGGAGCCGTCGCGCACCTTCACGGCCCTGACCGCCTTCCTGAGGCAGTCCTCCATGTGCCGGGTCTGGCGCCTGAGCTTGGCGGGGTCGTGGCTGCGCGCCTCCCCGGAGAGCTCCACCAGCGGCGGGACGATGTTGATGGCGTTGCCGCCTGAGATGAAGCCTATGTTGGCGGTGGTCTCGCGGTCGATGCGGCCCAGCTTCATCCTGGAGATGGCGTCGGAGACCACTTGTATCGCGGAGATGCCCTTTTCCGGGGCCACTCCGGAGTGGGCGGCGGCCCCGTAGACCTTTATCTCCATCTTGTCGGCGGCGGGCGCGCTGGTGATGACGTTCTCTATGCCCTGCTCGTTGTCGAAGATAAGGCCGCAGCGGGAGCGCAGCGAGGCGTAGTCCAGGTGCTTGGCCCCCATCAGGGCCATCTCCTCGCTGACGGTGAAGACGGCTTCGATAGGCGGGTAGGGCAGCCTGTTCTCCTCGAGCACCTTGAGCACTTCCAGGATAACGGCGATGCCGGCCTTGCAGTCGGCCCCCAACACGGTGGTGCCGTCGGAAGTGATCCTGTCCCGGTGCACTCGCGGCTGCACGTTGCCGGCCGGCCCGACGGTGTCCATATGTGCCGACAGCAGGAAGGGCTCGCAGCGCACGGTGCCGGGGAAGCGGGCCACCAGGTTCCCGGTCTCGCCGCCTATCTTCCTGCCGGCGTCGTCCACCGTAACTTCGGCGCCCATGAACTTCAGCAGTATGGAGAGGCGCCTGGCCACGGCGCCCTCCTTGCCCGAGAGGGACGAGATCCTGGCGAGCTCGCAGAAGAGCTGCACCATGCGCTTTTCATTTATCGCTGGCGTCATTTGAACATTATTTAAATTTTAAAGGCCCTAGACAATAGTTATATAATCTCGCGATGAAGAACCTGCGAAAGAATCTGCTGCTGGCGGCGGCCGCGCTCTCGCTGGGAGCCTGCGCGCACACGGCAATGATGACCTCGGAGCGTCAGGCCGCGCCCGCGTCCGCGCATTACGTGGACCCGGCCTGGTTCGCCGACTCGGATTTCCCCCCGCCACCCGCGCCCGACTCCATGGAGCAGGCCGCCGACGTCGCCGGCGTGCTGGCCTGGCAGAACAAGCGAACCGAAGAGGACTGCGCCAGGGCCAGGCGCACGGCCGACGAGGAGTATTACGACTATTGGGGCAGCACCAGCCCGTTCGGCGCGGCGGTCCCGGCCGAGTTCAGTGACCTGTTCTCCGGGCTGGCCGGGGATTTCGAGGCGGCTCTGGAAGTGATGAAGGACAGGTTCCGCCGGCCCCGCCCGTTCGTCACGTACGAGGAAGTAACGCCCTGCGTGAAGAAGAAGAGCAGCTATTCCTATCCTAGCGGCCACGCCTCGGCCTCCCGCGTCACCGCGGAGGTGCTTTCGGACCTCGTGCCGGAGCGCAGCGATGAGTTCTTCGCCAAGGCCGACGAGATAGCGCAGGACCGCGTGGTGGGCGGCGCCCATTACCCCGCGGACGTGGAGGCCGGCAAGAAGTTCGGCGACCTGTTCCACGAGCGCCTGCTCCTCTCGGAGAAGTACAGGGCGGACCTGGAGAAAGCGAAGGCCTTGCTGAAGAGATAGGCGGGAGCGGGAATAAAAAACCGGAGGGCCGTCCCTCCGGTTTTTTTCGCCGTTGGCGCGTTCAGCGCCTTCCCCGTCCGCGCCCGCGCCCGGGGCCGCGTTTGCCCCCGGACACCTTCCAGCGCTCAGGGCCCGAGGTTTTCTGAGCCCCGCGGCTCTCCAGCGACAGGTCTATCTTGCCGGAGGCCGCGTCCACGGCGGCTATCTTCACCTTCAGCCTTGTCCCCGGCTTCAGGCCGGACAGCCGCAGCAGGCCCTCGGCGCCGGTCTCGCCGAGCGAGACGAACGCGCCGCTGTCTATCACGCTGGTGACCATGCCTTCCATCTCGGAGCCTGTCATCTCCCTGATGAGCTCCCCTCTGAGGATGTCCACAGCCTTGTGCTCGGCGTCGGCGGCGGCCCTTTCCCTTTCGGAACAGTGCTCGCCGGCCTTGTCCAGCGGGTGCCCGGCGCCGCCGTCCCTGCCGCCGGAGAGCAGCGACTTCACCGCCCTGTGCGTCAGCAGGTCCGGGTAGCGCCGTATCGGCGAGGTGAAGTGGGAATAGAAGCGCGCGGCTATGCCGAAATGCCCCTGCGAGACCGGCGAGTAGACCGCCTGCCGCATGCTGCGCACCATAAGCGAGTTTATCAGCTGCTCCAGCGGGTGCCCCGCGGCCTGGCGCAGCACGTCCTGCAGGGCCTTGGCCGCGCGCGGTCCCTGTACGTGGCCGGCCGAGAGGCCCATCTCGCCGAGGGATTCCGCCAGGGCCTTGAGCTTCAGCGGGTCCGGGGTGTCGTGGCGCCGGTGCAGGAACGGCTTGCCCGCCCTGAACAGCTCCGTGGCCACCGCTTCGTTGGCCAGCAGCATGAACTCCTCTATCAGCCGGTGGCTCTTCAGGCGCGGCCTCAGCGAGACGCCCAGCGGCCTGCCGTGCGGGTCGGCGTTCACCTTGTATTCCGGCAGGTTGAAGTCCAGCGCGCCGCGCTGCACCCGGCGGCGGTACAGCGTTTCGGTCAGCGCTCCCATGCGCGCCACGGCTTCCGCGATCCGCCCGGGGACGTCCGGCACCCTGCCGCCCTCCAGCAGGGTCTGCACCTCCTCGTAAGTGAAGCGGCGCCAGGAGCGTATCACCGTCTCGGCCAGCCTGCGCTTCTTCACCGCGCCGTTGGAGTCCAGGTCTATGAAGACGGACATGGTCAGCCGCTCCTGCCGCGGCACCAGGCTGCAGAGGTTGTCCGAAAGCGCCGGCGGCAGCATCGGCACCACGCGGTCCGGCAGGTAGACGCTGGTGGCGCGCGAATAGGCCTCGCGGTCCAGCGCGGTGCCGGGCTTCACGTAATGCGCCACGTCGGCGATATGGACCCCCAGGCGCATAAGCCCGCCGGGGAGCGGCTCGAGGGAGACCGCGTCGTCGAAATCTTTCGCGTCCGCGCCGTCGATAGTGCAGACCGGCAGGTCGAAAAGGGCCTCCCTGCCCTTCCAGGCGGAGGGCTGCAGCCTGACGCCGAAAGACGCGGCCTGTTCCAAGACCTCCTTCGCGAAATCCTCGGCGATGCCGCGGGCGCGCAGCACGGCGTCGATCCTGGCCCGCGTATCGGAAGGGTCGCCCAGCACTTCGTTCACCGGCCCGGCGGCCGGCCGGCCCGCCTCGGGCCAGCGCTTTACCTCCAGCACGGCCAGGTCCCCTTCCGCGGGCGCCAGCCCCGGCCCGAAGCCGGTGACCTCGGCCGGGGGCGCCGAGCCTTTCTCCGGGAACAGCGCCCAGCGGCC
>JAJZOZ010000006.1 GCA_021811405.1 bacterium | reverse complement strand
TCGGTGCCGCGAGTTGCGAACCGGGCGCTGGGAGGCCGCAGGCCGACCGAGCCCGAAGTGAGCAACGAGGAGGTCAGGGGTTCGATCCCCCTCACGTCCGCCAAACACAAAAGCCCCGCGAGGGGCTTTTGTGTTTGGTAACGGAAAGGGCTCGACGGCGCGAGTTGCGAACGAGGCCCTGAGTCTCAGCGGCTGCAACGAGAAGCGGGCTTCGCATCCCGCGCCGCGGCGGACACCCCAGCGCTCAGGGGTTCGATGCCTCCCTTTCCTGCGTATCTTCGCGCAATAATTTGTAAAATTAATCAGAGGCCGCTGTTAAGGAGACCCTATGGCAGACTATTTCCCGCTGAAAGAGAAGACCCGCTTCGAATACAAGTTCACCAGCACCGAGTTCGACGGCACGGCCCGCGTCCTCATCGACATTCTGTCGGTTAAGAAGAAGGCCGCCAAGACCGTCGCCGAGGCCAGGATGATCTTCGAACTGAGGGATTCCCACACCACCCAGTACCTGATAACCCGGGACGCCAAGTGGCTGACCACCGCCGACGGCGTGATAATCGGGGGCCGCCGCGAGTTCCCGCTCCCTCCGAAAGAGGGCGTGAAATGGGACGAGTACCCGGATTCCAGCGAGGTAGTCTCCCTCTCCGACAAGGTCTCCATAAAGGCCGGAAAGTTCGCCAGCTGCATGAAGGTGGTGACGATGCTCGGCGGCGGCGACGCCGGCAAATCGGTACGCTATTACGCGCCTGGCGTCGGCTACATACTCGAGGAGTACAACGGCGAGGATAAGACCTGCGAGCTGGAGCTGCTGGCAGTTTCCCAGGTCCCCGAGGAGAAGAAGAAGGGCAGGAAATAACCGCTTACAGGAGTCCAGATGGCATCACCGACCATAAAAGAGCTGCTGCGGGGAGAGCCGCGCCAGGGCGCGGAAGCCCGCGGCTGGATAAAGACCCGCCGGGATTCTAAGTCGCATTCCTTCGCCGAGCTGAACGACGGCTCCTGCCGCGAGAGCCTCCAGGTCGTGATCTCGCCGGAGAACGGAGATTTCTCGGCGGTGCTGCCGCAGCTTACCACCGGGACCGCGGTGGCGATAAAGGGGGACCTTGTCCACTCCCCGGCCGCCGGCCAGAAGGTGGAGCTGAAGGCCAGGGAGGTCCGCGTTTTCGGCCCCTGCGACCCCGAGAAGTACCCGATCCAGAAGAAGAAGACTTCCGACGAGTTCCTGCGCACGGTAGCTCACCTGCGCCCCCGCACGAACAAGTACGCGGCGATGCTTCGCGTCCGCTCCGAGCTGGCCTACTCGATACACACGTATTTCAGGAACAACGGGTTCACCTACGTCCACACCCCGATCTTCACCGCGTCCGACTGCGAGGGCGCCGGCCAGATGTTCACCGCCACCGCCTTCGACCTTACGAAGGTGAAGGACCTCCCGAAGACGGAGGCGGGCGAGATAGACTTCTCCAAGGACCTGTTCGGCAAGAAGGTCGGGCTGACCGTCTCCGGGCAGATGGAGGGCGAGGCGCTGGCGCTGGCGCTCGGCAAGATCTACACGTTCGGCCCGACGTTCCGCGCCGAGAACTCCAACACCTACCGCCACTGCGCCGAGTTCTGGCAGATAGAGCCGGAGATGGCCTTCTACGAGCTTTCCGACGACATGGACCTGGCCGAGGACTTAACCAAGTCCCTCGTCCGCGACATCCTGGAGAAATGCCCTTCGGACCTTGAGCTCTTCGCCAGGTTCGTGGAGCCCGCGCTGATGGACAACCTCCGCAACATCACGGACAACGTCTTCGAGCGGCTGGCCTACACCGACGCCGTGATGATCCTGGAGCCGGTCAACGACCGCTTCGAGCTTAAGGTGAAGTGGGGCGTGGACCTGGCCAGCGAGCATGAGCGCTTCCTGGTGGAACAGTATTTCAAGAAGCCGGTGATGATGCACCACAAGCCCAAAGAGGTGGCTTCGTTCTACATGCGCCTCGAGGACGACGGAAGGACCGTGCGCGGCATGGACGTGCTGGTCCCCCGTATCGGCGAGCTGATAGGCGCCAGTGAGCGCGAGAACAGGCTGGACGTGCTGGAAGCCCGCATGCGCGAGCTGAACATGAAGGTGGACGACTACCAGTGGTTCCTGGACCTGCGCCGCTTCGGCAGCGTGCCTCATTCCGGTTTCGGCATGGGCTTCGAGCGCATGATGATGCTGGTC
This sequence comes from bacterium, assembly GCA_021811405.1. Lineage (GTDB taxonomy): Bacteria > Elusimicrobiota > Elusimicrobia > Elusimicrobiales > UBA9959 > UBA9959. Next base: position 36,771 of record JAJZOZ010000006.1, on the reverse strand, counting down.
ACCGGCATAGCCAACATCCGCGACGTGACCGCCTTCCCGCGCGTGCCGGGCTACGCCGAGTTCTGAGCGCTCGGGGAGCCAAAGGTAAGGCCGGGGCCCTCCCCGGCCTTTCTCTTTTATTCCTGGCCTGAGGCGGCGGCGAGGCCGCGGAGGTGCCGTTCCAGGCCCCTGGAGATGCGGAGGTTCTCGCCGTAATCGGCCAGCATGAAGAACAGGAAAGGCCTGGAGACAACGGTGACGAGGGTCGGGCCTTCGGGGGTTCCCTGAAAGCTCACGCTGACGCTGCTGCCGAAAGTGGCGAGGTCTATCGGGGTGCGGCCGCAGAGACTCCCCGCGGAAGGGTCGCTCTCCGTGATGACGCAGCCGAGGCTGCCCCTGAGGTAGCCGGAGGCAGCCGCGAAGAGACGGTCGCGCCCGAGAGGGCTCTCGAAGCTGCGCGACTGCCTGACGGCGTAGATGTCCCCGCCGGTCTCTCCGGCGGCGGCCTTCCTGGCCTTTACCACGTGCAGGGTGCCCATGATCAGGGACAGCGCGGCGGCGAAAACTATCGCGTTCGCGGCCGCGTCGGCGAAGGCGCGGGCCGCCGGCATGATGTTCAGGTCCGAGAAATACATCCCCAGGAAGAACACCAGGCCCGTTATCGCGAAGACTTTGGCGTAATATTTGATCATCGCGCCTCCCGGAGTATTCTATAAAATTTCACCGCCGGGGCGGATATTCTCTATAATCTTACGTGAGTTACGGAGGGAACATGGAAAGAGACGGCGCGCTGGCGCTGCTTAGGCGGCATGTCAGCAACGGGAACATGATAAAGCACTGCCTGGCTTCCGAGGCCGTGATGAAGGCCCTCGCGGACCGCCTGGGGCAGGACCGCGGGCTCTGGGGCCTCGCGGGCCTGCTGCACGACGTGGACGTTGAGCTTACCGCCGGCGACATCTCGCGGCACACTCACGAGGCCGAGAAGCTCCTGCGCGGCAGCGGGCTGCCGGAGCCCCTGATAGAGGCCGTGAACCTGCACAACGAGGCGGCCCACCCCGGGAAGAAGCGCGCCGGGCTTTTCCATCACGCCCTGGCGGCGGCCGAGACCGTCACCGGCCTGATCACCGCCACGGCGCTGGTCTACCCGGACAGGAAACTGGCCAGCGTCAAGACCTCTTCCGTGGTCAAGCGCATGAAGGACAAGCGCTTCGCCGCCTCGGTGGACAGGTCGATAATAATGGAATGCGAGCGCCTGGGATTGAAGTTGGACGAGTTCGTCGAGGTGGCTCTTTCCGCTATGCGCGGCATAGCGGGAGAGCTGGGGCTCTGATCATTTCGCGGTAAGTCTCCGGATCTCTTCGAGGAGCACGGCTGGATCGTAGGGCTTGGTTACTATGCCGGCGACCTGCGAGTCCAGCTTCCGGCGGTGTATCTCGCCCAGGTCCAGCGCCGTAAGCGCCAGGATGGGACTGTCCGAGGCTCGGGAGACAGCCTGCACCGCTTCTTCCGGGCGCATGTCCGGCAGGAGCAGGTCCAGGAGCACGAGGTCCGGACGGTCTTTCAGGGCCGCCGCCGCCCCGCCCGCGGCCGTACGGGAACAGAATACCTGCATCCCGTTGGCCTCCAGCCGCATCTTTACGAGGGCGGCGTGCTGCGGCTCGTCCTCTATCAGCAGTATCTTAGGCATAGATCCTCCCCCTCGCGCCGCGCAGGGCGGCTATGAAGCCGTCCTCGCCGGTGAAATCATCAGGGTACAGCAGCGTGGCTATCCTCGCGGAGGCCTGCTGCGGGGTCAGGCCGCCGGCTTTCTGCAGGGCGCCCTGCACGAAGGCCAGCGCCTTGGCGGATTCCTTTGGGCCGCTTTCGGGAAGGAAGACCAGCAGGTCCCATTCCCCTCCGGTCACCCTGCCGTGCGAGCTGCGCAGCGAATTCTTGATGGAGGCGCAGACGCCGCCGCCTTTTCCCGCGGACCTTTCCGCCGCTATCCGCACGTTCTCCGGCAGCGCGAGGGCCAGGGCGCAGAAGCGCTTTTTGCCGGAGGCCGCCGCCAGCTCGCGCCTGACCAGCAGGCGGGCCGAGTCCTCGAAAGCGTGCAGCGGCAGCAGGGCGAAGAACTTGCACCAGCTGCCCGGGGCGCTTTCGGCCCAGATGCTGCCGGCGTGCATCTCCATTATGCCGCGGCTGATGGCCAGCCCCAGCCCGGTCCCCTTGATCCCGGCGGAGCCGGTATTGTTGAGCTGGGTGAACTTGCCGAAAAGCTTGGGCAGGTCCTCCGGCTGTATGCCGGAGCCGGTGTTCTCCACGCAGAACAGCGCCTGGTTGTCCAGGTGCGCAAGGGAAAGGGTTATCCTGCCGCCGTCCGGTGTGAACTTCAGGGCGTTGGAGACGAGGTTGTCCAGGACCTGCCGCAGCTTATCCGCGTCGCAGTAGGCCGCCATTGGCCCGGCCGGCAGGCTGCGCTCCAGCCTTATCCCCTTCTCGGCCGCGAGCCTGACATAGTCGTCGGCCGTGGAGGCGAGCAGCGCGCGGAGGTCCGCCTCGGCCACGTCCATCGGCATCACGCCCGCCTCCATCTTGGTGATGTCCAGAAGCGAGTCTATCAGGCCGTTCAGCCTTGAAACGTTGTCCAGCCCCATGCGCAGCAGCTCCTTCTGCTGAGAGGTCACCTCTCCGGTGCTTCCGTCGTATATCAGGTCCATGGATTCCCGCACTATGGTAAGCGGCGAGCGCAGTTCGTGGGAGACGCGGGAGATGAACTCTCCCCGGTTGTACTCCAGCTCGCGCCTCGCGGTAAGGTCGCGCAGCATCACCAGGCGGCAGGGTTCCCCGGCCCAGTCTATATCCGTCTCGCGTATCTCCAGCGGTATCTTCCGGCCGTCCTGGCGCAGCAGGTCGAACTCGGCCGGGGCGTCCTTGGCCTGCGGCAGAGAGTAGGGATTTGAGAGCAGGTAGTCCAGGTCCCTTCCCAGCAGCGTCCTCGCCCCGAGGTTGGCGAAGACTACGGAGCCTTCGCCGCGCACCACGAGTATTCCCTCCGGCAGCTTTTCGAGAAGGGCGCGCAGGCCGGCCTCGGCCTGTTTGGCGCGCGTCTCGTTGCGGGCCCGCTCTATGGCGAAGCGTATGGCGTACGACAGCCCCGGGGCCGTGAGCGATCCCTTGACGATGTAGTCCTGCGCGCCTTTCTTGACCAGCTGCACGCCCAGCGTCTTCTCGTAGCGGCCGGTCATCACTATGATGGGCCTGTCCGGGAACATGTCGCGGGCGGCTATCAGGGTCTTGGCGCCGAAGGAATCCGGCAGGTTCAGGTCCAGCAGTATCACGTCGGACCTGTCCTCCTTGTCCCTGGAGCCGGCCTGTTCCAGCGACCCGGCTTCGGATACCTCGAACTGCGCTGGCATCCCGGAGCCGAGGAGTCCCTCCACGACCTCGGCGTCGTGAGGGTTGTCCTCGATCAGCAGCACCTTTATCGCGCGGGTTATCCCCGGCATAGCCCCCCCCCGGACTTGGCGTCGCAAGACCGCGCCGACGCGCGGCGTGAAAACCACTGTAACGATGAATTCCCTTCCCCTGACTCAAGGTTAATATATATGACCGGTGCGGTCAATAGCCTGTTGAGTACAGACTAAAAAAACCGCCGGTTTTGCCGGCGGTTTTTCCTTGGTGGAGGCGGAGTCTACTGGAAGAAGTAGATGTTGGCCGCGTAGTTGTAGGTCTGGTCCCCTACCGCGAAGGGCTTGTCGAGCTTGAAAGTCCTGGAAGCGATGAACTCCTTCTTGTTCTCGGACAGGAACTTCTTGTAGTCTTCGAGCTTCTGCGCGATGCCGGCCTCGTCCGCCGCTATCTTGGACTTCATGCCGAGCAGCTTGCCTATGTAGACCAGCGAGAAGGAGGCGTCCTTCTCCACCAGCGCGACCTTGCCGGTCAGGAGGTCGAAGTCGATGTCGTCGCCGTTCTTCAGCTGGCGCAGCTGGACCTCGTGGTCCTCGTTCTCGTCGGGCTGCGTCAGGTAGTAGACGTTGAAGGTGGGGCGGAAGACGTCGTTCTTGATCATGAACGCGGCCACCGGCGTCATCTCTTCCCGCTCGAGGGCCTCGAGGAGCATGTGCTGCTCCTTCTTCATGGCCTCCTGGCTGAGGGCGTCGTAGTTCATGCCGTCGCCGTTGAACATGCGTATCACGCGGCCGTCGGCGGACTCGTATTTCAGGAAGCCGTAGCCGATATCGGCCTTGTACTCGGTGGAGACGACCTTAATGCCGAACTTGCCGATGATGGGCGTCCAGAAGGAGACGAACTCCTTGAATTCGGCCTCGGTCTTGGCGTAGGTGAAGAGCCGGCTCTTGGAAGCCTGCGCGTAGAGGTGCATGTTGGCGGTGATCTCGCCGGAGTAGTGGCCGCACTTCGCGCCGTCCTCCTGGACGAAGGCCGGGGCCGGCAGGGCGGACTCGGGGACCTTGATGTCGGCGGCGGAGATCCCGTTGAGCTCCGTCGCGTAGAGGGCGCCGGCGCTGAAAAGGGCCGCCGCTGCTATCGCTAATTTCTTCATTAATACCTCCTGCGCTTAAATGTTACCTAGATTCTATATTTTAAGCCGCGCCGCAAGAAGGGCTGAAGGGCCGTACGCGGCGTAGGCCGTAAGGCCTATGACTTTAGTCAACCTTCCAGCGGCGGGGAGCCTGGAGCTGGGCCCGCCATTTCCCGAAGGCCTTCCCCCTGGCTTCCATTGCCTGTATGAAGCGGCGTACGCGCGGGCTGATGCTGGCACCGGGCGCCCCGGCCAGCGGCGTGCCCGGCAGCGGCATGAAGGCGTGGGTATGTATCATGGCTCCCATCGCCGAGAGGCGCGATATCATCTCCATCGAGGCTTCCTCGTCCTCCGCCGTTTCGCCCGGCAGGCCGAAGATGAAATCCAGGTACGGCGTGATGCGGAACTCCTTGCAGAGCCGGGCCGCTGAGTAGATCTCCTCCGGGCCGTGGCCGCGCCTCACCGCGCCGAGGGCGCGCGGGCTGGCCGTCTGCGCCCCGATTATCAGGCGGCGGTTGGCCGCGTACTTCTTCACCAGGGCCAGCGTTTCCGGAGTGACGTGGTCCGGGCGCACTTCGGAGGGGAACGACCCGACGAAGATCCGCCCCCCCTTCCTGTCCGCCAGCTCACCCGCGCGGCGCATGAACTCGGTGAGGGCCGGCAGGTCCACGCCGCGGCCGTCCCGCGAGCCGTAGGCGAAGGCGTCCGGGGTAATGAAGCGTATGTCTCTGAGGCCGCGGGAGAACATCGTGCTCATCAGGGCCAGTATCTGCCCGAGCGGGCGGTGCCGGGGCCTGCCCCCGAAAAGAAAGGAGGTCTGGCAGTAGGTGCAGGCGTAAGGACAGCCCCGGGTGATCTCTATCGGGCCGAAGAGCCCGTACTCCGGCGAGAGCGGCGGGAAGGCGGAGAGGTCCGCCCGGGCGCCCTTTATGACGCGGCCCGCGGGCCTGGCCCCAGTCCCGATGGCGGCGAGCAGCCGTGGCAGGGCGTTCTCTCCCTCCCCCGCCACAGCGTAGTCGAAGCCCATCGAAAGGGCGTCCTCCGGGAGGGCGCTGGCATGCGGCCCCCCGGCTATGAAAACGGCGCCCGGGGTCTGCGCCCTGAGTACCCGGACTATCGCGGCCGTGGATTCACGCTGGCAGGAGAAGAAGGAGAAGCAGGCCGCTGCCCGCAGTCCTTCCGCGGAGGTCCTGCGGAGGGCGGAGGCCATTCCGCGGGACGTGGCAGGGAAAAGCGCGGAGACGCCTTCGGCGCGGGAGGGCTCGAGCGCTCCCGCGAGTGCGTTAATGCTGCAGCGGTTCTCGCGGCTGTAGTAGAATACCGCCCGTACCTTCATTCGGCCGCCGGACGGCCGGTCCTGAGCGCGGCGGGGAGCAGGAAGGCGTAGGCCCTCGCCGCGGCCATGTTCAGCCAGGGCAGGAACACCAGGTCCTTCAGGACGGAGGCGGTCACGGTCCAGGGCCTGAGGTCCAGCGAGGCCTGGGAATGCCTGAAGCCTTTGATCACGTAGATATCCGGCACGACGAAGTTTATCGCCGCGGTGGCCATCAGCAGCGGGAACAGGCGCACCTTCCAGCCGTCCGTGGCCGCGGCGCTCACGGCGAAGGATTCCTTGACGCCGCCGCGCAGGTCCACGACGGCGAATTCCGAGAACATGTAGGTCAGGTAGACGATCACACCCGGCAGCACCAGCAGCAGGGCCCCGCCCGTGGTGGCTAGGCCCAGCAGCAGGCTCACGGCCACGGCCCGGTGGTAGACCGGGAAAGCGCTGAAAAGGTCCCCGTAGGCGCCGCCGGTCCCCCGGGCTATCTTGATGTAGACCAGGTTGGCGCCTACCGTTACCGGTGTGATGACCAGCAGCATGTACGGCAGCGAGGTCAGCATGGTGTGCGTGCGGCTGATTATCAGGAAGGTGCCGGCCGAAAGCGCGGCCTGGGTGAGCGTTACGGCGAGGACCAGCGGCAGGCGGGAGACGTAGTCGTCCCAGGCCCCGGTGAACCAGGAGACCGCCGCCCTGTCCATATCAACGGGACGCATGGGCCTCCTCGTAAAGGGCTTTGGCGCGGTAGGAGCTGCGCACCAGCGGGCCGGACATGACGGCTTTGAACCCGGCGGCCCTGGCTTTGTCCCCCCAGGAGGCGAACTCTTCCTCGGTGTAGTACTTCTGCACCGGCCGGTGGGTTTTCGACGGGGCGAGGTACTGCCCGAGCGTCAGCAGGTCGCAGCCTGTGCCGGCCAGGTCGTCTATTGCGCGCTCCAGTTCCTCCGGCTTCTCTCCCAGGCCCAGCATTATGCCGGACTTGGTCAGGATATCGGGCCTGAAGCGCTTGGCGCCGGCCAGCAGGGACAGCGAGCGCCCGTAATCGGCGCCGGCCCTGGCCCCGGAGTAAAGGCCGGAGACCATCTCAAGGTTGTGTCCCAGCACGTCAGGCCCCGAGGCGAGCACCGCCTCCAGGGCGCTCATATCGCCGCGGAAGTCCGGGACCAGCGGCTCGGTGCGTATGCCGGGAGAAAGCTTCTTGATCAGGAGGTTGGTCTCAGCGAAATGGGCTGCGCCGCCGTCGGGCAGGTCGTCGCGGGTGGGCGAGGTGAAGACCGCGTACTTGAGTTTCCACTCTAGGCAGAGGGCTGCTATGCGGCGCGGTTCTCCGGGATCTGGGGGCAGCGGCTTGTCCTTCTTCACCGCGCAGAAGGCGCAGCCGCGCGTGCAGATGTCTCCCAATATCAAGAACGTCGCCTCCCCCTCGGAGAAGCACTTGCCTTTGTTGGGGCAGCGGGCCTCGTCGCAGACCGTATGGAGCGAGAGCTGGGAAAGGCGCGCGGACGTGCCGGCGGCGGAGGAGCCGCGCAGGCCGGCCTTGTTCCTGCGCGCTTCCTTAAGTATCCACTCCGGGAGGGCAGGCATTACTCGGTAATCTTCAGGTGGAGTTCCTTGAGCTGCTTGTCGTCTATCGGCGACGGGGCCTCGCTCATGGGGCAGGCGCCGCTGGTGGTCTTGGGAAAGGCTATCACGTCGCGGATGGAGTCCGTGCCGCAGATGATGCCGACCAGCCGGTCGTAGCCTATGCCTATGCCGCCGTGCGGCGGGGCGCCGTAGTCGAGGGCGTTGACTATCATGCCGAAACGGCGCTGCACCTGTTCCTTGTCGTAGCCCATCAGGCCGAAGATCTTCTCCTGCATCGCGCGGCTGTGGTTGCGGACGCTGCCGCTGCCCAGCTCGACGCCGTTGAGCACCAGGTCATACTGGCAGGAACGGACGTCGCCGGGGTCGGTGTCCAGTTTGTGCACCTCTTCCGGGAGAGGAGCGGTGAAGGGGTTGTGCGTGAAGGTCCAGTTCCCGGTGTCGGCGTCCTTTTCGAGGAGCGGGAAGTGGCGGACCCAGAGGAAGGCCCATTTCTTGAGCTTGGCGGGCTTGAGCCGCGTTATCAGCTCGTTGCGCAGCGCCCCCAGGCAGGGGGCGGCGACGGCGGCCTTGTCGGCGGCAATGAAGACGGCGTCGCCGTCCTTCACCTCGAGGCGCTCCCTCAGCGCGGCCTGCTCGGCCTCGCTTATGAACTTCAGCGTCGGCGATTCCCACTTGCCGTCCTTGAAGCGCAGCCAGACCAGGCCCTTGGCGCCCAGCTTCTTTACGAGCTCGGTAAGCTTGTCCATGTCCCCGCGGCTGAAGGCGGCGCCGCCTTCGCCCTTTATCGCGCGGACCACGCCGCCCTCGGCCAGAGCGCCGGAGAAGACCTTGAAGCCGGAGGCCTTGAAGACGTCGGAGCAGTCCTTTATCTCCAGCGCGTAGCGCAGGTCGGGCTTGTCCGAGCCGTACTTCAGCATAACGTCGGAGAATTCCATCTCCGGGAACGGCGCGGCTATCTCCTCGCCCAGGCCGGTGAAGACGGCCTTCATCATGCCCTCCACCACCTTGGCGACGTCCTGTTCGTCCACGAAGGACATCTCGAGGTCTATCTGCGTGTGCTCGGGCTGGCGGTCGGCGCGGAGCTCCTCGTCGCGAAAATTGCGCGCTAGCTGGAAGTAGCGGTCCATGCCGCTCATCATCAGCACCTGCTTGAACTGCTGCGGCGACTGCGGCAGCGCGTAGAACTCGCCGGGGCTGTTGCGGGAAGGCACAACGAAATCGCGGGCGCCCTCCGGGGTGGAGCGGGTGAGCATCGGGGTCTCTATCTCGTTGAAGTCCAGGTCGTAGAGGTAGTCCCGAATTATCCGCGAGAGGCGGCTGCGCAGGACCAGGTTCTTCGCCATCCTGGGGCGGCGGAGGTCGAGAAAGCGGTACTTGAGGCGGGTCTCCTCGGAGACTCCGGCGTGTTCGCCGAGGTCGAAGGGCAGCGGCTGGGAGACGTTGAGCACTTCGACAGCCGCGGCTGCCAGCTCTATCTCGCCGGTGGGCATGTTCTTGTTGGCGTTGGCGCCGGGGCGGAGCCGCACCTTGCCGGTGACGCGCAGAGCGTACTCGCTCTTGGCCTCCTCGGCGGTCTTGAAGACGGGGCTGTCCGGGGCGACGACTACCTGAGTTACGCCGTAGAGGTCGCGCAGGTTGATGAAGAGGACGCCGCCGTGGTTGCGCTTGGAGTCGTTCCAGCCGCAGAGCGTGACGGTCTGCCCGGAGTTGGAGGCGTTGAGCTCGCCGCAGGTGTGGGTGCGGAGGGCGGTGGCTTTTGAAGGGGTATTGGTTGTGGTGGTTTGCGTCATAAGATCTGTCCAGTGCAGCGAGATTCTATGTCGGGGCTTGTCGGTGGTATGGGCTCGTCGGGCACGGGGTCTCGCACACCGTGCTCGCCCCTCGTCACTCCCTCGCCGCGCTACGCAAGCGGCTTCGGTCCGCGACGACCCTCCGATCCCATACCCCGCCGCAGCCCCTCCGGGTTCCCTGTGGTAAATTGCAGCACATGTGCTCTTAACCCTTCAAAAGCGTATGGAGGGTTGAGGGAGCTTCGGAGAAAGGGATGGTGCGCTGGTCGCCTTTCTCCTTCAGCGGCTTCAGGGTGACCGTGCCGGCCTTGAGCTCGTCCTCGCCGATCAGCAGGGCGAAAGCGGCGCCGCTCTTGTCGGCGGAGCGCATCTGCGACTTCAGGCTCAGCTCGAAATTGGAGAAGTCGGCGGCCAGTCCGGCGTCGCGCAGGGCTGAAAGGAGCTCGAAGGCCTTGTCCCCCGCCTCCTTGGCCGCGGCGATCACGAAGGCTTTCGGCGAATCGTCCAGCGCGTGCTTGTCCTTGAGCAGCATGGCCAGCCGGTCAACTCCCAGCGCCCAGCCTATGGCCGGCGCGGCCGGGCCGCCCATGGACTTTACGAGGTCGTCGTAGCGGCCGCCGCCGCAGACTGCGTCCTGGCTGCCCAGCGCGGAGCTGCGCACCTCGAAAACCGTGCGGGTGTAATAATCCAGGCCGCGCACGAGGCCCGGGTTGACGCTGAACTTCACTCCGGAGAGCTTCAGCAGGTCCTGGACGCGCGAGAAATGGGCGGAGCAGTCCGGGCAGAGCGTGAGCTTGGGCGCGGTCTCGGCCAGCCAGGGGCCGTCTATCTTGCAGTCGAGAGCCCGGAGAGGGTTGCGCTCTATGCGGCCGCGGCACGGCTCGCACAGCTTCTCCGAGCAGCCGCGCAGGTAGGCCAGCAGGGTCTGCCTGTAGTTCTTGCGGCATTCCGCGCAGCCGAGTGAATTCAGGTCCACGGAGCAGCCGGGCAGGCCGGCCTTCTCCAGGAACTTCAGCAGCATGGCGATGGTTTCGGCGTCGGCGAAGGGCGAGGCGTTGCCGATGTACTCCGCCCCTACCTGCTCGAACTCCCGGAAGCGCCCGGCCTGCGGCCGTTCGGCGCGGAACATGTTGCCGATGTAGTAGAACTTGGCGTTGCGGCCGCTCTGGGACAGGTTCTGCTCTATGTAGGCGCGCACGACCCCCGGTGTGCCTTCCGGCCGCACGGCCACCTCGCGGCCGCCGCCGTCGGTGAAGGCGTACATCTCCTTCTCTACTATGTCCGTGGTCTCCCCGGTGGACTTGACGAAAAGCTCCTTGGACTCTATGGTCGGGACGCGCAGTTCCCTGTAGCCGTAGAGCGCGAAGATCCCGCGGGCCGCCGCCTCTATCGCGGTGAAGAGCGTGGAGTCGGGCGGCAGCAGGTCGCGGAAGCCCCGCAGGGAGTGCGCCGCCATCAGGCTTCCCCGGCCATGGACTTGAGCCTGGCCTGGTTCAGGATGACCAGTTCGCCGCGGCGGTAGTCTATGATGCCGCTGCGCTTGAGGGTGTTGATGGCGCGGCAGACGGGGACGCGGGTGGTGCCCAGGTACTGCGCCAGCTCGTTCTGGTCTATGGCCATCTTGACCGGCTTGGCGCGCGTGTCGCGGGAGAGGTCCAGGATGGCCTCCGCCAGGCGGCCGAGGATATTATGGAACAGCATGGACTCGACGTCCCTGTTGGCCTTGGAAAGGCGCTCGGCGAGCGTCTGCAGCAGCTTCAGCGAGAACTCCGGGTTCTCGCAGAGCAGGCGCCGGAAGTTCTTCTTGGAGATCACGAAGAGCTCGCTGTCGGCCACGGCCTGCGCCGAGGCGGAGCGGACCCGGCCGCCCAGCAGCGACATCTCGCCGAAGAACTCCCCCTTCTTCAGGAAGGCGAAGATCTTGCGCTTGCCGCCTACGGTCGTGAAGATCTTGATGCGGCCGGACTTCACGATGAAGAAGTTGTTGCCGAGGTCCTGCTTGGCGAAGACCATCTGGCCGGCCGTGTACTTCTTGACCCCTGCGATGGAGAGGACCTTGTTGAGGTCGGCCGAGCCGAGGCCGCTGAAGAAGGATACCTGCTTGAGTATGCCCGTGACCATGTCAGATCTTCTCCTTCATCTGCATGCCGCACTTGGGGCACTTGCCCGGTTTGTCGGACTCAGCGCAGCCCATCGGGCAGGCGTACTTATGGGCCATCGCTACCTTTTTCGCGCCCTTTGCCGCGGGCTTTTCGGCCGCGGCCGGGTGTTCCTTGGCCGAGGCCTCCTGTATCTTGCGGACCGTGGCGGGGTCCTTGCCGGTTACCGTTACCTTGATGCCGTCGGAGGTGTTCTGCACTTCGGTCTTGGCCCCGGGCACGGCGGTGGGGCAGTCCTGGCACTTTTCGGCATGAGGGCTGTAATGGACGAGGGCCAGTTCCTGGATATGTTCGGCCACTTCGGGGCTGGAGGAGGTCACGGTTATTTCCACGCCGTTCCCGATGTTCTTCGCGGAGGTCTTGGCGCCGTCGAGCTTCTCGGGGCAGGTCATGCCGCCGCATTTCTTGGCGCCGGCCTGCTTGTGCATGGCGCAGTCGTCGCACTTGTGTTTGGCCGCGGCCTGTTTCTGCTGGACGCCCTTGCCGCCCATCGGGCAGTCGCCCGCGCGGACCGCCGCGGCCCCGAGGGCCAGGATAACCGCCGCCGATATGAGGATATTTTTCATCGGAACTCTCCTTGGCTACGTCAGAATTCAGGTCCGGCCGTGGTCGCTCAACGGCAGCCATAATTAAATTATATAAATTTAAGCCGTTCCGGAGCGAATACGCGGCGTCTCCTGCTCAGCGTGGTCCTGCGCGGCGGGACACCGAGACGGCATTCTGGCATCGTACGATCTCCGCTCCGCTTCCGGGGGCGGACTTAAATGCCTAGGCGAACTATGGGCCTTAAGGCCCATGACATCTGTCAAGTTCTTCCGTATACTTTTTTCGTTAGCGCCGACCTTATGCGGCTTCCCGGACGTTACCCCGGAAAGGGTGAGAGGCGGGAAGAGCGAGGTTGAGGCGCTATTTTTTTCCGCCGCCGGTGTCGCAGGCGCGGCGGCCGCAAAGATCCCGCTTTCCCTAAAGGAGATACCCGAGTATGAAGAAACTGCTGATCGCGCTGCTGCTGCCGGCCTCGGCCCTGCCCGCGGCGGCGGCGCAAAAGACCGCCGGCGACAAAGTGATCTACGGCGTCGACGACAGGCTGGATTATTTCCAGGCGGCCCCGGACATGCGGAAACTGGCGGATTCCGTGGTGTCGCTCTGGCGCGCTTCCGAGGTTACGCCGGCCGCCGGCGGCTTCAGGCTTTCCACCGAGAATTACGGAGAGTCCATGGGGCTGTGCCAGGACGAGCCTTTCCGCGAGCAGCCTATAGGTGCCTTCTGTTCCGGATCGCTTGTGGGGCCGGACCTGGTAATGACGGCCGGCCACTGTATAAGGAGCGAAGAGGATTGTTCCGGGACGAAGTTCGTCTTCGGGTTCGCGCTGAAGAGCGCTGGCGACGCGCCTTCAGGCGCGGCTTCGCGCGACGTCTATTCCTGCAAGACCATAGTGAAGCGCTATCTGAACGAGAGCTACGGCGCTCTGGGGCCTGATTTCGCCCTGGTGAGGCTGGACCGTCCGGCTGAAGGACGCCAGCCGCTGGGGATAAACCGCGGCGCGGGGCCGGCCAAGGGCGACCCGATGTTCGTCGTCGGCCACCCGTCCGGACTGCCGGTGAAGGTGGCAGGCGGGGCTACCGTGCGGGATCCTTCCCCGGACGGCTATTTCGTGGCCAACCTGGACACCTACGGCGGGAATTCCGGCTCGCCTGTCTTCAGCGCGAGGACCGGACAGATAGAGGGCATCCTGGTCCGCGGAGAGAACGACTTCGTCTACCGGGACGGCTGCCGCGTCTCCAACGTGGTCCCCTCGGACGGCGGGCGCGGGGAGGACGTGACGAAGGTTTCTGCTCTGGCCGGCGCTATACCCGCGGCGGCCGCGAACGGAGAAGTCGTGCCGCTGCCGGCCCCGGCTGTCGCGCCCGAGGAGCCGGAAAGAGCGCAGGCTCTGCTCCGGACACTTTCAGGAGCGATGTCGAAATGAACTTAAGGAACTTAATGCTTCAGGAGGAACGAAAAATGAAAACTGCCAGGATACTTGCGGCGCTCGCGCTGCTGCCGTTATGCGTTGCCGCCGGCGCCGCGGCCGAATTGAATTCGCTGGGAAAGAAGGACCTGGGGTCCGTCCTTTCCCCCAGCGTACCGGTCCCGTCGGCGTTCGCGTCGGAGAAGATAGTAGGCGGCACGGAGGCCGGCAAGGGAGAGTTCCCGTTCATAGTTTCGCTGCAGAGCTGGGGCAGTCATTTCTGCGGCGGCTCGCTGATAAAGCCCGACTGGGTGCTGACCGCCGCCCACTGTATGCGCGGCGGCATAAAAACCGTGGTGGCCGGTCTTTACGACCAGAGCCAGCCCGGGGAGGCGGAAAAACTGGAAGCTGGGGAAGTAATTGCGCATCCGGAGTACGATACGCGGCCGCAGGACTATGACTTCGCGCTTGTACACCTGAAGAGCCCTTCCAAGTATCCCCCGATATCACTGAATCGGGCCGAGCTGGCGGCCGGAACCCCTCTGGTCACGGCCGGCTGGGGCTATACCGAGGAGAACGGCGAGATCCCGAACGTTCTGAGGAAAGTCACGGTGCCGCTGGTCCCGGCTGAGGCCTGCTCCGCTTCTTATCCCGGCAGCATCACCGACCGCATGCTCTGCGCCGGGCTGCCGGAAGGCGGCAAGGACTCCTGCCAGGGCGACAGCGGGGGGCCGCTGCTGGCCGGCTCGGGGAGCGGGCGCGTATTGGCTGGCGTGGTCAGCTGGGGACAGGGCTGCGCCAGGCCGGACAAATACGGCGTCTACTCGAAGGTGAGTTCCGTGCTGGGCTGGATAGAGGAGACGGCGAAATAATCCCGGCGGCGTGGCCGGCGTGCGAACAGATCAACCCCGCGGGTGCCGAGACTGTGGCTGCGGCCTCGGCCCCGCGGGGACCTTTATTTCCGGACGGCGTTTTGCGACTCCGGCGGGCTCCACGAAGACCGTTATAGTGCCCCCGCAGACGTCGCCGCCCTTATTGCCGAAGTCGTCGGCGAGGCTTATCTCCAGAAGTTCCGGCCCCCCGCCGCGCAGCAGGCGGCGCAGGGCGGCGCTTTTCGCCCGCCTCTCGCCGCAGACTATCAGTTCCGCCGCGGGGCCGAGCGCGTCGAAGAAGACGCGGACGCCGGACAGGACCTCCACCGAGCGGGCAAGACGCCGCCGCAGCGTCTCCATGGCCGGCGCGCGCAGCGCCAGCAGAGGCTCTTCCGGCCAGCCGGCCGCTTCAGTCCCGCCATCGGAGAAGATCAGCGCCTTCGCCCCGGCCGGAAGGCCGGGGAACCGGGACGAGACCACGGTGGCGCAGCAGAAGGACCGGCCTTCGGCGAGAAGGCCGGCTATGCGGGAGTGAAAGGCGTTCGTCGTCATCGGTTCCAGTAGCCGGCGGCCGGGTTCCGCCGTGCTTTCCCGGCCCTATCCCGCGTTTTTCCGATGGGGGCCCGGCGGAAGGAAGAGTATCTCCGGCAAGAGAGAGCGTGGAAGAACGGCCCCGGGGAAACTGCAGCCTCTTGCCCTTAAATAGGGAAGAAAAGTTAAATATTGGGAGGGCAGCCTCTGCACGTTGGTTTGTTAGCGCCGACCGATGCAGAGGCTGCTCCTCTTTTTTCACTGCATTCTCACCTAGTTCCCGGGTTCGTCACAACCGGTCTCGGGACAGTGAGGTTTGCTCACGACGGCAACCGCTACTTCATGGTGTTCCTCGAACAGCATTAGTTACCTCCGTTCACTTGTTCACTTCTTCCGGGCTTGCAGCGTGTCCGGAAATCCTCATTTTTTCTCCACGAGGTTCATCCCGCATTTCGGGCATTTGCCGGGCTTGTCGCCCTCGTAGTCGCCCATCGGGCAGACGTACCTCTTGTGGGCCTGCTCCTGTTTCTTCTCCGCCTTCTTCTCTACCAGCTTCATGCCGCATTTGGGGCACTTGCCGGGCTTGTCGCTCTGATAGTGGCCCATGGGGCAGACGTATACTGTCTCCTGCGCCGCTTTCTTGCCCACGTATTTCTCCGGGGCCTTGGCGAAGGTCTTGTCGCAGCCTGGGCAGCAGAAGTAGTAGATATGCCCTTTGTAAGAGGCCGAGACGGTCTTCGCGTCCACCGTCAGTCCCTCTCCTGTGACAGGGCAGACGGCCTTCTTGCCTATCTCGTCCTTGCCGACCTTGCGCAGCTTGACCCCGGTTTCCAACTTATTGCCGTCCTTCATCTGCATGGTCTGATGGCCCCCGCTCTGCTCCCCCGCCATGGCGGCGGTGCCGGCCGCGAGCAGCGGCAGCAGCAGTATAAGGGCTGTTATTCTTTTCGTCATGATCACGAGTCCTCCTTGATTCAATGTCCGCAGCAGCCAGGCCCCGGAGCTTTTCCGTCGGCGGGGCCCAGGGTCTCCGGAGCGCAGAGCCTTTCCGGCTCCGCCGCGGCCCGGCCGCAGGCGGAGCAGATCCAGCGCGCGCCGGCGGCGCTCTTCAGCTCCTCCCAGTTCTCCTTCTTGCCGGCCATGTCGCACATGTGCGCCTGGGTGGTCTTTTCCATTTCTCCTCCTAGTACCTGGTCATGTTCTTGTCGATCTTTTCCGCCCAGGCGTCGATGCCGCCTTCGAGCACGAAAACCTTTTCGAAACCTTTGGCTTTCAGCGCTCGCCAGGCGGAAGTGGATTTGCTCTGGCCCTTGCAGTAGAGTACCAGCAGTTCGCCCCTCCGGAACCCCGGCGCGGCGCCCGTCAGCTTCTCCGGCTCCACCCGCAGGTCGCCGGGGATATGGCAAAGGTCGTGTTCCCAGTCCTGGCGCAGGTCGAGCACGCGCAGCCGCGCGCCCTCGGCCAGTTTGGCCTTGAGCTGCTCCGGCGTGATGTAGGCCGGCCGGAGGGCCGGGGCCGGCCGGGCTTTCGCAGCGTCCTTGCCGCAGACCGGGCAGTCCTCCCAGCGAGGCAGTTCCGCCACGGAGAAGCGGGACGATCCGAAGTCCAGCATCGCGAAGCGTCCTTTCAGCGTCTCCAGGCCGAGTATGAGCTTGATGACCTCGAGGGCCTGCAGCGCTCCCACGGCCGCCGCCGCCGGCCCGAGGACGCCGGCCTCGGCGCAGGCCTGCGCTTCGTCCCCGGCTTCCAGCGGGCTGAGGCAGCCGAGGCAGGGCCCCCTGCCCGGTTCGAATACGGCAAGCTGGCCCTCCATACGGTAGACCGCGGCGTGCACGTAGGTCTTTCCCAGCTCCAGGCAGGCGCGGTTTATGGCGGAGCGGGTCTGGAAATTGTCCGTGCAGTCGGCTATCTGATCGTAGCCGGCGAGCGCCCCTTTCATGTTCGCCGCCGTGAGCAGGCCCTCCCGCGCCGTCACTTCGATCCCGGGATTGATCTCCCGCAGGCGCGCCGCGGCCAATGCCGTCTTCAGCTTTCCCACGTCGGAAGTCCCGTACGCGAACTGGCGGTGGAGGTTCGAGAGTTCCACCGGGCCGGAGTCGAAGATGCCGAGTTCCCCCACGCCGGCCCCGGCCAGGCAGGCCAGCACCATGTTCCCCAGGCCGCCGGCGCCGACGACCGCGACCTTGGCGGACTTGAGCCTGAGCTGGCCTTCGGGGCCTACTTCCGGCACCACCAGCTGCCGCGAATAGCGGACCAGTTCCTCTTTCGTCAGCGTCATGTCAGTCCAGCGCCCCCTCCACGTCGCGCAGCAGGTCCTCGGAATTCTCTATGCCGGCGGACAGGCGCACCAGGCCGGCGGTAATGCCGCGGGCGAGGCGCTGCTTCTCGGGTATCGACGCGTGAGTCATGGCCGCCGGGTAGCAGGCCAGCGACTCCACGCCGCCGAGGCTCTCGGCCAGGCAGAAGACCCTGAGCTTGCGGAAGAAACGGTCCGCCGCGGCCCTGCCTCCCCCGAGCTCGAAGCTCACCATGCCGCCGAAGCCCTCCATCTGTTCCGAGGCCAGCGTGTAGCCGGGATGCTCCTCGAGGCCGGGGTAGAAGACCTTCGAGACCGCCGGGTGGCCGCGCAGGAAGCCGGCCAGGGCGAAGGCGTTGGCCTCGTGGGCCTTCATGCGTACCGCCAGGGTCTTGATGCCGCGCAGCGTCAGCCAGGAGTCCCAGGGCCCGGGCACCGCCCCGGCGGCGTTCTGGTAGAACTTTACGGCTTCGAAGACGCCTTTGTCCTTTATCGCCAGCAGGCCGCCTATGACGTCGCTGTGGCCGCCCAGGTACTTGGTGGAGCTGTGCACCACGATGTCCGCGCCCAGCTCCGCGGGCCGCTGGAAGTACGGAGTGGCGAAAGTGTTGTCCACCGCGAGCAGCGCCTTGCCTTTGTGCGCGATCTCCGCGACGGCGGCGATGTCGGTGATGTTGAGCAGCGGGTTGGTGGGCGTTTCGGCCCAGACCAGCCTGGTGTTGCGGCGCATGGCCTTGCGGAACGAGGCCGGGTCCCTGGAATCGGCGTAAGCGATGTCCAATCCCCAGTTGCGGAACACCTTCTCGAAGAGGCGGTAGGTGCCGCCGTACAGGTCGTCCCCGGCCACGACGTGGTCGCCCTTCTTCAGCAGGCCGCCGAGCACGGCCGTCTCCGCGGCGAGGCCCGAGGCGAAGGCCAGGCCGTGCT
This sequence comes from bacterium, assembly GCA_021811405.1. Classification (GTDB taxonomy): domain Bacteria; phylum Elusimicrobiota; class Elusimicrobia; order Elusimicrobiales; family UBA9959; genus UBA9959. Next base: position 18,839 of record JAJZOZ010000006.1, on the reverse strand, counting down.
TTACCCCTTCCAGCGCGGCTATGCATTCCTCCAGGGCCTTTCTCGTCGGGTTGCCGGTGCGGGAATATTCCCAGCCGCGGTCCTTGCCTATCCCGTCCTGCTTGTAGGTGGAGGTCTGGTAGACTGGCACGTTGACCGAGCCTGTCTGCCTGTCGGGCTCCTGCCCGGCGTGTATGAGCGCCGTTTCGAATTTCATTCCGCGTTCTCCTTCGGCGCCAGCAGTTTGCGGCGCAGGTGGTTGAGCAGGTCCACGCGCGTTATAAGCCCGTGGAACTTCCCGTCGCACTGCAGTATGCCCGCGAGGCCCCTGCCCAGCAGGGCCGCCATCTCCGACATCGGGGTCTCGGGGCAGACCGTCACGAGCTTCTGGGTCATGTGGGCGCTGACCCTGGAATCGTACTTGCCCGCGTCCCCGTTGACGGCCAGCAGGATGTCGGATTCGTCGATGATGCCTACGACCTTGCCGCCCTCCATCACCGGGAGCTGCTCGTACTCGTAGAGGCGCATGCGGTTGAAGGCCGTCATCAGCGTGTCGTCCGGCTTCACCGAGCAGACCGCGCCGGCGCCGTAAGGCCTGCCGACGAGGTCGCGCAGGTCGCCCTTCCCCTCGCCTTTCAGGAAGCCCTGGTCGGCCATCCAGAAGTCGTTGTACATCTTGGAGAGGTACTTGCCGCCGGTGTCCGGCACGAGCGAGACCACGCGTTTCGGGGCCTGGCTTTCGCGGCAGTAGCGCAGTGCCGCGGCCAGGAGCGTGCCGGTGGAGGAGCCGCCAAGCACTCCTTCCGCGCGCAGCAGCTCCCGCGCGGCCGCGAAGCTCTCCGCGTCGGTGACGGTGTAGGCCCTCGCGACGCGCGAGAGGTCGGCTATCGGCGGGATGAAGTCCTCGCCGATGCCCTCCACGAACCAGGAGCCGGCCTTCCCCAGCGTCTTGTCCTTGACGTAGCCGGCCAGCACCGAGCCGGCCGGGTCGGCCAGCACGAACTCGGTGGAGGGCGAGACTTTGGCGAAGTAGCGCGACAGCCCGGTCAGCGTGCCCCCGGAGCCGACTCCGCAGACCAGCGCGTCCACCCGGTGTTCCATCTGTTCCCAGATCTCGGGCCCGGTATGCTCCTCGTGCGCGGCCGGATTGGCCGGATTGGCGAACTGGTTCACGTAGAAGGCGCCCGGCGTTTCCCCGGCTATGCGCTCGGCCATCTCCTGGTAGTATTCCGGATGGCCCTTTTCCACGTCGGAACGGGTCATGACCACGGTGGCGCCCAGCGCGCGGAGGTGGGAGATCTTCTCCTGGCTCATCTTGTCGGGGATTACAAGTATAAGCTTGTAGCCCTTGCTCGCCGCCACCAGCGCCAGGCCCAGGCCGGTATTGCCGGCGGTGGCCTCCACCAGCGTGCCTCCGGGCTTCAGCTTCCCCTCCTTCTCGGCGGCGGCTATCATCGAAAGGCCTATCCGGTCCTTGATGGAACCGCCGGGGTTCTGGCATTCGAGCTTCAGGAACAGCTCGCAGGGACCGGTATTCAGGTTCCTGACCTTGAGCAGCGGGGTATTCCCTATGAGGTCGAGTACGGTGTCGTTTTTTTTCATGTCGGCTCCTAGAAAGAGAATACGGCGCCCGGGACGTATGCGTTACGAAGAACGCGCTTCATGCCCGGTTCACCTTAGAAAGAGTGCTCCTTCTTCTTCCACAGGAAGAAGATGACCGGGTAGACCAGCAGCTCCAGCGCGAAGCTGGTGAACAGGCCGCCGATCATCGGCGCCGCGATGCGCTTCATCACGTCGGAGCCGGTGCCGAGCGCCCACATGATGGGCACCAGGCCCATGAAGGCCGCCATCACCGTCATCATCTTCGGCCGCACGCGCTTTACCGCGCCGTGGATCACGGCTTCTTCGAGGTCGGCGGCGTTGTTCATCTTCCCGGCCTTCGCCGCGTCGTCGTAGGCCAGGTCCAGGTAGAGCAGCATGAACACGCCGGTCTCGGCGTCGAGGCCCATCAGCGCTATCATTCCCACCCAGACCGCTATGGAGATGTTGTAGCCCAGCAGGTAGACGAACCAGACAGCGCCGATGAGCGAGAACGGCACGGCGAGCAGCACTATGGAGGTCTTTACCGCCGATTTCGTGTTGATGTAGATGAGCAGGAAGATGAGGAACAGCGTCAGCGGCAGCACGAACTTCAGGCGCTCGCGCACCCGGAGCATGTTCTCGTACTGGCCGCTCCACTGCAGGCTGTAGCCGGCCGGGAGCTTGAGCCTCTCCCCCACCAGCTGCTTGGCGTTGTGCACGTAGGTGCCCACGTCCACGCCTTCTATGTCCACGTAGACGTAGCCCGACAGCAGGCCGTTCTCGTCGCGGATCATCGCCGGGCCCTGGCGGAAGACGATGTCCGCTATCTGCCCCAGGGGCACGTTGACGCCGTTCTCTGCCGTCACCAGCACGCGGCGCAGCTTGTCCACGTCGTCGCGGAAGTCGCGGGCGTAGCGCACGTTCACGGAGTAGCGCTCGCGGCCTTCTACGGTCGTCGTCAGGTTCTGGCCGCCGATGGCCGTCATCAGCGCCATCTGCGCTTCCTTGACGGTCAGCCCGTAGCGGGCCAGCGCTTCGCGCCTGAGCTCGAAGTCCAGGAAGTAGCCGCCGGCGGTGCGCTCGGCATAGACGCTGCGGGTGCCTTTCACCTGCCGCACGATCTTTTCCACCTCCACGCCGGTCTCCTCTATCTTCTTGAGGTCGGCGCCGAAGATCTTGATGCCCACCGGCGTGCGCACGCCGGTGGTCAGCATGTCTATGCGCGCCTTGATCGGCATGGTCCAGGCGTTGGAGACGCCGGGGAACTGCATCTTGGAGTCGATATCAGTTATGAGCTCGTCCCAGCTCAGCCGGTCGTGCCAGACGTGGCGCAGCAGTTTCTGGACGAACTCGGGCGTCCACGACGAGTACCAGCGGTCCTTCTTGCGCCACTCGTCCTGCGGCTTGAGCACGGCCACCGTCTCCATCATGGAGAAAGGCGCCGGGTCGGTGGAGGTGTCGGCGCGGCCGGCCTTGCCGAAGACGCGTTCCACCTCGGGGACGGACTTGAGTATCCTGTCCTGCGTCTCCATCAGCCGCTGCGCCTCGGTCACAGAGATGCCGGGCAGCGTGGTCGGCATGTAGAGTATCGTGCCTTCGTTGAGCGGCGGCATGAACTCGGAGCCGGTCCTGAGGTAGACCGGGATGGCCGTGAGTATAAGGAACAGCGCCGCGCCTATCACCTTCTTCGGGTGCTCCAGAGACCAGCGGCAGACCGGCTCGTAGACCTTGAAGAGCCGCCGCGAGATCGGGTGTTTCTCCTCGGGGTAGTACTTCCCGACGGCGACCGTGTTAACGATATCGGAGAACCAGGCCGGCCTGAAATGGACGTGGTCCATGCGCGTGAACATCATGCGCAGCGCCGGGTCCAGCGTGATGGCCAGTATGGCCGCCACGAACATCGTGAGGTTCTTGGTGTAGGCGAGCGGCCTGAAGAGGCGGCCTTCCTGGTCCACCAGCGTAAAGATGGGCATGAAGGCCACGGCGATGACGAGCAGCGAGAAGAACACCGACGGGCCCACTTCCTGCAGGGCCTCCAGCCGCACGGCATGGAAGTCCCCTTTCCTGCCCCCGGACTCCCAGTGCTCCAGTTTTTTGTAGGCGTTCTCCACTTCCACTATCGCGCCGTCCACCAGTACGCCTATGGAGATGGCTATGCCCGACAGCGACATGATGTTTGAACTGATGCCGGCGAAGTACATCGGGATGAAGGCCAGCAGCACCGAGATGGGGATAGTGACGATGGGGATTATGGCCGAAGGTATGTGCCAGAGGAAGAGCAGGATCACCAGGCTGACGATGAGCATTTCCTCGGTGAGCTGGCGCTTCAGGGTGGCGATAGCGCGTTTTATCAGGTCGGAGCGGTCGTAGGTGGTGACTATCTCCATCCCCTCCGGCAGCGACGCCTTTAGCTGTTCTATGCGCTCTTTGACGCGCTCTATAACGTTCAGCGCGTTCTCGCCGTGGCGCATCACCACGATGCCGCCCACGGCGTTGCCCTCGCCGTCCAGGTCCGAGACGCCGCGGCGTATCTCCGGGCCGGCCGTCACGGTGCCGAGGCTCTTGAGGAGCACCGGCGTGCCGCCGGCGCCGCGCGCCACCACGATGTTCTCTATATCGGCTATGGACCTGGCGTAACCCTTGCCGCGGATCATGTACTCCGCGCCGGAATACTCGATCAGGCGGGCGCCCACTTCCTCGTTGCCGTCGCGCACGGCCGTCAGCACCTTGTCGATGGAGACGCCGTAGGCGGCCAGCGCGTTGGGGTTCAGGTTCACCTGGTACTGCTTCTGGAAGCCGCCTATGGCGGCCACCTCGGCCACGCCGGGCACCGACTGCAGCTGGTAGCGCAGGTTCCAGTCCTGGAAGGAGCGGAGCTGCGAAAGATCGTGCCTGCCGGTCTTGTCGACGAGGGCGTACTGGTACACCCAGCCCACGCCGGTGGCGTCCGGGCCCAGCTCGGTCTTGACGCCCTCCGGCAGTTGCGGCAGGATCTTGCTCAGATACTCCAGCACGCGGGAGCGCGCCCAGTAGATGTCCGTGCCGTCCTCGAAGATGACGTAGACGTACGAGAAGCCGAAGTCGGAGAAGCCGCGTATCGTCTTGACCTTGGGCAGGCCGAGCAGCGCCGTGATGACAGGGTAGGTGACCTGGTCCTCGACGATGTCCGGCGAGCGGTCCCACTTGGAATAGACTATGACCTGCGTGTCGGAGAGGTCCGGTATCGCGTCGAGGTTGATGTTCTTCGCGCAGAACCAGCCGCCGGCCACCGCGGCCAGCGCGAACACCAGGACGAGCGCCCGGTTACGGGCGGAAAAAGCTATGAGCTTCTTGATCATCTCAGTCGCCCAGGGCGGATCTCATGCGCGATTCGGAGTCCACTATGAAATTGGCCGAGACCACCAGACTCTCGCCGGCCCGCAGTCCGGACAGGACCTCGGCGTAATCTTCGTTGCGGCGGCCGGTCCTGATCTCGCGCGGCTCGAAGGTGCCTTCCCCCTTCATCACGAACACTATCTCCTTCTCGCCGGTGTTGAGCACGGCGGAGACGGGGACGGCGAGGACGGTGCCCAGGTCGGCCCTGATCTCGGCTTCCACGTACATCTCGGAGCGCAGTTCCCGGCCCGGGTTCTCCACCTCCAGGCGGGCGCGCAGCGTGCGGGTCTCCTCGGAGAAGATCGGGTCCAGCGAACGCACCACGCCGCGGAAAGTGCGGCCGGGGTAGGCTCTGGAGGTTACGGCCGCGTCCTGCCCCGGCTTCACGGCGGCGGATTCGTATTCGTACACCTGCGCGTAAACCCAGACCTTGTCCTCGGGGAGCAGCAGGTTCTCGTAATGCGCGGGGTCTTTGTCGATGTCCGGGAAGTGCTCGTCGCCGAAGCCCATCTGGCGCAGTTTTATCTTCGAGGATTCCACCACGGCCTTCGCGCGCTCCACCGCGTCGGGCCAGGTGCTGTTCTTGATCTTGGCGTAGGCCGCCAGGGCCTCCCTGTACTCGGTGATGGCCCTGTAGAGTTCCGGGTCGTAGGCCACCTTGCCGGAGGCCCGCACGGTCTTGGCAAGGCGGCGGTAGGCGGCCTTGCCGGTGCGCAGGCCTATTAGCTGCTGCTTCTCCGGGGAGATCTTCACCGTGCCGTGACCGGCCACCTCCGGGCCGGAACCATTCTCCTCGTACACCGGCACGTAATCCATGCCCATCTCGTCCTTCATCGGCACTTTGGACGTGACCGAGGGGTTCATGGGACTGCGGTAGAATTTCACCCCGGGTTCGGTCCGGGCCTGTTCCTCACTGGCCTTCACGCGCTTTACCAGGTGCATGCCGCAGATGGGACAGTCGCCGGGGCGGTCGGAGGTGTAGTCGGGATGCATCGGACAGTAGTAGACCTCCGCCTGCGCGTGGGCGCCGTGCCCGCCGTGAAAGTGCACGTACGTCCCTATGCCTCCGCCTATCGTTAAGGCGGCCGCAAGCGCGGCTATCAGCAGGTTCTTGTTCATAGACCTTCTCCGGTCAGCGCGCTCACCCGGCCCAGCCAGGCGGCGTAGCCAGCGCTGTATTCGTAAAACTCGCGCCTGGTCTCCAGCAGCGTGCGGTCGGCGTCCACCAGGTCCAGGAAGTCGGTCTTTCCGGCCTGGTAGCCGGCTTCGGCGGCTTTCAGCGACTGTTCCGCCTGCGGCAGCACGGTGCCGGAATAAAGCTCGACGAGACGCCCATAGTAATTCAGCTTCACCGAGGCTTCCTTCAATTCCAGCAGCAGCATGTTGCGGCCGGCGTCGTATTCGGCTGCGGCCATGTCGCGTTCCGCTTTCGCCTCGCCGACCATGGCCTTGTTGCGCGCGAACCACAGCGGTACGCTCAGGCCCAGCGACAGGTCGTAGGTGCCGTTCATCTCCGCGGCGTCGGAGCGGCGGCGGCGCCAGCTGAGCATGAAGTCCGGCGCGTACTCCGCTTTCGCCAGCGAAGCCCTCCTCTCGGCTGCCTTTACGCCGGCCGCCAGCGCGGCCAGCGACGGGTTCTTCTCCAGCGCGGCGGCCTCGAGGGTCTTGTAGTCGGCGGAGGACGGGCTTACCGCGAACTCCTCCGGTTCCCCGAGCGGGGCTTCCGGCGGCCTGTTGCGCAGCGCGTTGAGCCGCGCGGCGGCCGTCTCCTTCTCCTGCTGCACGGTAATCAGCATGTTCAGCGCCTTGGAGAGCTCCACCTGCGCCTTGATCGCGTCGCTCTGCGCGCCTTCGTTCACGGCGTAACGGGTCTCGGCGATGCGCGAGAAGCGCTTTAGCAGGTCGAGGTTCTCGGTATACACGCGCTCGGTCTTCCACAGCAGCGCGTAGTCGTAGAAGGCCGCGCGGGCGTCGGCCAGCACCTTGTTGACGCGGTCGGCGCGCCGCGCGGCGTAGTTCTCCCCGTCGGCGCGGGCCGCCTTCTTCTGCAGGCTGTACTTGTAGGGGTTGCGGAATTCCTGGCGGACCAGGAGATTCCTCTCGCTGGCGCCGCCGCTCAAGGCGTTGTCCCCGTACATGCGCTCGAACTCCACCGTCGGGTCCATCGGCAGCGCTGCCTGCTTCGTCCTCTCGGAATAGGCTTTTGTCAGCGCGGCGGCGGCCGCTATCTCGGGGTTGGCGGCCCTCACCTCTGCCAGGTAGGCGTCCAGGCCGAGACGCGGGGCCTCCCCGGCCGCGGCGGGGGCGGACAGCAGGAGCAGGATGGCGGCCGGGAAGTTCATATGGTCAGTGGGCCAGCCTGGCGGCCAGGTCGTTGAGCAGCGGCAGGTGCGTGGTGAACACGGCGGCCAGGACCAGCAGGTAGAGCAGTCCGGCGGTTATCGCGGCGAAAGCCATCTTCCTCCCCGCCGCTGTAAGCGCCGGGTCTTTAAGGGCCGCCACCCCCAGCGCTACGGCCAGCGCCGCCTTCTCGATGCCGAAGAGATGGACGAAAGACAGCAGGCCCATGGCCAGGGCCGCGGCGGCCAGTTTAGTCGACATGATCTGCCTCCATATCCCGGGCGGGAGCTTGCCCGTCCTGCTCCGTCCCCGCCCTGTGCATGCTGCAGTCCTTGCAGGGGCAGACGCTCCGTTTGCCGGCCTCATGCATGCACCGGCACATGTAGTCGGCGCAGTCGGCGCAGAGGCGCGCCACGGCTACGGGGTTTATCAGCGTGGACGGCTTTATCATCTGCGCTATCACCTTTTGCGCCAGCTCGCGGCGCGGCCCCGTCTCCATGGCGTCGATGTTCCGCGCGAAAGCGAAGATGTTGATGAAGATGAAAGCGGTCAGGGCCGCGGCAGCGGGCAGAGGGAAACGCAGGAAGCGGAGCAGGGGCGCCCTGGCGTCCATGGCTTTCGCCGCCGCGGCGGTCCTGGCGGCGAAGAACGGAGAGGGTTCGATGGCCGGCAGCGCCAGCAGGGCGGAGTCGGCCACGCGCAGCGCTCTCAGTTCCTCCGAGCAGGCCGGGCAGGAGGCCAGGTGGCCTTCCAGCGCCCCGCGCTCGCGGGAGGGCAGTTCTCCGTCCAGGTAGGCGGAGAGCTTTTGGGCGAATTCTCGACAGGGTTCCGGGGGCATAAGTTTTTCCTCTTATACCCTTTAACGCTGGAACCGCCGAAAACTTGCGGTCCTTATTCCAGCTTTTTGGCCAGGGATTGCCTGGCCCGGAACAACAGGGACTCCACGGAGGACACGGAGACTTCCATGATCTCGGCGATCTCGGCGTAGGAGCGGTCCTCGTAGACTTTCAGGAGCAGGGCCAGCCGCTGCGTGTCAGGAAGTTCCGCCAGCGCGGCGGAGACCTCTTTTTCGCGCAGGGAGGCCTCGTACGCCTTGTCCGGGGCCCCGGCCGGGTCCGCGGGCTCGGGCGCGCGGTCCAGGTTCCCCTCCCCGGCGGGCGCCCCGCGGCTCTTTTTCCTGCGGGCGTGGTCCACCGCCAGGTTGTAGGCGAACTTGAAGAGGATGGTGGAAAGCTTCGCCCCGGGGGTGAGGGCGGACGCGGCCTTGTACAGCCGCAGGAAGGCCTCCTGGGCGAGATCTTCCGCCTCCCCCCTGTCGAGGGTGTAGCGGTACAGGAAGTTGACCAGCCTGCCGGAATGCTTCTCGACTATGCGGGTAAAAGCCCCGCCGTCGCCGGAATTGAATTCCGCCAGCAGGTCGAAGTCCTCCGGAAGGCCTTTCTTCCCGTCAGTCATCGCATTTCATTCTACTTAATTTGGAAGTCAGGCCCCGGGCTAGCCTGAAATTCCGGGCCGAAAGACCCTTGAAAAAAGCGTTTTTTGGAGCTACAACATAACAGGGGAAAGGGTCCCTCCCCGGGCGTGGGAAGTAAAGTACAGTAGGGACCCGTGCAACGGGCGGACCAGGTGGTCCGCCCCTTTTACGCCTCTTCCTGGACCGGCCGCAGCTCAGGCGCCCGGCCGCCCCGCAGCAGTTTCAGCCAGGAACCGGCCGAGGCCAGCGTTATCACGCAGGCCAGCGCCAGCATTACGACTGTCAGCGCCACGTTGATGTAGCCCTGCGCGTCGCCGCGGGGCAGGTAGTTGCCGAAGATGTTCATCACGCCGGCGGCCGCCGTGGTGGCCAGCATGAAGACGAAAGGCGCGAACGTGATCAGGGCGTAAACGGGCCGGGCCGCGCGCTTGAGGATGAAGGTCGTGCCGATGGCCAGCGCTATGGCCGACAGCAGCTGGTTGGCCACGCCGAACATCGGCCAGATCGTGGTCACGTTGCCGGCCAGCAGCATTCCTCCCCAGGCCGCGCTGACCAGCGCGCTCGTCAGGATGACGCCCGGCCACCAGCCGGTGTCGCGGAAGGGCTTGTAGACCGTCCCGAGCACCTCCTGCGTCAGGTAGCGCGCCACGCGGGTGCCCGCGTCTATCGTAGTCAGGATGAAGAGCGCCTCGAACATGATGGCGAAGTGGTACCAGTAGGACAGCAGGTGCTTGAGCCCCGGTATGGACGCGAAGATCTGCGCCATGCCGACGGCGAGCGACACCGCCCCTCCGGCGCGGCCCTCGAGCTGCTCGCCTACGGCCTGCGCCATCGCCGGCAGGTTCGTGACCGTCAGGCCCAGTTTCTGGAACACGGCCGGCGGCACGTTGATCGCGAAGTAGTCGCCGGGCAGCAGCACGCAGGCCGCTATCAGCGCCATCAGCGAAACGAAGCCTTCGGTCAGCATGGCGCCGTAGCCTATCATGCGGATGTCGCGTTCGTTCATGATCATCTTGGGGGTGGTGCCGGAGCCGATGAGCGAGTGGAAGCCGGAGATGGCGCCGCAGGCTATAGTGATGCAGACGTAGGGCCAGACCTTGCCCGGTATTATCGGTCCGCCGCCGTTCACGAAGGAGGTGAAGGCCGGCGCGGCCATATAGGGATGCACCCAGAGTATTCCCAGCGCGAGCAGGCCTATCGTGCCTATCTTCATGTACGAGCTCAGGTAGTCGCGCGGCGCCAGCAGCAGCCAGACCGGCAGGATCGACGCCAGCGCGCCGTAGACGGCGAGGACGATAGAGAGGCTGTGCTTCGAGAGCAGGAAGTAATGCGCCCAGGGCCCGCGCGAGAGCGGCTCGCCGGCCACGATGCCGAGCACGACGAGCGTCACTCCGATGACCGAGGCTTCCGTTATCTTCCCCGGCCGCAGGTTGTTCATGTACAGCCCGACGAAAACGGCGATGGGTATCGTCACCGCTATCGAGAACGTCCCCCACGCGCTCTCGGCCAGCGCGTTGACCACCACCATGCCCAGGCCGGCCAGCGCGGTGATGATGATGAACAGCACGGCCGCGCCGGTGGCGCCGCCGGTGACCTTGCCCACCTCGCGCCTGGCTATCTCGGTCAGCGACATCCCGTCGTAGCGCATCGAGGCGAAGAGTATGACCATGTCGTGCACCGCGCCGGCCAGCACGCTGCCTATCAGTATCCAGAGGAAGCCCGGCATATAGCCGAACTGCGCCGCCAGCACCGGGCCCACCAGCGGGCCCGCGCCGGCGATCGCCGCGAAATGGTGGCCGAACACCACCCAGCGGTTGGTGGGTTTGTAGTCGTAGCCGTTCTCCCTGGCGTAGGCCGGGGTGCGGCGTTTCGGGTCGAAGGCCAGGACCTTCGCGATGATGAAACCGGCGTAGAAGCGGTAGGCGAGGGCGTACAGCAATAGTGCTATTATCAGCAGCGTGAGCGCGTTCATGGTCTCTCCGTCAGGGGGGATGCCACTATCCTAGAAAATAGGAGGCAGGTCTTTCAATCGCCGGCCCCCCCGCCGCCGGTTTTGGTAGAATATCCGGTAAAGAGGACGAGGGGAGCGCTATGCCGAAATTCATAGATAGACCCAGGCTTGTGGAGGCCTCCGGCAACAAGCCGAAGGTCATAGAGGAATACATAGGGCGCGCCAGTTCCGGCACCAACACTATAAGCGTGGCCCGCATGGTCAGCCCGGCGGGCTGGGAGGAGCCGCAGCAGCAGCCGCTCTTCTCCGAGTATACCGTGGTGCTGAAGGGTATGCTGCGGGTGGAATCCCCGGGGGGGACGCTCGAGGTCAGGGCCGGCCAGGCCGTCATCACCAGCCCGGGCGAGCGGGTGCGCTATTCCACCCCGGAAGCCGGGGGCGCGGAGTACATATCCGTCTGCCTGCCCGCTTTTTCCTTCGAGACGGTGCGCCGCGAGGGCGAGACCAAAAAGCCTTACTAGGCCGTTAGCCCAGCTTCACGGCTTTCCCGGCGACGACGAAGTTGTCGCCGCCCCGGTGATGAAGCGTCCGCGGCTGTTTCACCGACGGGTCCGCCCAGGCCTTCACCACCTTCAGGATGAACAGGTCGTACTTCCCCGCCAGCCTCGCGTCGTGCAGCCGGCACTCCAGCGAGGCGTAGCATTCCTTCACCATTGGCGCCTTCACCGAGGAGGCCTTCTCCGGGGTAAGCCCGAACTTCGCGAACTTGTCCGTTCTGGAGCCGGAGACGGAGCCGCAGGCCAGCGCTTTCGCGGCGATCTCCCGGGTGGGGATATTTATGACGCATTCGCGTGAAGCCTTCAGAAGCCTGAAGGTCAGGCTCCCGTCGCCGATCACGCAGCCCACCAGCGGCGGGTCGAAATCTATCATCGTGTGCCAGGACATCGGCATCACGTTGCGCCTGCCCTTGTGCGCCGTGCTGACCAGGATCACCGGTCCCGGCTCGAGCAGGGTGTAGACCCTGGAAAGCGGAAAAGGCTTCTTCATGGCTCCTCCTTATTTCCCGGCCGGCGGCGCGGGGCACAATCTCCGCATGGCCCTGGCTACGGCCGGGGTCCTCTTGAACCTGGGGTTTATGGCCGCCAGGGCCTTCGCGGCGGCTACCTGCAGCCGGCAGTCCCCCGCCCCGAAAGCCTTCCAAAGCGGCTTTTCGGCGGCCGCTGCCTTGCCGCGCAGCGTCTCCAGCTGACCGGCCGCCGCGACCCGTACGTCCAGGTCCCTGGCCGAGAGGGCCGAGACCAGGTAGGACAGGGCCTGGGCGTCGGTGTGCGCCCGTCGGCCCAGCGCGGTGAGCGCCGCCAGACTTACCCCGGCGTCGGTATTATCCAGAGCGGAGTAGAGCTGGCGGGCGGAGCCTTCCGGGAAAGCCGCCGCCGCGTTGACCGAGAACCTGGAGAGAGCCCTGGCCGCGCAGGCCCTTACTTCCAGGTCCGGGTCCTTAAGGTCCTTGAGCAGCGCGGGTGCCGTCTCCGGCGGCGGGGCGTCCATCCCGGCTATGGCCGCGGCGGCCTCGCGCCTGACGGCGGGATTGCGGGCCAGGAGCTGCCGCGCCAGCCAGTCGGTCCCAGCCTTGCCGCTGTTGATCAGCGCGCGGGCGGCCAGCGGCGCCACCGCGTCCTCTCCGGAAGCCGCAGTGACCAGGCCCGGAACGCGGTCGTCCGGTATGCCCGCTATGGCCGCGGCGGAGTAAGCCGTCAGCGCCGTCGCCGCGTTCATGCGCACCTTCTCCTCCTCGTCCCAGACGGCGCCGGCCAGGTTGTCAAGCGCCTCCGGAGGCGGGCGGAGCATGCCGGCGAGCACCTTGGAGGCGCCGTAGCGGTAACGCGGGTTAGGGGAGCGCAGCATGCCGGCCAGCCAGGCTCCCGCGGGCGCGCCTATATCGGATAGGGCCGAAGAGGCCAGGGTCCTGATCTCCGCGTCGCTGCTGACGGCCGCGCTGGCCAGCGCGGGGACGGCGCGGGCGGCGGCCGGGCCCATTCGCGCCAGCACTACTATTGACTCGATGGCGAGCCGCTTCTCGCTTTTCTCGAAATTGGCCGCTACGGCCGGGGCTGCGGCGTCCCCCTGGGCTACCAGGATGGCGGCCGCCTTGCGGCGGAGCTCCGGCTCCTGCGAGGCGAGCAGGCCGGAAAGATAGGGAGCGGCGGCGGGCAGCTTGGTCAGCGTGCGCTCGGCCGAGAGAGCGACGGCCTGTTCCGGGTCGAAAAGCGCCCTGGCCAGCTCCGGCGCCGCGGCCGCGGCCTCCGGGCCTATGTCCTCGAGCGCGCCGGCGGCGTAGATGCGGGTGTCGGTATCCCGCGAGGAGAGCTTCTTCTTCAGCTCCCTTACCAGGGAGCGTTTCTCGGGCTCCCCGGCCCGTGCCGCGGCCTGCAGGGCTTCCGCCCTGACGGACGGGTCGGCGGACAGCAGCCTCCCCTTGAGAGAAGAGCAGCCCGAGGCGGCCAGGGCCGCCGCGGCGAGGCATAGCGTCAGGCGTCCGCGCATCGGATAAGGATACAAATTTTTCCCCGGGGTGTATAATTCCCGCGGCTCCCGGCAAAAAAAGCGCGGGCCGCCCGGGGTTTCCCCGCGGGCGGCCCGTGCCGGGACCGCGTTCCTATTCGAAGGAGATGACCTTGGAGGTGACAGCCGAGGGCTCGCTCACGTCCGGGGCGGCCGCCGACATGGTCTCCTGGGGCTCGGCCGCCTTCTCGCCGGCCAGCCTCGGTATGCTGGAGGAGAGGGCGGAGACCTTGGTGACGTCCTCGCCGCGGCCGCCGGTCTGCTCGTAGGTAGCCATCGTGGTGCAGCCGGCGGGGCTCTGCGTGAAGTCCGTGTCGCCGCGGACCAGGATGCCCACTATCTTCTTGCTGCGGGCGTTGAAGACGGGAGAGCCGGAGTTGCCGCCGAAGGTGTCGAGGTCGGCCACGAAGTACCCCACCTTGGAGTAGTCGCGCACGGTGGCGCCGCCGGCTACCTTGAGCGGCAGGCCCACGGGGTGGCCGATCACGAAGATGGAGTCTCCCTTGCGGAGGCTGTCGGAGCGGTCGATGGGCAGCGGGGTGTGCCCGGTCACGCGGCGGTCGAGCTGCACCAGCGCGAAGTCGGGGCCGAGGCTCTGGCCAGCGGGATTAGTGGAGCCGGGCTCGCCGCCGAGGAAGCGCTTGACTATCTTGCCGCAGCCGTACACGTCGCCGGCGGGTATGGAGGTAGCGGCGTCGCCGCCCGCGCGGCCGACCTTGTAGCCGAAGACGAACTTGGTGTCCTTGCACTGGGCCTCGGTCTTGATGCAGTGGCCGGCGGTCATCACCAGGTCGGGACCGACCAGGGAGCCCGAGCAGAAGGCGCCTATGGGCTGCTCGCGGAACTTCTCATCGGGGCAGAGGTTGAGCCTGTCGCCGAAGTTCATCGTCGTCAGCTTCATCGCGCCGCCTTCTGAGGTGACGGAGGCGGATTTCCACAGCGAGACCACGGAATTGGAAAGGGTCTGCATGTCGGAAGAGGCCGCGAAGTAGTCCACGCGGTTGTCCTCCCCGTAGATGCTCTTGCCGCCGGCGAAGGAGAGCGCCGGGAGCAGCAGCACGACGGCCGCGGTCAGGGTTGTATTAAGGTTTTTCATAACTCCTCCATTGCTCCTCATGTTCTGCCGCTATGTTATACAGCAGAGGTTGACGAATGTCAATAGCCGGTGGGCCCAGGCGGATATCGGACTAAGGGCCCAGCTCGATCTGGGCCCTTCGGGCAACGGGAGCTGGTCGGGGTATGCCTACAGCCAGCCCAGGTACATGCGTACGGTATAGGCGTCTACCGCCCGCAGGGCTGTGTAAGAGGTAATGATAATTATCAGCAGGGCCGCCAGGCGCACCCGGCCCCCTGGCGGCCTGCCAGGCATGGTCCAGGGGATATCCTCCCAGCTTTTCCCGGCGCGCAGCCAGGACGCCAGGCTGTAAAAAGAATAGGCGGCCGGGCCCAGCAGCGGGAAAACGGCCGGCAGGTAGCGCAGGGCTCCCGGGAAAGCCTCCAGCGAGAGCTGCCAGTTGCCGCCTGAGCCCCTGTTCCACCACCCCCACAGAAGCCCGCATATGAGCCCGGCCGCGGCCAGCCGGAGGGTCTTGGCCGGCAGGCCGCCCGCCAGCTCCCGGAACAGGGACGGCAGGCCGAGGCGCAGGTTCAGCGCTTCCGAGAGCAGCAGCAGGGCCGGTACGGCCAGAGGCCAGAGAGCGGAAGGATAGGCCGCGGCCGCGGCCAGCGCGCCCCCTCCGGAAAGCGCCAGCGCTTTGGGCAGTCCCGGGCGCAGGCGGAAGGGGCGGGACCTGGCGGAGCGGAAGAGGCCGAAAGCGGACAGGAGCTCGCAGGTAGCGAAGATGGACGGAAGCGCCGCGCCCCAGCCGAACAGCCTGCCCGCCCAGCGCGTGGAAAGCACGGAGCTCTGGTCGAAGTAATGCCAGGCGTCCAGGCGCAGGTTCAGCAGCTCCGCGGCGGCGGCCAACGCTACGGAGCCGGCCGCCGCGTAGAGGAATTCCTCCGTCCTCGAGACCAGCGCGGAAGAGCCCTTGATGCGCCAGGAAAGGTTGTCCGCCAGCAGGACATAGCTCCAGGCGGCGAACGGGAAGAACAGGTTATGCACGGGCTCGACGGCGAAGAAGCGGCCCGCGTAGCCGAACAGCGTCAGGAAAAATCCCAGGTACAGGAACGCCTTGGCCCGGAAGTCCTCTCCGAACATCTCTCCCCCTGTTCCCCCCGTCAGAACGGGAACTTGTACTTCGACAGCCCCAGTTCCTCGCGCATCGCCAGCACTTCGCGCTGCGTCTCCTCGTTCAGCGGCACGCCCTTCTTCCGGGCGCGCAGCAGGGCGAGGTGCTCTTTTTCGCCGGCCGTGTAGATGCGCCTGGCTCCCGGCATCTTCTTGGAGGCGCGCAGCTCGCGCAGGATGGCGCCCGCCGTCCTCTTGAAGGCCGCCGGGGCGGTAAAGGCCGCGACGTCGATGGCTATGAAGAAGTGGCCTATCGGATAGGGGATCTTGCGGCCCTTCGCGTCCCTGCCGGAAAGCATCTTCATGTAGGCGCCCTGCTGCAGCGCGGAGGAGAGGATCTCGACCGCGGTGGCGTAGCCGTAGCCCTTGTAGCCGGCCATCTCCTCCCCTATCCCGCCGACTGTGACCAGCGCGGCCGTGCCGGCGATGATGTCGTTGAGCACGGCCAGGGAATCCGTCTTGGCCTCGCCCCTGGAGCCTATGACCCAGCCCTTCGGCATCTTCTGCCCGAGCTTGGCCAGCACTTCTATCTTGCCTCGCTGCGTGATGGAGGTGGCGCAGTCCAGCAGGAAAGGGAACTTCTCGTCGGTGGGGATCGCGAACGTGATGGGGTTGGTGCCCATCATGGCCTCCACGCCGAACGTCGGCGCCACCGAGGGCCTGGCGTTGGTGCCGGTGAGGCCTATCATGCCGGCCTTGGCGGCCAGCAGAGCGTGGTAGCCCGCTATGCCGTAATGGGTGGAGTTGCGCACGGCCACCATCGCTATGCCGCAGCGCCTGGCCTTGCGAATGGCCAGCTCCATCGCGCGTTTGCCGATGACGTGGCCCATGCCGTTGTGGCCGTCCACCACCGCGACGGCCGGCCCCTGGCGCACTATCTCGAAGCGGGTGCGGGGAGAGAGTATCCCGTCCTTTATGCGGTCGTAATAGATGGGCTTCAGCCTGGAAACCCCGTGGGACTCAATGCCCAGCTTGTCGGCCGTGATCAGCACATCGGCGCAGACGGCCGCCTCGGCCGGGGGCACGCCGAGCCCCTTGAAAACGTCCTTCATGAACCTTTCCAGCAGGTCCGCCTTGACCCACTTGAGCCCTTTTTCCTGTTTCATTTACGCCTCCGTATGGTCTCGCTCTCGAGCAGGTCCGCCAGGGCCGAGGCGGCGCCAAGGCCCTTCGGGATGCCCGCCCGCGCGAATGAGTCCCGCATCTCCCGGGCGCGCCCGGGCTCTCCTATGAAATTGCGCACCGCGGCGGAGAGCCGCGCGTCGAAATCGTCCCCTTCCTCCACGCAGACGGCCGCGCCCGCCGAGGCCAGTACCAGCGCGTTGGCCTTCTGGTGGCCGCCGGCGGAGGACGGCAGCGGCACTAGTATCGAAGGCTTCTCCAGCTGGGCCAGCTCCGCCACGGTGCTGGCGCCGGAGCGGGCGATCACCAGGTCGGCGGCGGCGTAGAGGGCCGGCATGTCCTCCCGGTAGTCGAAAAGCTTCAGCCCCTGCCAGTCCTCCATACCGGCGGCGGCGTAGGCCGCCTTCACCTCGGCGTAGTTCCTGCGGCCGGTTAGGTGCACGGCCTGTATGTCGGTCCTGAGCTGGCGGGCGGCCGAGATGAAGGCGGCGTTGAGGCGCCTGGCCCCCTGGCTGCCGCCGAAGACCAGCAGCGTGAAGCGGTCCGGGTCCAGTCCCAGGGTTTTGCGCGCCCCGGACGCCTGGCGCGCGTCCCCGAAGTCGGCCCTGACGGGCGTGCCGGACAGGACGGACCTCCCCCTGAAAGCCGCGTAGCTTGACGGAAGCCCCAGGGCGGCCTTGCGGCAGAAGAGGCCTGCAAGCCGGTTGCCGAGGCCGGGCTTGGCGTTGGACTCGTGTATGAACACCGGGATCCCCCTCAGCGCGGCGGCCAGGGCCGCCGGGAAGGCCACGTAGCTGCCGGTCCCGAACACGGCGGCCGGGCCGAAGTCGGCGGCGGCCCGGAAGGCCAGCGCCGCGGAGCGCAGGAGTTTGGCGAGGAAGGCGGCGTGGGCCAGCGGGTTCAGGGAGCGCGGCAGGGCCGCCATGTCCAGCTCGGCGTAGGGAAAGTCCGCCTCGTCGAGGGCGGGCCTAGCGATGTCGTCCTTCTTTACCAGGAACAGGACCTGCCAGCCGCGCGAACGCAGTTCCTGGGCCAGGGCGAAGCCGGGATAGAAATGGCCGCCGGTACCGCCGGAAGCGATTATGACGCGTTTATTGTCTACCATCCTGACGTCGAGCTCCTGTGTCCGGAAACGTTCAGTATGAAGCCGACCATGATCAGCGAGGAAAGTATGGAGGACCCCCCGTACGAGAAGAACGGCAGCGGGATGCCCTTGGTGGGGATCAGGCCTATGGCCATCGAGAGGTTGAAGAAGGCCTGCAGGGTTATGGTGAGCGTCAGACCCAGGGCGGCCAGCGCGGTGAACTGGCTGGGCGCGCCGCGCGCTATCCTGGCCCCCCGGAGCAGCAGCGCGGCGAACAGGCCGGCGATCAGCAGGCCGCCGACGAGGCCCATTTCCTCGGCTATCACGGGGAAGATGAAATCGGTATGGGGCTCGGGGATGTACATCAGCTTGAGCTTCGACGCCCCCAGGCCCTTGCCGAACCAGCCGCCGGAGCCCACCGCCAGCAGCGATTGGACCAGCTGGTAGCCGGTGCCGGAGGCGTCCGACCAGGGCGAGAGGAAGTTCTTGAGGCGCGCGATGCGGTAGGGCTTGCGGATAAGCTCCTCGACGAAGACCAGGGCGCCGGCTCCTACCGGCGCCAGCAGGTAGCGCAGCCTCACCCCGGCGGCGAAGAAGATGCCCAGCATCACGCCGAAGAGCAGCGTGGGCGTGCCGAGGTCCGGCTCGGCGGCGATAAGAGCCAGCATGACGACGGCGGCGATGAACGGCCTGAGCAGCTCGCGCCAGTCGGCGAGGGCGCGGCTGGCGTTGTGGTCGAAGAAGTCCGCCAGGTAGAGCACCAGGACTATCTTGGCGAACTCGCTGGTCTGCAGCTTCATGAAGCCGAGCGGTATCCACCTGTGCACCCCGGCGACGCGCGGCATCAGCAGCGTCACGCCCAGCAGGGCCAGCGTGACCAGGAAAGCCGGCTTGATGTGCGGGCGTACCCGCTCCAGGTCCGTCTTGGCCGCCGCGGCCATCAGGCCCAGCCCCAGCAGCACGTAAAGCGCCTGCTTCTTCAGGTAGAAAAGCGAGCCCAGCCCCTTGTTGACGGCGTAGAGCGAACTGGCCGAGAACAGCGAGACCAGGCCCAGCATCAGCAGTATAGCCACTATGAAGAAAACCTGGTAGTCCACGAACCGCAGGCTGCGGTTGTGGATGACGTTGTAGGCTGGCAGAT
>JAJZOZ010000126.1 GCA_021811405.1 bacterium | reverse complement strand
CCCGCCATACTTAAAAAGCAGAACGCCCGGAATTATCCGGGCGTTCTTGCTTGGTCACGGAAGAATACTAGCTGCGGGCGGCTTTCTCCATCTCCTCGGTGGAGAAGACCCTGTAGTCCATCTCCGGGAAGATATTGTCGCGCCACTCCAGGTCCTTCAGCCAGCCTTCCTCCAGGCGGTTGCCCATGATCTGCTCGTAGAGGCCGTTGAAGCGGTGCGAGTGCGCCACGAAACGCTTCGTCGAGTACTGCTTGGCCGTGCCCACGGTCATCAGGAACGCCCAGTCGGACGACATCCCCAGCACCACCTCGCGCGCGCACTGGTTCAGCGCGCGCCTCAGCGTGCCGTCGGCCGTCGGGAAGCGGTTGGCCAGCTCCACCATGCGCTCCACCTGCTTGTGCAGGTGGCGGTACATCCAGTCGTTCGTGCCGTTGAGCCAGACCTCGTTGTAGCCCTTGTCGCCCCACGTGGACATCGAAGGCTGCACCACCTGGTTGTCCGGGTGGGTCTCGAGGTACTCGCTCGGCGTCACCATCTTTATCGTCCGCTGGTCGTGGTGCACCTTCTTGAAGAGGAACTCCAGGAAGTCGGTGCCCTCGTACCACCAGTGGCCGTAAAGCTCGGCGTCGTACATCGACACCACCACGGGCTTCTTGCCGAGGAAATGCTCGAGGTGCTCTATCTGCCGCTCGCGGTTGAACATGAAGTTGCCGGCGTGGGAGGCGGCGACCTCGCGGGCCTCTACCGGGTTGTACGGCGCCTTCTGGTCCAGCTGCACGCGGCCGGTGATCTTGTGGTACTTCATGCCGATGTTGCGGCGCACGCCGTCCTGGTGCAGGTACGGCTTGATATAGTCGTACTCGAGGTCGTAGCCCAGGTCGCGGTAGAACTCGCGGTAGCGGTGGTCGCCCGGGTAGCCGGTCTCGGCGCTCCAGACCTGCTGCGCGCTCTCCATGTCGCGGCCGAAGGCGGCCACGCCGGAAGGGCAGTAGACCGGCGCGTACACGCCGTAGCGCGGGCGCGGGCTGCCGTAGATGATGCCGTGCGTCTCGAGGAAGAAGTAGCGGATGCCCTGCGCCTTCAGGAACACGTCGTCGCCGGGGTTATAGGCGCACTCGGCGAGCCAGATGCCGCGGGGGCCCCGGCCGAAGTGCTTGCGGTAGTTGTCGGCGGCCAGCTTGATCTGCGCGTGCACCGCCTCCTTCCTGAGCTCCAGCGGCAGGAAGCCGTGCGTCGCGCCGCAGGTGATGATCTCGAGCTTGCCCATGTCCTGGAACTTCTTGAACCCGTCCAGGATGCGGCCGTGGTAATAGTCCTCGTAGAGCTCGCGGATGCGGCGGAACTTGGTCTCGTACATCTTGGCCACGTCGTAGTAGCCGGTATTGCGCGTGCGCACCACTTCCTTCTCGGCCAGTTCCAGCCGCAGGTTGTAGTAGCGGCGGAAGCGCTCGCGCAGCAGGTCGTCGGCCATCATGTTGCACAGCGGCGGCGTCAGCGACATCGTGACGCGGAAATCCGTCCCCTCCGCCGTCAGCCGCTCGTAGATGTCGAGCAGCGGCAGGTAGGTCTCGCACATCGCCTCGAAGAACCAGTCCTCCTCGAGGAAGTCCTCGTATTCGGGATGGCGGATGAACGGCAGGTGCGCGTGAAGAACCAGAGCGAGGTAGCCTTTTTCGTTATTTGCCATCGGTAGCGGTGGTCCTGGTGACCTTTATGTCTATCTCCCTGGAATCCGTCTCGTCCTTGCTCATCGCCTTGACCGGCAGGTCGACGACGCCGTCGGGCAGCGCGAAGCGCATGCTGAAGGTGCCGTCCGGGTTGAGGTTGACCTTGCGGCCGGAGACCGTGACGAAGGCGTCCGGCTCGGTGGCCCCGTAAAGGATGAGCTCGCAGTCGGCGACCAGCCAGAACTTCTTCTGCTGCTCCGGAGGGCGCGGCATGTTCTGCGAGGACATGGAGCTCACGCCCCAGCTGGAGGCGCGGCTGAAGACCGCGCGCAGCATCTCCCAGCGCTGGGCCAGGGACTTGGCGACCTCGCCCGAGCCCTTGCCGATGTACTCCACGCCGGACAGCTGCATCAGCTTGTCGAAATCCGCGGTGACGGCCATCCACTTCTCGTCGGTCACGTCGGAGACGCGGCCGGCCGGCAGGTTGACGGTATTGGTCTTGACCAGGCCGATGAACTTGCCGTCGGGCATCACGAGGCCGACCTCGCAGCAGTAGGCGCGGCCGGCTTCCTGCACGTTGACGTACCAGCTCTTGGCTTCCAGCATCACGGGGATATCGAAATAGCGGCTGGGCGCGCCGCCGTCGGTTCCGGTCATGTCGTAGACCCGGATGACCTGGCGGCCTTTCTGGAAAACGTCCTCGCCGTGCTCGCGGCGGGTGTTCTTCATCGAATTCTCGGTGATCTCCCAGTAGATGAACATCCAGTTGGGATCGCGCGGCAGCAGCGCCGCTTCCGTGGAGCCGTAGCCTTCAGGCAGCGCCCTGTGTTCGGACTCAGGCGCGGTATTGTCCTTTTTGATATGCCCTGACGAAGTCATCTGTATCTCCTCTCGGGTCTGGATCGACTTGTGCTTATACCGGGGGCTGCCGGTCGTTAGTGGTTAACGATGCATTCCCCCCCAATCACCCTATACCGGTATCATAGCAAATTTAGGGGGTTACGGGAAAAGAAAAAGCCCGATAAAATCGGGCTTTTTCAAGGGGCTAAGGGCCGCTATTCGGCGGCTTTGGCTCCGTCCCCCGCGAAGGGGTCGGGCTGGAAGAAGCCGGCCGTGGGCGCCGTGGAACTCGAATAGAACCAGTCGTACTTGTCCTGGTAGGCCTTCAGGGCGCCGGCGTCGCTGACGAAGGCGATGTTCTCGAAGGAGTTCACGCTGGCGTTGGAGGTCCAGTTGAACGAGCCGGTCTCGAGGATCTTCCCGTCCAGGATGGCGAACTTGTTGTGCATCGCCCCCTTCTCGGTCCTGCCGCGGCGCACGCGCAGGTCCACCCCGGAATCGAACACGTACTTGGCCATGGCCGAGTCCTTGGCCATCGCCTCGTCCATGATGAAGCGGACCTTAACTCCGCGCTGCCTGGCCCGGACCACCGCGTCGGCCAGCGGCTTGGAGGAGAAGGTGAAAGTGACCGCGTCCAGCGTGCTGCGGGCGGCGTCGATTATCCGCGCCAGGCGGTTCTCGCTGTCGGAGCCGGGAGAGAACAGGTAGGCCGGCACCGGCGTGCCGTTGAGGTTCTGGGCCGGCGCCGGGTCCTGCGGCGGCGTGCCGTAATAGCCTTCCGGCAGCTCGGCCGGGCAAGGGCCCTGCGCGGAGGGGCGGGCCTTGGCCCACATCCACTCGAAGTACTCGGAATAACCGCGCACGTAGATAGGGTGCTGGGCCACCAGCACGTTCTCCAGGTTGGAGAAAGTGGCGCCGAAGGTCCAGTTGTAGGAGCCGAGGCTCACCGCCGAGGAATCGAAAATGCCGATCTTGTTGTGGTTGACCCCGTAGGCGCGGGTGCCGCGCAGCGTGCGCACCTCCACGCCGCCGGCGTCGATGAGCTTCTTGATCTCCGCGTCGGCCCTGGGGAAGACGTGCTTCTCGTCCACGATCACGCGCACCTTCACCCCGCGGTCGCGGGCGCGCAGCAGCGCGTCCGGCGCGTCCTTGAGGTTCATGCTGAACATCACCACGTCCACGGTGGAGCGGGAGGCGTCGATGAGCTTGACGGTCAGGTCGTTGAGGTAGGCGAAGGAGAAAGCCGGTATCTGGCTGAAATCCCCCTTCTGGAAGACCGGGGCGGGAGTGCGCGCTTCGGGGACGGCCGGCACGCCGCCCAGGCCGGCGGCCAGGGCTTCCCGGGAGACTATCCCGTCCAGCGCCGGGTTGCCGGAGGCGTAAAGGGAAAGCGGGGCCGAAACGAGGAGCAGCAGCAGGAAGCGGTTCAGGCTTTTCGGCATATACTATATTTTAGCGGTATAGACGCGCCCGACAAGAGCAATAGGGCCCAAAGATATACTAGGTCTTCGGACCCAGGCCGGCCTGGGTCCATTCCCGCGGCCGCCTGGGCCGTTTGACGCTGGTCAAAACCCTTGACGGAGGCTAAACTATAGACGCGAGCATATGCGGGACAGCACGGAGAACAAAACGATGAAACGCTTCTTAGCCTGCGCGATCACGATACTTCTCTCGGCCTCTTACGCCAAAGCCCAGCTCAACGCGTACTTCGTCAACGTTGGCCAGGGCGACGCGATCTACCTCGAGTTCCCCAACGGCACCAACGCCCTGATCGACGGCGGCCCCTCCGGCACCCCGATCTACGAGTTCCTCAAGTCCAAGGGCGTCACCAAGCTCGACCGCGTGGTGCTCACCCACCCCCACAGCGACCATTACCGCGGCCTAAAGAAGGTCTTCAACGCTTTCGACGTGAAAGCCTACTACGACACCCGGGCCGAGAACGTGGACGCCAAGGGAGACAACAACCTGCGCGAGCTCGCCGCGGCCGAGCCCGGCTGCAAGACCCTCTACCCCGAGCCCGGCACCAACCTGGACTGGGACAAGAACGTGACCGTCAAGGTCCTCAATTCCTGCACCGAGGCCGTCCAGATGCACGACAACGACGAGATGAACAACTGCTCGCTCGTGCTGCGCGTCTACTACAACGGCCACGGCATCCTGCTGATGGGCGACGCCGAGTCCTCCATCGAGAACGCGATGATGCGCATCTACAAGTCGGGCCTAAACTCCACCTACCTCAAGGTGGCCCACCACGGCTCGCGCTACTCCTCCAGCGAGAAGTTCCTGGCCCGCGTGCAGCCCAAGGTGGCCATCATCTCCGTGGGCAAGGACAACGTCTACGGCCATCCCCACAAGGAGGCCCTCGACCGCCTGCGCGCCGTGGGCGCCCAGATCTACACCACCCTGAACGGGACCCAGTCGCTGACGATACCGGCCCCCAAGCGCGGCGTCGAGCTGACCCTGGACGGCCAGCTCCAGTTCGGCGACGTCACGTCCACCGCGGCCCCCGCCTTCAACATGGAGGAGCGCGCCTTCGAGCCCGCCGACGCCGAAGCCCTGCGGCAGCTGAAGGAAGCCGAGGCCCGCTGAGCCTTATATAAGGGATATAGAATAAGAGCGCGCCGTCTCCCGGCGCGCTCTTGTTTTGTGCGGTCAATTACGAGGCTCCGCCATGAGAGTGGTTCAACGCGGCAGCAGCGGCGAATCGGGAGGGACGCCGTAGACGCCGGCCAGGACGGCCGGGGTCAGCAGGCCGGACGCGGGGCCGAACAGGTACTTCCCCCCGCCGGAGAACAGCAGGGCCTTGTTGCAGCCCAGCCCGGCCAGGCCCGGCTCGTGCAGCACCGCCGCCACGGCCAGCCCTTTGCCGGCCAGCCGCGCCAGCAGCCCCATTATCAGCGACTTGTACTTCAGGTCCAGGTGCGAGGTCGGCTCGTCCAGCAGCAGCAGCTTCGCCTCCTGCGCCAGCGCCTGCGCTATGAAGGCCAGCTGCCGCTCGCCGGTGGAAAGGGTATTTATGGAACGCGCGGCCAGCGCCGCCAGCCCGGTCTCCTCCAGCGCCGCGTCCGCCGCCGCCGCGTCCGCGGCGGAATAGCCGCGCCACAGCCCCGCCCGCGCCGTGCGGCCCAGCAGCACCGTCTCGCGCACCGAAAAATCGTAAGGGGTGGCCGTCTCGCTGGCCACGTAGGCCGCCAGGCGCGCCAGGCGCTCCGGCCTTATCTCGGAGACCTCTTCCCCTCCCAGCCTGACCGAGCCCGCCTGCGCCGCCTGGAAGCCGGTCAGCAGGCGCAGCAGCGTGGACTTGCCGCAGCCGTTGGAGCCAAGCACGCACATGAAATCCCCGCCGCGCAGCTCCAGCGAAAGATCGGCGATCAGCGGCGCGGCGCCGTAGGAGAACGTCAGCCCGGAGACCTTCAGCGCCGGCATCAGCGCCTCCCCCGCGCGCTGCGCCAGAGCAGCCACATGAAGAACGGCGCGCCGGCCAGCGCCATCACCACGCCGGCCGGTACCTCGGAAGGAGAGAAGAGCGAGCGCCCGGCGGCGTCCGCGGCGGCCAGCATGGCGGCGCCGCCCAGCGCGGCCGCGGGCAGCAGGCGCCTGGCCGACGGGCCGGAGACGAGGCGCACGATATGCGGCGTCATCAGGCCCACGAAGCCGATGGTCCCGCCCAGCGCCACGGCCGCCGAAGTGGCGGCGCAGGCGTAGGCGAAGAAGAGCGCCCGCTCGCGCTCCGGGTCGACGCCGAGATGGTAGGCGCTCTCGGCGCCGAGCGCCATGGCGTCCAGCGCCCGCCAGCGCGCCAGCGCCAGCCCCCCGCAGACGGCCACGATGCCGGCGGATACCGCCAGCGCCCCGGGCTCGGCCTGGTAGAGGCCGCCCAGCACGAAATAGAAGAGCGAGAAGGACCGCTCGCGCGCCACCGAGAGCGCCAGCATAACGAGCGCCGTCACGAAGGCGCTGACCGCCACCCCGGAGAGCACCAGCGCGGCGTCGGAAAGGCGCCCCGCCAGCTTGCCCAGCCAGTAGGCCAGGAAGGTGGCCCCGAAGGCGCCCGTGAAGACAGCGATGAAAAAGAGCGGCGAGGTGCGCTCCACGCCGGCCAGGAAGCAGAGCACGGCCGCGGCCGTGGCCCCGGCCGAGGTGCCGAGGATGTAAGGGTCGGCCAGCGGGTTCTTGAGCACGCCCTGGAACAGGCCCCCGGCCAGCCCCAGCCCGGCGCCCACCGTCAGCGCGGCCAGCGTGCGCGGCAGCCGCAGGTTCCAGATGATGTCGGGGGCCAGCCCGGCAGGCCCCGCCGCCAGCGAGAACAGGCAGGCCGCGGCCAGCGCGGCCAGTATATAGAGGAAACTATTTCGCGCCATAGAGCAGGCGCCTGAGCCTGGGGATCTCGTCGAAGAGGCGCGGCCCGGGGCGCGTGAACGCGTCCCTGTTCAGCGTCGTTATGACGCGGCCGGCCTTCACGGCGGCCATATCCTTGGCCATGGGCCTGGCTTCGAACTCCTTGGCGGTGCCCGACAGGAGTATCACTGCCTCCGGGTCCAGCAGCAGCACTTCCTCCCAACTGGCCTGGAAATAGCCGCGTCGCTCGCCGCCGAAGACGTTGAGCCCGCCGGCCTTGGCCGCGGCGTCGGAAAGGAAGGAGCGGCCCCCGGTGGTCCACCCGCCGGCGTCGGCCTCGATATAGACCTTGATAGGATGCGCCGGGGCCGGCGGCATGGCCTTGAGCTTGGCCTCCAGCTTAGCCACCAGCGCCTCGCCGGCCTCCTTGCGGCCCAGCCTGGCCGCTATCAGGCGGATGGTGGTGAAAACGTCCTCGACCCGCTTCTCCTCGGGCAGCGCGGCCACCTTCACGCCCAGCGAGGACAGCTGTTTCGCCACGGACTTGCCGGCCCAGGCGCCGGTGAAGACCACGTCGGGCTTCAGCGCGTAGACCTTCTCAACGTTGGGGCGCAGGTAGTCGCCGGCCTTCTCTATCTTGGCGGCTTCCGGCGGGTAGTCGCAGAAATTGGAGACGCCCACCAGGTCCTTGCCCGCGCCGAGGGCGAAGACGATCTCGGTGTAGGAAGGCATCAGCGAGACGGCGCGCAGGGCCGCCGCGGGCGCGGCGGGCAG
>JAJZOZ010000125.1 GCA_021811405.1 bacterium | reverse complement strand
GAAAGAACCGCCGCTGTTCATCATCAACGGCCCGGTGATGAAGGCCATGGCCGAGGTAGGCAAGCTTTTCGCCTGCGGCGACCTGATAGTAACCGAGGTGCTGCAGAGCGCCGAGGCCGCCAAGGCGGCCGTGACGGCGCTGGAGCCGGCGCTGAAGGCGCAGAAGGCCCCGAAGCGCGGGAAGGTGCTGCTGGCCACCGTGAAGGGCGACGTGCACGACATCGGCAAGAACCTGGTCGGAATAATCTTCGAGAGCAACGGCTTCGAGGTGGAGGACCTGGGCGTGAAGGTGCCGCCGGAGGAGATAGCCGCGGCGGCCGCGAAGTCGCGTCCGGACTTCATCGGGCTTTCCGGCCTGCTGGTGCGCTCCTGCGAGCAGATGACGGTCGCCGCCCGCGAGCTGGCGAAGGCGGGGCTCGACTGCCCGCTGCTGGTGGGCGGCGCCGCGCTGACGGCCAAGTACACCGAGACGAGCATCGTGCCGCATTACAAGGGGCCGGTCTTCTACGCCAAGGACGCCATGGAAGGCCTCAACTACGCGCTGGAGCGCGCTAGCGCCAAATGACCGGAGCCGGAGCCTATTACCCGGACGATATCCCGGTCCCGGCGGACCTGGAACGCCACTTCGTGGAACAGGCGCTGCCGGAACTCTTCGACAATATCGACGAGGCCATGTTCAGCCTGCGCTTCCTCGGGCTGAAGAAGTCCAACGAGCGGAAGAAAGCAGAGGCTTTCAGGCTGCTCGGGGAGCTTAAGGAGGAAGTTGTCTCCAAAGGCCTGCTGAAGGCCCGCGGCGTCTACCGCTTCTTCCCGGTCAACAGCGAGGGCGATTCGATACATTTCTACGGCGCGGACGGGGAAAAGGCGGAGACGTTCGTTTTTCCGCGGCAGGCGGCGAAGGAGCGGCTGTGCCTGGCCGATTTCGCCGCGCCGGCCGCCGGCGGCAGGCGCGATTACGCGGCGCTGCTGGCCGTCACCTGCGGAGAAGGCGTGCTGGCGCTCTCGCGCCGCGAGAGGGAGGCCGGCAATTACGTGCGCTCCTACCTGGTGGAGGCCGTGGCCCTCACCCTGGCCGAGGCCTTCGCCGAGGTGCTGCATTACAGGATCAGGCGGGACTGGGGTATAGCCGAGGAGCATCCCGTGGTACCGCTGCTGCGCAGCAGGTACCGGGGAAAGAGGTATTCCTTCGGCTACCCGGTCTGCCCGGACCTGGACAACCAGAAGGGCCTGTTCGCCCTGCTGAAGCCCGAGGCCGACGCCGGGATAAAACTGACGGACGGCTTCATGATGGACCCGGAGGCCTCGGTGTCGGCCATAGTCTTCCACAACCCGAAAGCGGTCTATTTCGGGGTCTGAAAAATCCCGTCTCCCGGGTCTTGACAATCGGAAAGAGCCTGCTATACTATTGATGGGTCCGCGGCCTATATTAAAAGGTTCTTGCGGGCCCTTTCATTTAGGGGGACAAAGCGGCGGCGCCCAGGCCGCCGCTCTCATTTCCTGAAGTACTCGAAGCCCTTCTGGTCTATGTAGAACAGCTTGCCGCCGCGGGACACCTTGGCTATGCCGCCGCGGAAGCCCCCGGCCTGGTCGTACTTGAAGTCTATGACCGTCCTGCCGGTCTTGTCGATGTAGCCCCAGCCGCTTTTGAGGTCCTTCAGTACCGGCGCCAGCCCGCCTTCGAAGGAGGCGCACATCCTGAACTGCGGCTGGATGACGACGTTGCCGTCCCTGTCTATGTAGCCGCAGCGGTCCTCCCAGGCGAGCGCCTGGGCGTGGGCCAGCCCCTCGCTGTAGGGGCCGATGGAGATGTAGTCCCTGCTCTTGAGCGCCAGCGTGGACCTGTCTATGAAGCCGTAGCTGTCGCCCAGCTTCGCCGTGGCGAACCCGCCGGAGAAAGGGAAGGCCTCGGCGTAGACCGGCGGCAGCGCTTCCTTGCCGGAGAGCCCTATATAGCCGTACTTGTCCTTCAGGCGCACCCGGGCCAGCCCCTCGCTGACCGGGTAGATCTCGTCGTAGACGCCGCCGCGGAACTCGCGCGAGTCCTTGAGCAGCAGGCCCCAGCGGCCGTTCTTCTTGGCCGGGGCCGCGCCTTCACTGAAAGGCAGCAGGGCCTCGTACTCGAACGGGACCGCCGGCTTGCCGTCATGGTCCACGCAGCCCCAGAGGCCGCGGCTCTTGACCGGGGCGCAGCCGTCGCTGAAGGACCCGGCCGACTGGTAGCGCGCGGCTATCGCCGTTTTCCCGGTCCTGTCGATAAAACCGTATTTCCCGCCTTCCAGCACCAGCGCGAGCCCCTCGCTGAAGGGCTCGGCGTAGGAGAAGCGCGGCCTGATCGCGATCTTGCCGCCCGGGGCGGAGTAGCCCCATCTGCCGTGCGAATTGTAGGGGATCAGCTCCTGCGCCGCGGCCGGGGCGCAGAGAGAGAGGGCGAGCAGCAGGGCGGTTCTTTTCATGCCACTAATGATACAACTTTTGGCGGCCGCCGCTCCGGAGTGAAATTTGTATAATTGGCTTACGATGAAAAAGAGAACCGCGGTCTATCCCGGCAGCTTCGACCCGGTGACCTTCGGGCACCTGGACATAATAGACAGGGCCTCGAAGATCTTCGACCACGTCATCGTCGGCGTCTTCGTCCACAGCGCCAAGAAGCACATGTTTTCGCTGGACCAGCGGGTGGCCATGCTGAAGACGGCTCTGAAGGGCAGGAAGAACGTCACCGTGGACTGCTTCGAGGGGCTGCTGGTGGACTATATGAAAAAGAAGTCCAGCAAGCTGGTGATAAGGGGCCTGCGCGCCATCTCGGACCTGGAGTACGAGTTCCAGATAGCGGCCGTGAACCGCACCCTGTCCCCGGAGATAGAGACCGTCTTCCTGATGCCCCGCCAGCGCTATACCTATCTTTCCTCCAGCATAGTGCGCGACATCGCGCATTTCAGGGGGGACGTCTCCAAGCTGGTGCCTCCGCACGTCTCTAAGGCCATCGCGAAGCTGAAGAGATAAAAAAAGAACCCCGGCCCGGCCGGGGTTCTTCTTGGGCAGGCGCGGCTCACGGCTTCTTTTTCAGCTTCACGTCCACGTCCTTCTCCTGGCCGTCCTTGGCTATCTTGACCCGCAGGTCCTTGCCGGAGAGCCCCATGCGCTCCAGATATTTCCCCAGGTCCTTGACGGCTATGCCCTTCTGCCAGTCGCCCATCTCCGCCTGCTGCATGGCGCGGGGGGCCGCCGGCGCCGCCCCCGGGCCAGCGACGGTGCTGAGCTGGCCCGCGTGCAGCGACTGCGTGCCGTTCTTGTTCTGTATGTCCACGTGGCCCTCGTAGACCTTCAGCGTCAGCAGTTCCCGCTGCTCTATGTCCGCCTCGGTGCCGCGCACCGCGCAGACGGCGGCCGGTGTGCGGACGCTCAGCCTGGCCTTCAGGTGCAGCATCCGGCTCCAGACCTGCCCGAAGGCCATCTCAAAGACCTCGCGCACGCCGCCCTCCGCGGGCATCTTCAGCTCGGTATTGGAGTTGACCCTGATCTCCGCTCCCTTCTTGCTGACCAGGGCGGCGCTGGCGCCCTCGCCGGTCTTTATCAGGTCTCCGGCGCGCAGCAGCGTGTTGACCTCCAGCGGGGCGAAGGAGGTCTCCCCGGCCCGCTGCAGCCGCACGTCCCCCTGCACAAAGGTGGACACGGCCGCCACCTTGGCAGCCGCCGCGGGCGGTGGCAGCGCCGCGGCGAAAAGAACGGCCGCGAACAGGTAAGCTGGAAGTTTCATAATGTTACCCCTTTTCGGCGCTATAGCGCCTGTATAGAGTGTAGCCCGCGCGGGGGCGGGCCACAAGGTGACGTAGGTTACCTGTAACAAGTGTTGCAGTTCTCAATCCGGGGAGAACTCGGTGAGGTTGCGCCGGTACTTGAGCGGGACGTTGCGCCGCTGCAGGGCCGGGTTGGCCCTTTCCTTTATGGCCGCGGTCCTGAAGAAATGCTTCCAGAGGTCCCTCACCTCCGCCTCCCTGGCGTCCTCCTTCAGCCGCGCGCTGTCCAGGGGGGCGTAGATCAGCCTGCCTCCGAAGTACAGGGCGGCGCTGTTGCGGCGCGCGTCGTGGATGACCCAGTTGAAGCCGCCCAGCCTGGCCCGGAAATGCCCGGTGATGAGCCGGAGGATATCGTGGTCCGGCTCTATGCGCGCATAGAGGGAGCCGTCGGCCAGCTCGGTGAAGCGCGCGAAGCCCTTGAACATGTGGGCCTCTCCGGCTACCGAGGCGGAGAGGCCGTGCACCAGCTTCACCCTGCCGTCCGCGAGCATGTCGTCCGCGGCGGCGCCTTTTTCCAGCAGCAGGCGCGCGTAGGCCAGCACCGCGTTCCCGGCGCCGGGAGCCCCGGACAGGAAGGCGTACCTGGCGTGGCGCCAGCTTTCGGGCGAGCCGCGCCGCTCGAACAGCTCCCGCATGGCCGCGGCCCCGGCCGGGTCAGCGCCGGCGTTAACGTACTCGGAGAAGAGGTCCCGTTCCCCGGCCTCCTTTTCCGGAGCGAGGGCGCAGTCCTCCCCGCCGCGCTCCAGGGCCAGGGCCAGCGCGGTAAGAAAACCGGTGAAAGTGTCGTCGTAAAGGTATGTCCTCATAACCGGGCCGCGGCCGGGATATTATAACGCGGGAGATAAGGACGGCGCCCCTCGCTTAAAGCCCTCCGGCTGCCGGGAACGGTACGTGTCCCGGCGGGGAGCGCCGCCCTACAATTGTCCCGTTACCGTGGCCGCCAGGCCCTCCTTCACCAGCTCGCCCTGGCCGAAAAGGTCCAGCTGGCCGTTCGGGTTCTTGTGCTCGAGCAGCTTTAGCCTTATCGCCTCCTCGCTCTCTTTTTTGACGCCGGCGTATTTGCCGCCGGCCGTGACGAAATAGACGGCCCGCTTCATTACCACGCCCAGCTTCTTCAGGTCGTCCAGCGCCAGCGCGCCGGCGCGGCGCGCGCGCAGTATGCGTCTGGCTGAAGTGACGCCTACGCCGGGCACCCGCAGCAGCTCCCCGTAATCCGCCGCGTTCACCTCCAGCGGGAACTTGTCCAGGTTGTTGAGCGCCCAGACCGTCTTGGGGTCGAAGGCCAGGTCCAGCTGCGGGTGGCGCTCGTCCAGCAGCTCGTCGGCAGTGAAGCCGTAGAAGCGCAGCAGCCAGTCGGCCTGGTAAAGGCGGTGCTCGCGGAGCAGCGGCGGCTCGGAGAGCGCCGGCAGGCGGGCGTCCTTCATCACCGGCACGAAGGCCGAATAATAGACGCGTTTCAGGGCCATCCTGCCGTAGAGGGCCTCGCTGAGCTTTATTATCTCGCGGTCCGTCTCCGGAGTGGCGCCGATTATGAGCTGGGTGCTCTGGCCGGCCGGGGCGTAGGCGGGGGAGCTCTTTATGGCGCGGCGCTCCTCTTTATGAGCGGCTATCCTGCGCGCCAGCCTGTCCATAGGCTTCAGCACGGTCTCCTTCGTCTTGCCCGGGGCCAGCAGCCGCAGGCTCTTGTCGGTGGGCAGCTCTATGTTGACGCTGACGCGGTCCGCCCAGAGCCCGGCCTGGTCTATCAGCGCCTGGTCGGCGCCGGGGATCACCTTCATGTGCACGTAGCCGTTGAAGCGGAACTCCCGGCGCAGCTTGCGCACGGCCGCGAGCATCAGCTCCATCGTGCGGTCAGGCGAGCCGGTTATGCCGGAGCTCAGGAAGAGGCCCTCTATGTAGTTCCTCTTGTAGAACTCGAACGCGAGCCCGGCTATCTCGTCGGGTTCGAGGCGGGCGCGGGGGACGTCGTTGGAGCGCCTGTTGACGCAGTAGGCGCAGTCGTAGACGCATTCGTTCGTCATCAGGACCTTCAGCAGCGAGACGCAGCGCCCGTCCGCCGTCCAGCTGTGGCAGACGCCGCTGATATGCGCGGCACCCGTGCCGCGCCCGCCGCGGTCCGAGCCGCTGGAGGCGCAGGAGGCGTCGTACTTGGCGGAATCGGCCAGTATTTCCAGCTTGCGCTGCAGGTCCATGCCGATAGCATAGCATACCGACCCGACAAGGGCGTGTCGGGTTCGGGATATTTAAGGATAGGGGGGCGGCCCGCCTAATTTCTATAATATATCCGGTCCCGGTCCAGCTTCATGGAAAAAGCATACATATACGCCCTCGCGGCCAACCTGAGCTTCGCCGTAGGGGTGCAGTTCTTTACCCATTACGCCCGCCGCATCTCCAGCCTCTGGGTGAACTGCTTCAAGGCGGCCGTGGCGGCTTCCCTCTTCCTCTGCACGATAATTATCGAAGGCGGCTTCCACGCCGTGGACCCGGGCATGGCCTCGCTGTTCCTGCTCTCCGGGATGATAGGCCTGGGCCTGGGCGACATCTATATCCTGAAGGCCTTCTCGATGATGGGCCCCGGCCGCACGATGATGGTTTTCGGCTTCCAGCCGCTGCTGATAGGGCTGGTCAGCTATTTCGCCTTCGGCCAGGCCATAGACCCGGACAAGCTGTTCGCGATCTTCTTCTTCGTGGTCTGCCTGTACATCTTCTCGCTGGAATCGTTCAAGAAGCACGGGCACTGGAACGTCAGGGCCACGCTGTTCGCGATGGGGGGCATGGCGCTGGACGGCTGCGGGGTGCTGCTGACCCGCTACGCCTTCAACAACAGCCCCGGCATAGGCACCACCGAGGGGAATTTCTACCGCGCGGCCGGGGCCCTGCTGCTGTTCGCGGCCATGTCGGCGGTGAAGCCTTTCCACTTCACGGAGAAGCTGAAGGGGCTCGGCCGCGGCGGGCTGCTCTGGATAACCCTGGGCTCCGCGGCCGGCACTTACCTTTCGCTGATGTTCTACCTGTCCGCCATCCGCTACTCCGCGGCGCTGGCCGCCGTCTCCGGCATAGCGATAACCGGCACGCTCTTCTCCTCCGCCTTCGAGTGCGCAGTGGAGCGGAAGCTCCCGTCGCGCTACCTCGTGGCGGCTTTCGCTTTCTTCCTCGGGGGCATGGCTTTCCTGCTGTGACCCGGCGGGCGGGAAAAAATTGGCTGGGAGAACGCCCGGTTTCTTTACTAGAATCTCAATGTCGGTTTGGACGGCGCGGCCCGGCCGCGGCGTATGATATATGGCAAAGATCTGCAGAGTTAACCTGGTGCACGTCTCCGACCCGGAGGTGTACGGCAACCCCCTTTCGCTGGGCTACCTGAAGGCCTACGCCGATTCCATCTTCGGCAGGAAGGTGGATATACGCATAGTCGAAAGCCCCAAGCGCTGGAGCGGCCGCCAGACCGACAAGGTCTGCGCCGGCATACTGGAGGGCAAGCCGGACATCGTCGGCTTCTCGTGCTACCTGTGGAACGTGCTGGCCGTGATCGAGCTCTGCAAGGAGCTCAAGCGCAGGTCGCCCAGGACGCGCATAGTGCTGGGCGGGCCGGACGCCAGCACCAGGGGCGCACCGATACTGGAGGAGACCGGCGCCGACGCGCTGGTGATGGGCGAGGGCGAGCTCACGTTCGCCGAGCTGATACTGAAGACGATAGTGAAGAAGCCCTGGGAGGGGACGGCCGGCACTATAACCTCCGCGAAGGGCGGGATAGTGGAAGGCCCGCAGCGCCCGCCTATAGCCAACCTGGACATCGTCCCCTCGCCGTACCTGGCCGGCATCTTCGACGGCAAGCCTTACAAGTTCCTCGTGCACGAGACCTCGCGCGGCTGTCCCTTCAACTGCAGCTTCTGCGTCTGGACCAGCAAGGGCAAGATCAGGCGCTTCTCGATGTCGCGCGCCAGGCAGGAGATAGAGTGGATCATCCGGAACAACGCGCTGGGCCGCAGCCGCCTCTCCGGCGACTCCACTATGCACGTCTTCCTGGCCGACCAGGACCTGACGATAGATCGG
>JAJZOZ010000124.1 GCA_021811405.1 bacterium | reverse complement strand
CGTCCACCTTGGTGATGTCCGGCACTTCCCGCTTTATCGCCGCCGCGTCGGCCATGGTCAGGCGGCTGACCGCGCCGCGGCCGAAGGAAGCGCCGCCGTGCTGCAGATTGCCGGGCATGATGCCCAGCAGGTTGGTGCCCAGCGAGGACATGCGCTCCTGTATGGACTTCTGCGCGCCGTAGCCCACGGCGAGCATCGTGATAAGGGCCGAGACGCCTATGATGATGCCCAGCATCGTCAGCAGCGAGCGCGTCTTGTTCGTGACTATGGAGTTCAGCGCGGACTTCAGGTTCTCCTTCGCCTCGCGCCAGCTGAAGAAGAAGGAGGAGGAGGCCCGCAGCCGGGTCTGCTCGTCCGTCTTCACCGCCGGGGACGGCTTCTTGGCGCGGTCCTCCACTACCAGGCCGTCCTTGATCTTGATGATCCGGTCCGCCCACTCCGCGATGTCCGGCTCGTGCGTCACGAGGATGACCGTGATGCCCTGGTCGTTGAACTTGCGGAAGATGCCCATGATCTCGTCGGCCTGCGCGCTGGCCAGGTTGCCGGTGGGCTCGTCGGCGAAGATGATCTTGGGGTCGTTGACCAGCGAGCGGGCTATGGCCACGCGCTGCTGCTGGCCGCCGGAAAGCTCGTTGGGCTTGTGCAGCATGCGGTCGCCGAGCCCTACGCTCTCCAGGTGCTTCGGGGCGTTGGACAGCCTGGGGTCCGCGCCCAGGTAGATCTGCGGCAGCGCCACGTTCTCCAGCGCGCTGATGCGCGACAGCAGGTTGAACTGCTGGAAGACGAAGCCGATGATGCGGGCCCGCAGGTAGGCGGTCTCCGCGTCGTCGAGCTCGGAGACCTCGCGGCCGAAAAGCTTGTAGGAGCCGGCGGTCGGCTTGTCCAGCAGTCCCAGGATGTGCATCAGCGTGGATTTGCCGGAGCCGGAAGGGCCCATGATGGCCACGAACTCCCCTTCCTTTATGGACAGGTCCACGCCGCGCAGCACCTCGAGCGGCTCGCCGCCCATCTCGTAGACCTTCCGGATGCCCTTCAGCTCTATCATATCAAGCCTTCCCCGGACCGCCTCAGTGGCCGGAGACCGCCCTGCGCTGCTGGCGGTTAATGTTGGGCCGGCCCGGCATCAGCGGGTTGCCGCCCTCCGCCTGCTGCGGCTTGTAGGCCCTCTGCTGGAAATACACCTCTTCGCCGGCCTCCAGGCCGGAGGTGATCTCTATGCGGCCGCCGGACTCCGTGCCGGTCTCGACGCGCTGGTAGACGGGCTTGCCGTCCTTGAGCGCGGTGATGACGGCCGTGTTGCCGGACGGGTCCACCGTCAGCGCCCGGGAAGGGATCATCACGGCGTGCTCGCGGCGCGAGACGACGACGCTGATATTGGCCGTCATCTGGGACTTGAAGAAGGGCGGCACGCTGTCCGGGCGTATCTTCACTCCGTAGGTGATGACGTTGGAGACGTTCTTGCCCTCGTCGAGGATCTGGAAGACCCGCCCCGGCACGACCCTGTCGGGGTAGGCGTCCAGGGTGATGTTCGCGCGCTGGCCCACCTTCACCTTGCCGATGTCGGACTCGTCCACGCTGGCGGTCACTATCAGCTGGTCCGACATCGCGTAGAGCACCGTGGAGGCCCCCACGGTCTGCCCCTCCACGACGTTCTTCAGGATGACGCTGCCGCCGAGCGGCGCCATGACCTTGATCGGCTTGTAGGAGTCCTGCCAGTACTTGTACTGGGCGTCGCCCATGGAGCGCGCGGCGTCCAGGATGGCCACGCGGTCGGTGGAGCTCATCAGCGCCAGCACGTCGCCGGCCTTGACGGAGTCGCCCTCGC
The DNA here is from genome assembly GCA_021811405.1 of bacterium. Lineage (GTDB taxonomy): Bacteria > Elusimicrobiota > Elusimicrobia > Elusimicrobiales > UBA9959 > UBA9959. The sequence goes on along the minus strand of JAJZOZ010000124.1, from coordinate 6,033 downwards.
CGGCCAGCAGCTTCTCTATGCGCCCGGAGGAGGGGGGCGTTATCTCCACCCTGTTCAGCGGCTCCACCTGGCCGGTGGTCTCCACGGTCTCGCTGAGGGCCTGCTCGCGGGCCTCGGCGGAAGCGTACTTCACTTCGGAGGAAGCCTTCCCCCTGGCGAAGAACCACCAGCCGGCGGCCGCGGCGGCGATCAGGGCTACGGCGACGTATATCTTGGCGCGGGATCTCTTTGCGGTCATTTTCTTTCTCCGTTAAGCGGCGTCACTGCCCGAGCCCGACGCCCAGCAGGTTCTCCACCCCTATCCAGGCTACCTTGGCGCTCTTGAGGTAGTTCAGCTGGTTGAGCTGGGAATCCACCAGGCTCTGCTCTATGTTCTCGAGGTCTATGAAGCTTATCTGGCCCGCCTGGTAGTGGATCTTGGACTCCTCGTAGCGCTCCTCGTTGGCCTTCAGCACGGCCGCGATGGTAGCCGCGCTGTCCGAGGCGTTCAGGTAGGAGTAGTAGGAACTCACGATGCTGTTCTCCAGCCGCAGCCTGGCGCTGCGCAGGGAGTCCTCACCGCTCCTGAGCGCCGCCTTTACCGCCTTGTTGTTGTCCGCGTAATAGGTGGGGCCGTTCGAGAACAGCGGCAGGCTCAGGCTGAAGCCGAAGGACCAGGAGCGCCTGCCGGGGAACTCCGAATCCCCCGACCAGTTCACGCCCTGGTTCGCGCTCACGACAGGAGCCGCGTCGAACTTCGCCGCCAGCGCGCGCTCCTTCAGCGTTTCCAGGCTCTTTTTCTGCGACTGGATCTGCGGGATCCGCTCTATCTTCGCCCTTATGCCGGTGAGGTCCAGCCTGTCGTCCGGGAGCGTGAGCTCGCCCCTGGCGACCAGCGGCACGTAGTCGGCGCTGCCCATGGCGTTGAGCAGGTCCCGGCGGGCGGAGTCCACGGAACGCTCGGCGCGGGCCACGTCCGACTTGGCCTGCGCGGCCAGCGCGGTGGAGTAGAGCATGTTGCCGCGCGACTCCCGGCCGCTGTCGTACTTCAGGCTTATCAGCCTGGCGTTCTGCTCGCGTATGTCCTGTATGCGTTTCTGGGCCTTCAGGTTGGCCTGCGCGTATATCAGGTTAAGGAAGGCCGTGGAGAGGGTCTGCCTTACGGCGGCGGAGCGGTCGCGGTAGTCCTCCTCGGCCTTCTCGAAGCTGAGGCGGGACGTGCGCACCGACGAATAGGTCTTCAGGTTGAAAATGGTCTCGCTGGCGGAAATGCCGGCCCCCCAGCGGCTGGAGGGGGAGGAGCCCTGCCCCCCGCTGCGGCTGAACGAATGGGACAGCCCTATCTGCGGATACAGCGAGTTAAGGCCGGCCAGGTAGGAGTACTTGGCCTGCTCTATGGAATTCCTCTGCGCGGAAAGGTCGGGATTGTTCTTGAGAGCCGTCTCTTCGCATTCCCGCCAGGTTATCTCGGCGGGGATCCCGGCCGCCGAGGCGGCCGGCGGCAGGGCCGCCAGGAACAGTATAAGCAGTAGCCTCATATAAGCTGAACGCGGCGGGCCCCGGTTTTATTGCGCCCGCCCCTCCGTTTTTTACCTAACGGTAAGTATACAGCATACTGACCGCGCGGTCAATATGAGGCTATTTAAGCTTTTCCTGCCCGGAGAAACTGCGGCCCAGGCCGAAGCCGGCCAGGATGGCCCTGTCTTCCTCCCCGGCGGCGCCGGCCATGTGCGCGGCGAGCGCCTCGCCCAGGCCGGGCCCCAGCATGAAGCCCTGGCCGCACATGCCCACCGCCAGCACGTAGCCTTTCACGGCCTCCGGGAAGTCCACCACCGGGAAGCCGTCCGGGGTCATCGGGTACAGGCCGCGCCAGGTGCGGCGCACCTTCAGGTTGGCCAGCGCCGGATAGAGCGAGACCATCCTGCGGGAGACCTCCGGCAGGAAGTCCGAGGTGGAGCGCCGGTCGCGCCCCCAGACCGGCGGCTGCGGCGTCAGGCAGAAAATGACCGGGCCCTCGTGGTTCTGGTAAAAATAATAGTTCTTGGACTTCTCGCCGGGGCGGATGTCCACCACCATCGGCTCGAAGAAGCGCGCGGCCGGCTCCGTGACTCCCGCCTCGTGGCAGTCGGGCTTCACCGGCACCTCGATCCCGGCCATCGCGGAAACCTCGGCGGCTTCCGCGCCGGCGGCGTTGACCACGAACCGGGCCCAGTACTCGCCCCCGGTAGTCCTGACCCCGGCGGCGGCGCCGCCCTGGACGATGATCCCCGTAACGGCCTCGCGGAAACGGAACTCGGCGCCCAGTTTTACGGCCCGCCGGTAGAAGGCGTTTATGGAAAGCAGCGGCGAGGCGGAGCCGTCTCCGGGGGAATACGTGCCGCCGCGCAGGTCCTTGGCGGCTATGCCTGGGACCAGCGCCTCTACGCGCTCAGGCCCCACCCAGTCTATGTCCAGGCCGAAGCCCTTCTGCACCTTCAGCAGCTCCCTCAGCACGCGCTCGTCGTTCTCGGTATAGACCGGGAACAGGTAGCCGCCCTGTATCCAGCCTATGTCGTCGCCGTGCTTCCGCTTCCAGGTGGAGAAGATCTCTATGCTGCGCAGGCCGGCCTTGATCTTGGAGCCGTCGGAATGGGTGGCCCTGACGCCGCCTATCGCGCACTTGTTCTGCCCCTGGCCGGGAGAGGCCTCCTTGTCCAGGACCAGGGCCTTCAGCCCGCGCGCGGCGAGGGACATGGCCAGCGGCACGCCCACGCTGCCGGCCCCTATGATGATAGCGTCGTATTTCGTCTTGGACATAGGAGATACCTAAAAGCCGCTCCAGCGCACTTCCTCTTCCTTTTCCCCGGCGCCCCTGGCCCCGGAGAAGACGCCCAGCGGGGCCTCGACGAAGAGCGGGCGCCGCGTCAGCCCGGTCACCTCGGCCGGGTCTATACCCTCGCTGCGGAAGACCCCCAGCAGCATGGCCGCGCAGGTCTTGGAGCCGCAGGCGCCCATGCCGGCGCGGGTCACGGCCTTGAGCTGGTTGAGGTCCCGCACCCCGGCGCGGATCTGGCCGCGTATCTCGCCCAGCGAGACCCTCTCGCAGCGGCAGATGATGGTCTCGTCCTCCGCCTTCGCCAGGTCGGCCGGCAGGTCCTTGCCGGCCTCCCCGTCGTAGAGGCGGATGGAGACGGCCCTGTCGGCCGTGGCCGGCGAGGCCTTCACCACCACGATCATGGTGTTCTCGGCCTTGAAATCCTTGACGTCCAGCACCTCGGCCTCGCCGAGGTCGGCGCCCTCGCGCCCTGCCAGGCGCACGCGGTCGCCCTTCTTCACCAGCCCGCGGCCTATCTCGAAAGGCAGCGCCACCGAGGGGTTGGCGGGGTCCTTGCGGTAGTCCACTATGGTGACGGCGAGACCGGGGCAGACGATGAGGCACTTGTAGCAGCCTATGCACTCCCCGGAGAAGCGCGGCGTCGTCATGATGCTGTCGCCGGAGAGCTTTATGGACTTCTTCGGGCAGACCGTCACGCAGGGGTTGCAGGGGATCTCCTGGCGGCAGTGCAGCACCGGGTAGACCTTGTTGGGCAGCTCCGGCTCCCGCTCCGGCTCGGTGGCGCCGGGCCTGGACTTGAGCACCTCCAGCCTGTCGAACCAGAACTGCGGCACCGGCGCGGCCATCACGCCGAGGGCCTTCAGCACCTTGTGCGCCGTGATCTTGCCGCTGAACATCGCGGCCGAAGCCTCGGCTATCTCCTCGGCGTCGCCGCAGACGTAGGCGTCGAGGCCGGCCTCCAGGGCCTGGGCGTGGAACTCGTTGACCGGGTTTAGCCCGACCGCGATCAGCAGCGTGTCGGCTTCGAAGGTCCTCTCGGTGCCCGGCTGGACGCGGAAGCGCTCGTCGACGCCGGCTATGGTCACCGATTCCACGCCTTCGCGCCCGGAGGCGCGCACTATCGTGTGCCGGGTGAATATCGGCACCCCGAGGCGGCGTATCTTGTCCTTGTGCACCTTGTAGCCGCCGCATTCGGCCTGGGCCTCTATCAGCCCGGCCACCTGTATGCCGGCCTGCAGCGCGTGGTAGGCCGCTATCAGGCCCACGTTCCCGCCGCCGACGATGAAAAGCTTTTTGGCCGGCCTCACCATGTCCCGGTTGACGAGGGTCTGGAAAGCCCCCGCGCCGTAGACGCCGGGCAGGGTGTTGCCCGGGAACGAGAGGCTCTTCTCGCGGGCGCCGGTGGCGCTGATGAAGGCCTTGGGGCGCACCAGGAAGTACCTGGAGCCGCGCAGCACGCCTACCTTCCTGTCGGAGAAGACCGCCAGGCAGGTGGCGCCGGTCCAGACCTCCACGGAGGGGTATTCCTTGAGCTGCTCCTCGAGCTTAGCCGCGATGTCGATGCCGCGGGTGCCGGCGTAGCAGTCCTCCACCGAACCGAAGAACTTGTGCGTCTGCAGCAGCAGCTTGCCGCCCAGCGCGTGCTTGTCGTCTATGACGAGGGTCTTCACGTTGAGCTTGCCCAGCTCGGCCGCCGCGGCCAGCCCGGACGGCCCGCCGCCTACCACCAGCGCGTCCACGTCCAGCTCCTCGGCGCCGGCGAAGCCGCGCACCGGGGCCGCCGGCGGCAGGCGGGGGGCGCCTTCCAGCGTCCCCACTTTCATGCCCTCGCGCACCGGCGTCACGCAGGACTTCACCGACAGCCCGTCGGCCATCACCGAGCACTGCGCGCACTGTCCGTTGGCGCAGAAGATGCCCTGCGGGGCGCCGTCCTTCTTGTGGCGGCTGAAGACCTTGATGCCGTTGGCGTAGAGCGCGCTGGAGATCATCTCTCCCTCGAACGCCTCGCAGGAACGGCCGTCGAAAGTGAATTTTACCGTCCGCCTCTCTTCCGGCTGGAGAACGGGGTGCTCGGTGATCCTGTCCATCGCTGTCCTCTCCTGGCGCGGGCGCGGCGGCCCGGCAGTTCCATTATAATAAATAACCCCCGGGCCGGGCCGCCGCCCTTCCCCGTTTTGGTATAATAATCTGACACAATGGAGGGTAAAATGAAAAAGATCGCTTTAGCGGCCGCGCTCTGCCTCGCGGCCGGCGGCCTGCGCGCCGCCGACTTCAGCCTGGACTCGGCGAAGCTCGCCGACATCCCCGCCGTCTCCGTCCCGGGGTCGGCCCCGCAGCTCCCCGCGCCCAAGCCGGTCCGGAACGGCCATTACGTGCAGGTCTCCGGCTACGTGAACCTCAACGGCAACGGCTGGATGCCCGCCGGCGACAACGGCGGCTTCACCTCGGTCACGCTGAACGGCTGGGCGACCTTCCGGGACGCCACCGGCAAGGTGACCAGCAACAACACCTATATCAGCACGTCGGTCTCGCTCTGGGTCAGGCCCAACCAGTACGTCTTCCAGACCGTCTGGCCGAACGTCTACGCCACGTTCTACCGCGACGGCAAGATGGTGGGCTCGACCAGCATGAGCGGCAGCGTCTCCGTGAACGGCTGGCCCAGCTCCAGCTTCTTCAGCCTCAGCGGCTCGGGCTACCTGAACGGGTCCGTCTACGTGGAGGACGAGCGGAAATAGCGCCGCCCCGGCCTGCCGGGAAGCGGGAAAGGGCGGCTTTTACCGGCCGCCCTTTTTTATTATCATTTCCCTATGAAGATACTTGAAGGCAAGACCCTTTCGGCCGAGATACTGAACGCCCTTCCGGCGAGGATCGAGGGCGTCCGCGCCAGGCTGGGCAGGCCCCCGTCGCTGGACATCATCAACTATTTCGCGGATTCGCCCTCGGCGGTCTACGTGAAGCGCAAGATCGCCGCGTGCGAAAAGCTCGGCATAACCGTAAAGCTCTTCTCCCCGAAGGCCGAGGAGGGCTACCCCGCTTTCAAGACCCTGCTGGCCAGGCTGGGAGCGGACCCCGCCTACGACGCCATCATGATCGAGCGCCCGCTGCCCGACGGCTTCGAGACCCTCGAGACCTGGGACGCCGTGCCCGCCGCCAAGGACGTGGACGGCCTCTCCACGCTGAACATGGGCCGGCTCTTCATCTCCAAGAAATTCTCCGAGATAGAGAACGGCGGGTATTTC
>JAJZOZ010000123.1 GCA_021811405.1 bacterium | reverse complement strand
GTCGCCACCGGCGGCAACACCAGCGGCGAGGTGAAGGGCACCGTCAGGTTCCCCGGCGTGGTGGACCTGCGCAACAGCCCGATCCTGATAACCCTCTACGGCCAGTGCCAGAACGGCATGCCGTGCCCGGCCGGCAACTTCGCGGCCGTGGACGGTTACGGCAGCGACAACTATACGTATTCCATCAAAGTCTCCAGCGGGTTCGCCTACTACATGAACGTGAACTCCGTGGGCTGGGGCCGCGTCAGGTCCGGCGGCGGGGACAATTCCGTGCACCTGGAGTCCACCACCGTCGTCACCGTGGACATGGACTTCGCCAGGTCCGGCATGGTCAGCGGCACCGTGTATAAGCCGGACGGCACCATCTTCACCCCGGCCGACAACCAGTACGTCTGGATAGACGCCGACACCAACAACGGCTGGGCGGGAGCTCAGCTGCAGAAGGACGGGACGTTCGCCATCCAGGCCGCGCTGCCCGGCATGAACCGCATCAACATGAACTTCAGCAGCAGCGACGGTTCCAGTTCCTTCAACTACGCGCTGCCTTCCCCCGCCCCCACGCTGAACGTGGTGGCCGGGGCCACGGCGACGCTCAACATAAACCTGGTCAACGCCAACTACGTGGGGCTGAAGCTCGACGAGAGCAAGACCCCCGACCAGCGCGTGGTGATGGACGGCTACGAGGCGGTCCTCGGCTACAAGGCGGTGCCGCTGCCGGCCGGGACCATCTTCAACAGCGCCACCATCATCAAGATGCTCACCGGCGGCGACAGCGACCTGGAGCGCGTCTTCCGCTATTCCGGCGTGCTGGCCAGCGGGGACGGCCCCTGCGGCACGCCCTGGACCCCTTCCGGCTTCTGCGCCGGCGCCCTGCCCTCGCCCGCAGTCTACGACGTCTACCTGATGCGGGCCGGCAACTTCGGCAAGACCGGCGGGCTGATCATCCCGGACATGCCCTACCCGCACTTCACGATGATCAACTCCGTGAAGAACGTGGTGGTGGATACCGCCCACGCCACCAGCACGGTGCGCATGTCGGCCTATTCCCCGCCTTCCACCGGCGTGGAGGTCAACCTGACGCCCCCCGTGGACATGTCCTCGCGCGGCAACGCGACCCTGTTCGGCAACGTGACCGCGGCCAACTTCTTCAGGCAGGCCGACTACGACGCCACCGGCGGCGACTTCAATAAGTTCGTGCAGTACCTGCCGGTGGTGGCGCTCTACGACGGCAACGGCGCTTTCGGCGCCGCCGGCATCGTGGTGCCGTCGCCGCTGTTCATCGCCAAGAACGACGCCAGGTTCAACCTGGCCTTCGCGCAGGGCTACCAGGCGTTCAAGTCGCTCCTGGCCGAGGCCGGCGCTTTCGGCTACGAGATCCGCGACCTCGCCCCCGGCGCCTGTTATACCGCGGTCCTGACCACGCCCAACTACCCGCATTACCAGCGGCGCGTCTGCACCGGCGCCGCCGGCACTACCGCCACCCTGAACGTGGACCTGGACTCCGCGGTCGGAGCCGGCGCCACCGTGACCGGCGTGGTGAAGAGCTCGGAAGCGACGCCCGTAGCTATCCCTAACGCGGCCGTCACCCTGTCGCTCGAGGGTTCCGGCGACCGCTCCACCACCACCGACGCCAACGGGGCCTTCAAGTTCGAGGGTCTCTCCGGCGGTCTCGCCAAGATCTCCGTCTCCGCCGACGGCTACGCCAAGGCGCTGCTGGAGCAGGCGCTGGTGGGCAGCAACTCCTACCAGGAGCAGGTCTTCCTCTACAGCGCCCCCGGCTCGATAACGGGCACGGTCTACTCGCAGAAGCTGCCTTTCGTGAAGGTGCAGCCGGGCGCCCAGATAGTGGCTTACGACGACACCTACAACGGCGAGCATCCGACGCTGCCGCTGCCGCTGCTCAAGACGCAGACCGGCTCGGACGGCACCTACGCGCTGGACGGCCTGGTGCCGGGCCACGTCTACAAGGTCTTCCTGAAGGTGCCTGGCAAGTACACGCTGAACGTCGCCACCCCGGCGACGTCCGGCGTGGTCTCCGGCGTGGACTTCACGATGCTGCCGAAGCCTCTCGATATAGAGGTCTTCGCCAGGATGAACGCCGGCAGGGGCGTCTACGAGTTCACCGTCCTGAACCCGCAGGACTTCAAGACCGGGGACGTGACCTGGAGCGAGGCTCCGTACAACGCGGGGTCCGCCTCCACCGTGGTAATGAACAAGCTGTCCAGCGGCGAGCTGCACGGAGAGATAGCCCTCTCCCTGCTCGCCCCGGACAAGACCTACGTGCTGCACGGAGCGGCCGCGTCCTACGCCGGCAAGTCGGTGGTGCGCGAGCTGCTCTTCGGCAAGAACTACAAGGGCAACGCCGAGCAGCACATCGACGACATCATGCTGGGCGACGACGCCGACGACGGCACCGGCCGCAGGGGCAACGAGGCCGGCGTGGACAAGAGCGGCGCCGACCCGTCGGCGCTGGTGCTGCCGGCCGGCGCGCTGCTGACCAGCACCGCCGCCGCGATCCCCACCTGCTCGTTCCAGGCCGAGGATAAGAACAGCCCCGCCGCCGCCGATAAGGTGGCGGCCGTCTCGGGCGCGGAGGTGGCGGGCAACCTCTACACCGTCTCGCTCTCGAGCGTGGCCCAGACCGACCGCAGCATAGAACTGACGCTGGCCTACGATAAGAGCATCACCGACGCCAGCACGCTCAACGTGGCGCAGTTCAACGCGAGCTCCGGCAAGTGGGACACCGTGCCGGGCCTCGCCACGGTGAACCCGCTCAAGGGCACGGTGACGGTCAAGCTGAAGAAGCTGGCCTCGGTGCTCTCAAGGCGCAGTCCCGGCGTGCAGGCCGTCTTCGACGGCAGGCAGTACGTGGTGCGCCCGCAGGCGGCCGGCGGTTCCGTCACCACCAGCGGCACGTTCGCCGTGCTGAACTACGTCGGCGACAACCTGCCGGCGGGGTCCTCCAAGCTCAAGGTCTTCAACTACCCGAACCCGTTCAACCTCAAGGTGAAGAACATGAGCAATAACCACAACGCCGCCAGCATGCCCGCCACCACCTACGGGACTATGATCCACGTAGAGGTGCCGGCGGCCAACGGCGGCGCCTGCCATATCCGCATCTACACGCTGGCCGGCGAGCTGGTCAAGGACATCAGCGAGACCTGCACCGGCGGGAAGTACAACTACTTCGCGTGGGACGGCAGGAACAAGGACGGCCGGGAAGTGGCCAACGGCGTCTACTACGGCGTCGTGGACCTGTCCGGCCCCAAGCCCGACAGGGACGACGCCACGTTCAAGATGGCGGTCATAAAGTAGGGCCGGGGTAAATAGGAGAGACTATGAAAAGGATTATATGGCTTTCCGCGGCGCTGCTGGCCCTGGCCGGCGTCGCCGGCGCCGGCGGGCCCGGCACCACGGGCGCGAGCTTCCTTAAGGTGGGGGTGGGCGCCCGCGAACTGGCCCTGGGCTCAGCGGCCAGCTCCCTGACCGAGGGGGCCAACTCCGTCAACTGGAACCCGGCCGGCCTCGCCGGCCTCAAGACGCGCGACGTCAGCGCCAGCTACAACATGCTGTTCATCGACGAGTCGCAGGGCTTCCTCGGCTACGCCGCCCCGGTGGGCGGCGGGTCCGGGGTGTTCGGCATCGGCGTGAACTACCTGACCGTCAGGGATATAGAGAAGCGCGCCTCGGATACCGACTCGCCGGATTCCAAGTTCAATAACAACAATACCGCCGCCACGATCAGCTACGCCCGGGCCGAGGTGCGGCCGGGCCTAGCCGTGGGCGGCAACGTCAAGTACGTGGAGCAGAAGCTGGACTCGCAGAGCGACAAGGCCGTGGCCCTGGACCTCGGGACCACCTACGCCGCCGGCAAGGGCTGGACCGCGGCCTTCGTGGTGCAGAACCTCGGCGGCCGCATAGGCCCCGACCGCCTGCCGCTCACGCTGAAGGGCGGCGCCTCGCGGCGCTTCCTGGACGGCAAGCTGGCCGCCGCGGCCGACGTGGACTGGCTGGTCTACGACGAGCGCGCCTACCTGGACCTCGGCGGCGAGTATACGCTCGGCAAGTACCTGGCCCTGCGGGCCGGCTACCAGTTCGGGCGCGGCGCCGACGACCTCGGCAGCGGCCTCGTGGGCCTTGGCGCCGGCGTCGGCATCCGCTACGAGAGCTTCAAGCTCGACTACGCCTACGTCCCGTTCGGCGACCTGGGCGACACGCACAGGATGACTTTCGGCTTCGTTTTCTGATAACGCAACCAAGGGGAGAACTGCTTGAAAAAACTGATAGCGGCGGCGCTGTTCCTGGTCCCGGCCTCGGCCGGGGCCGGGAGTTACGAACTTATGGGTAAACTGGACCTCTTCGGGGGCCAGTACTTCTTCCAGAACAAGTCGGGGGCCGTCAACGGCTACGGCGTTCTGGACGCCCAGCTGGCGAGGAGCTATTCCCCGTCCCTGGGCTTCTTCGCCAGCCTGAGGTCGGTCTATACCGGCTTCAAGCAGGTCAACGAGCTGGCCGGCGGCGGCACGCTGTTCCAGCAGAGCCTCGACAACTCGCTGGGCTTCAACCTGATCCGCCGCTACGAGGGCGGCTACGCGCTGAAGCCGCGCGTCGGCGTGAAGAGCGAGCTCTTCCGCGAGACCAAGGACGAGAAGTGGGGCAAGGGCCTCTACGACTTCACGCGCTACGAGGGCGGCCTGACCCTGGAGCGCAAGACCCGCTGGGGCCTGTCCACGCCGTGGACCTGGCAGCTTTCCTGGGACGCCTACTACACGCGCTACACGCGCTTCAAGTCGCTGGCCAGCCAGTACGGCCAGGAGCTCGCCGCGCCGGACCCGGGCAAGCGCGTGCTGGACACGCTGACCAACCAGTTCTCCTACGGCAGCGAGTTCGACCTGCCCGGCTTCATGAAGCTGGACCTGCTGGCCTCGCTGGCGATGATAAGCTTCCCGGACCAGAAGGTCATAAATTCCGAGGGCGCTTACCTGCCTTCCCGGCGCTCGGACTACTACCAGTCGCTCAACGTCGGGCTCTACAAGCGCTATAACGACATCGAGGCCCTCGGCCGCGTCCGCCCGGTGCTGGGGGTGAACCTCGGCGTCGCCGGGCAGATCTCCAACCAGAACCACCTGGACACGGACCCGGCGCACCTCAAGTTCATCAGGTCCTTCTACGACTACTCCGAGGTCCGCCTGGCGCCGAACGCGCAGTTCACGTTCATCGCGCCGCAGCTGGTGACGCGCTTCACCTACGAGTTCGCGGTCCGGCGCTACTCCGGCCGCCTCGCGCAGAAGGACGACGGCGCCTACACGTCCAGCAAGCTGTCGCAGTATTCCGGCTCCTTCACGGCGGACGCTTCCTACCCGCTGGCGGGCTCGCTGGACGCCAAGGTGCAGGGGACGTGGGCCACCTCGCGCTCCAACAACAGGTACGAGCAGGTCTACCGCTACAACTACTACAGCTCGGCCTACTTCGCCGGCGTGGAATGGAGGTTCTAGACCATGGGAACTTTTAAATTCGCGGCGGCGCTGCTGCTGGCGGCCTGGCCCTGCGCGGCCGCCACGCAGGACGTGGTGCTGGTGCCCGACGGCAAGACCGTGGAGGCCAGGGCCACCGACCATTCCGGCTGGGTCCCCGTGACCGAGCCCGTGCGGGTAAAGGACGGAGCCCAGATCAGGACCGGGGCGGACTCCAAGGCCGCCGTGGTCCTCAAGGACGGCTCCAGGTTCCAGCTCTCCGGCGACAGCTTCTTCGCCGTGGAGGACACCTCCAGGAAGACCTCCGCCTTCAAGCTGATGTTCGGCAAGGTGCGCGCCGCGGTGGCCGGTTATTTCTCCAGCCGCTTCGAGGTGCGCACGCCCGCCGCGGTCTGCGCCGTGCGCGGCACCGAGTTCGAGGTGGACGTGGCCAGGGACGGCAACACCGAGATGAACGTCTCCGAGGGCCTCGTCGAGGTCAACGACAATATGGGCCGGATGGCCGTCGTCTCCTCCGAGGAGCGCGTGCGCATCGGCATGGAGAGCGGCATGTCCGCGCCCGAGACGGTGGCGCTCACCGACAAGGCCGCCGAGCCCGCCGCCCGCCCTTACGCCGTGCGCGCCGAGACCGCCCGCGAGCGCACCCGCACCATGCTCGAGGAGCTGCGCAACCGCGAGCTCAAGGCCAACGAGGCCCAGCTCGGCAAGGACGCGATAGACGCCTTCGGCAAGCGCGTGCGCCTGGAGGAATACCTGCTCAGGCCCTCCGACAGCGAGTTCAAGCTGCTCTTCCTCAGCAAGCGGCCCGACCAGGACACGCTGGACTGGGGCCACCTGGTGGAGCAGTTCAACTCCAAGATCCCCGACGATATCAGCCAGGTGGGGGACATCATCAGCGGCATGTACTTCTCCAAGACCGCGCCGGCCAACTGGATGAAGTATTTCGAGGTCTACCTGACCAATACCGTCGACAGCGTCAAGGAGACCATAGACTTCGGCGCGCCGGTGGCAATAGATTTAAGGGGCTATACTGGGAGCTCTACCGCCGACTACCGCTACTATCCCGGCACTATAGATTACAGGCAGATCCTCTCCGGCCCCGGGGTGGCACTGGCTCTCGGCGCGGGGAGTACCTTGAATACCGGGCTGAGCTCACTTAATTCCGACGAGCGAGTCCAGTTCCGCCAGACGCAGGACTGGAATTCCACGACCTCAAATCAATTCACCTGGACACTTAATGTCGTAGACAATTCTGGGAAGTTGAATACATTGCAGCAGGTGACTCTGGATCCGACCTCGGCGGCCGATATTGCCAATGGTTATACGACTGTGCCTGTATATGAAATAGGGAATACGGCTATCGATACCGTTGATCCATTCGACCCTAGCACTGGTGGCGATCCTGCCGGTCATTATCCCAGCGGACCAAATATGGCGGATTATATGGAAAAAACCATATATGCCGATGGGTCAAGCGTATATACGCGGAAAATGCTGGTCTCCAACGAGGGCAATATACTGGGTATAGGCGGGGACGCCACGGCCTCCACTTTCCTCAAGGAAGGCAGCTATAACCTGGAGATGGTGGTGGGTTCCAGCCTGTTCGAAGGCCGCAGCATAGACGTCTTGCTGGCCCCGGAGATACTTACGCAGAAGAAAGAGGCCGCGACTACTGCCGACAGCTTCTCAGTGAACTAGCCAAATTAACGTGACCTTTGTCACGTTGACACTACCCCTTAGCCATAATATAATTAAGGGGTAGTGTCTTTTTTTACCTTTTTGGGCGTATTTCCCCGGGGGGAAGCGGTTACCTTCGCAAGGAGCGACTTATGAAGCGGCTGATCCTGTCAGCGGTAATGCTTTTGGCCTGCCGTCCGGCCTCGGCTGCCTATATAGACGCCTGGCGCGGCGAGGCCGAGCTCAAGCGCGCGGGCTCGGAGGAATGGCTCCCGCTGGCCGGCGACGAGCAGGTCAAGGTAGCCGCCGGGGACGAGCTGCGCACCGCCCGCGCCTCCACCGTGGACCTGCAGATGGACGACGGCTCCCGGGTCAAGATAGCCCCGCTCTCCAGCTTCAAGATGGTGGCCGAGAACAAGGACGCCGTGTCCCTGGGGCTCTACTTCGGCAAGGTCCGCTCCTGGGTGCGCAAGTTCTCCAAGCGCTTCGAGGTGCGCACCCCGTCGGCCGTCTGCGCCGTGCGCGGCACGGACTTCCTGGTCTCGGCGGACGAGGACGGCGGCAGCCGCGTGGAGGTCTACGAAGGCTCGGTGCTGGCCGGGGACGCCAAGGGCAACTCCTCGCTGGTGCGCGAGGGGCAGTTCGCCGTGGTGAGGCCCGGCGGCGCGCTGGGCCGCCCGGAGCGCAACCCGGAGCCGCCCGCCGACATGAACTCGTCGGCCGCCGCCCCGT
>JAJZOZ010000122.1:5902-7924 GCA_021811405.1 bacterium | reverse complement strand
GCGTCTCCGTGAACGGCTGGCCCAGCTCCAGCTTCTTCAGCCTCAGCGGCTCGGGCTACCTGAACGGGTCCGTCTACGTGGAGGACGAGCGGAAATAGCGCCGCCCCGGCCTGCCGGGAAGCAGGAAAGGGCGGCTTTTACCGGCCGCCCTTTTTTATTATCATTTCCCTATGAAGATACTTGAAGGCAAGACCCTTTCGGCCGAGATACTGGGCGCCCTTCCGGCGAGGATAGAGGGCGTCCGCGCCAGGCTGGGCAGGCCTCCGTCGCTGGCCATCATCAACTATTTCGCCGACTCGCCCTCCGCGGTCTACGTGAAGCGCAAGATCGCCGCGTGCGAGAAGCTCGGCATAGCCGTAAAGCTCTTCTCCCCGAAGGCCGAGGAGGGTTACCCCGCTTTCAAGACCCTGCTGGCCAGGCTGGGAGCGGACCCCGCCTACGACGCCATCATGATCGAGCGCCCGCTGCCCGACGGCTTCGAGACGCTGGAGACCTGGGACGCGGTGCCGGCCGCCAAGGACGTGGACGGCCTCTCCACGATGAACATGGGCCGGCTCTTCATCTCCAAGAAATTCTCCGAGATAGAGAACGGCGGGTATTTCGTGCCCTGTACGGCGCTCGCCGTGGTAAGGCTGATGCGCTTCCACGGCATAGATCCGAAGGGGATGAACATAGCCGTGGCCGGGCGCTCCGCCGTGGTAGGCCGGCCGCTCGCGCAGATGCTCACCGCGCTGGACGCCACCGTCACGGTCTGCCACACGCGCACCAAGGACGTCGCCTCGATCTTCAAGGCCGCGGACCTCGTAGTCACCGCCGCGGGCAGGGCGAAATGGCTCAAGAAGGACCTGCTGCCGCCGGGCGCGATGGTCATAGACGTGGGCACGAATTTCGACGAGAACGGCCGGATGTGCGGCGACGCGGACTTCGAGGACCTCAAGGGCTCCGCGCAGGCGGCCTCGCCGGTGCCCGGCGGGGTGGGCCCGGTCACGCTGGCCTGCCTTATAGAGGCCTCGGTGCGGGCCGCCGAGCTGGCGCCCAAGACCGAGAAAGGCGGTATAATCCTTACATGAGAACCATACTGAAGCTGGCCCTGGCGCTGCTGCTGCCCGCCGCCCTGGCCCTGCCGGCGAGGGCGCAGGAGGAGGGCGCGGGCGACCCGGGCGGCGCGCCCGCGGAGCAGGCCGCCGCGCAGGACCAAAGCGCGGGAAAGACCCCTGACGCCGACGTCAAGAAGACCGCCGCCCCCAAGAACGCGGACGCCGCGAAGAAGGCCGGGGCCAGGAAGAAGTCTTCCAAAAAGAAGCCGGCCAAAAAGAAAAAGAAGGCCGAGGAGCCGGGCTCCGAGTACAAGTTCTCCTCCGGCGGCGCGCAGGGCACGTACAAGCTGGACAAGGACGCCAACCCGATAAGGGAGGAAAGCGCTCCCAAGAAAAAAGCCGCCGCGAAGAAAAAGGCCGCCAAGAAAAAGGCGAAGAAGAAGGCGGTCAAGCCCGAGGAGAGCGGCTCGGACTACAAGTTCTCCTCGGGTGACAGCGGCTCTATCTATAAGCTGGACAGGAAGGCCAACCCCATAATCGACAAGTCCAAGGGCAAGAAGGGCTCCGGCAAGAGTTCAGGGAAAGGCGGGCAGACCGTGCTGCCCCAGACGCAGCCCGCCAAATCCATAGGCGAAGAGGATAAACCGGCGGAAGGCATGCCCGGCGGGCTGCCTCCAGGCCTTCAGGGGATGATGGGCGGCGGGGGAGGTCAATAATGTCGGACCTGCTGGTAAAGCTTTACGCGCTGCCGCCCTCCCGGGCGGCACTTGAGCGGCTGGAAAAGGAAGGGATCTCCGTGCGCCGGGCCATCGGGCCGGAGAAGCACGCGGTGGTCGAGTGGGCGGAGAAGGAATTCTCCCGCTCCTGGGCCTCCGAATGCGACGTGGCCATGTCCTCCCGGCCGGTCTCCTGCTTCATCGCCGAGAAGGACGGGAAGATCCTCGGCTTCGCCTGCTACGACGCCACGCTGAAGGGCTTCTTCGGC
>JAJZOZ010000122.1:0-5892 GCA_021811405.1 bacterium | reverse complement strand
CCATAGGCGTGGACCGCTCCCTAAAGATCAAGGGGCTCGGCACGGCGCTGCTGCTGCGCACGCTGGAAGCCATGCGCGACGCCGGCTACGGCTACGCCGCCGTGGGCTGGGCAGGCCCGGTGGATTTCTTCAGGAAGACCGTGGGAGCCACCGTCATAGAGGGCTCGGAGCCAGGCGTCTACAAGGGCCTGGTGAAAGCGGCTCCGCGTTCCAAATGAGGGCCGCGAAGGACTGGCACAAGGGCTTCTTCAGGAACTCCTTCTACAACCCCGCCTCCGAAGCGGCCGTTGAAAAAGCGCCCGCCGAGGCCGCTTTCGTACAGAGGAAACTGAAGCTGAAAAAGGGCGCGGCGCTGCTGGACCTCTGCTGCGGCCCCGGCCGGCACGCCGTGGAGTTCGCTCGCAAAGGCCTGGCCGTCACCGGCTACGACTACTCCGGGGAGTACCTGAAAGAGGCGGCCGGGCGGGCCGCGAAAAAAAAGGTCGGGCTGCGCCTGGTCCGCGGGGACATGCGGAAGCTGAAGTTCCGCTCCGAGTTCGACGCCGCGGTGAACCTGTTCACCAGCTTCGGCTATTTCCTGAAGTTCTCCGACGATATGCGGACGCTCAAAGGCGTGGCCCGGGCCCTCAGGCCGGGAGGACTGTTCCTTATCGACATCATCAACGGCGCCTGCGTGAAAAAGAATTTCCGCGCCAACAGCTGGTGCGACATGGGGGACTACTACCACCTGGAGCAGGCCGAGCTGACCGCGGACGGCGTGCACAACGCCTGGACCCGCGTCCCCAAGCGCGGGGGAAAAACGGCGAGCAGGACTTTCTTCACCAGGCTGTACGATAAAAAGCGCCTCGGCGCCGCGCTGTGCTCGGCCGGCCTGAAGCCGCTGTCTTTCTGGGGGAATTTCCGCGGCGCTCCGCTTTCCGACGAGCGCAACCGCCTCATCTGCCTGGCCAGGAAGGCCTGAACCGGGCCTTCAGCTCCGTTCAGCGGCCAGCTGGCCGCAGGCGGCGGCTATGTCGCCGCCCTTCTCCGGGCGCAGGTAGGTGCGCAGGCCGGCCGCTATCAGCTCTCTCTGGAATTCCTTAACGCGCGGCGTCTCGCCGCCGGGAGCCCCCGGCGGGTTGTAAGGGATGAGGTTCACGCGGCACGGGATGCCGCCGATGAGCCCGGCCAGCAGGGCGGCGTCGGAAGGCCGGTCGTTCACTCCGGGGAAGAGGATGTACTCGAACATCACGTGCGCGTCCTTCGCCGCGCAGTAACTTTTCACCGCTTCTATCACCTTGCGCAGCGGGTAGGTCCTCTCCATCGGCACTAGCCGCGCGCGCTGCTCCTGCTCGGCCGCGACTACCGACACCGCGAGCCGCACCTTCAGGTCCGAAGCGGCCAGCTTCTCTATCACGGGGATAATGCCCACGGTGGACAGCGTCATCTTGGCCTGCGGGAAATGGCGGCCGCGGCTGTCCGAAAGGATCCGGATGGCGCGCTCTACGTTGTCCCAGTTCAGGAACGGCTCGCCCATCCCCATGAAGACCAGGCTGCTCAGCCCGCCGTCCGCCTGCTTCAGGCAGGCCTCGAACTGGGCGATGATCTCCGGCGCCGTAAGCGAGCGCCGCAGCCCCAGGGCCCCGGTGGCGCAGAACGTGCAGCCGCAGGCGCAGCCGGACTGCGAGGAGAGGCAGGCGACCAGCCTGTCCTTGGCCGGCAGCACCACGCATTCGGCCGGGGCGCCGTCGGAGAAGCGCAGCAGCATCTTGCGGGTGCCGTCCCGCGAGACCCGCAGCTTCTCCGGGGGCGGCAGGGGGGAAACGGAAAAAGCCGGGGACAGCGCGGCGAGGACGCGCGCGGGAACTCCGGGCAGGGAGGAGAGGTCTTCCCCCTTCCGGCGGTGCACGGCCAGGTAGACGGCGGCCGCGTGGGAGGGCTTCTCGCCCAGCCGCGCCAGCTCGGCCTCCAGCTCGGGCCGCGTAAGTTCTCGTATATCGGGTTTCATCTCTCGTCTGGCTATGCCGCAGGGGTCGGAACGCAAAACACGCGGTCGGGACACACCGTGCCCGCCGCTCGCCACTCGGCCTCGGCGCGATGCAAGCCTCGGCCTCCGTGACGGTTTTGCTAACCCGACCCCTGCGTCACAGCTTTGGCTTCAAGCTATACAATAGTCTTCTACGCCGCCAATTCGAACATCCTGTCTATGGCCACCTTGGCCTTCGCGGCTATGTCCGCCGGCACGGTCACTTCCGGGTACGACGGGTCGCGCAGCGCGGCGAGCACGCTCTCGAGCGTGATGGATTTCATGTACGGGCAGAGCCGGCACATCGCGATGAAGTTCTTCTTCGGGAAGCGCAGCTTCGCCAGCTCGCCGAAGCCGCACTCGGTGACCAGCAGGTAACCGGAGGCGTCGGTGTTCTCTACGTAGCGCATCATGTCGCCGGTGCCGCCCATGAAGTCCACGGCCGCTATCAGGTCGGAGGGGCACTCGGCGTGGGCCAGCACGGCCAGGCCCGGGTGGTTCTTCCTGTAGACCTTGATCAGCTCCGGATTGAACTGCTCGTGCACGATGCAGGTGCCCTTCCAGAGGATGATATCCTTGCCCGGGGTCTTGCCGAGGGCCTTGGCCAGGTTGGCGCCCATGAAGCGGTCAGGCACGAAGATCACCTTGTCGCTCTTCTCGTAGACCCGGCGCAGGATCTTCTCGGCGTTGGCGCTGGTCACGATGCAGTCGGACTCGGCCTTCACCTCGGCGGAGGTGTTGATGTACGTGACCACGGGCGCGCCAGGGTGTTCGGCCTTGAGCTTCCGGACGTCCTC
The DNA here is from genome assembly GCA_021811405.1 of bacterium. Classification (GTDB taxonomy): domain Bacteria; phylum Elusimicrobiota; class Elusimicrobia; order Elusimicrobiales; family UBA9959; genus UBA9959. The sequence continues at coordinate 3,090 of JAJZOZ010000122.1, read as the reverse complement.
GCCGGTGATGGATTCGGAAAGCGAGCAGCCGGCGTTGGAGGAGGGGACGAGGACCTTCTTGCCGGGGTTCAGGATCTTGGCGGTCTCGGCCATGAAGTGGACGCCGCAGAAGACGATGACGTCCGCGGCCGTCCGGCGGCAGTCGTCGGCGAGCTTGTAGGAGTCGCCCACCAGGTCGCCCACGCCGAGAATGATGTCCGGGGTCTGGTAGACGTGGGCGCAGATCACCGCTTTCTTTTCCTTCTTGAGCCGGTTTATCTCCAGCGTCAGCGCGGCGGCCTTCTCGAGCCCGCCCTCGACGCAGCGCTGGTGCAGGCCCAGCGCCGTCAGGCGCTTCATCTCGGCTTTCAGTTCCTGGTCCATGTCATTTTTCCAGTATGTCGGGGTAGTTGCTGAAGATGCCGTCCACCCCTATCTCCCGCAGGCGGAGGGCGTCCTTCTTCTCGTTGACGGTGTAGATGCAGACCTCGAAGCCGGCCCGCTTTATCAGGCCCACGTTGGTCCTGAATGCGAGCCTGAGGGCCATGTGGAAATTGACCGCCCCGACGGCGCGGGCCTTCCGGATGGCCGGGGCCAGCAGCACCGTGCTGAGGCCGTGGCCGAGGTAAGCCAGCCTTATCTCCGGCGAAAGGGCGCGGAAGCGCTCCAGCGTGCCGTGGTCGAAGCTCGACACGAGGGAGCGCCCGAGCATGCCGGGCCGGCCGGCGATGCAGGCCAGCGCTTCCCGCTCTATGCCGGGATAGACGTTGCCGTCGTTCTTGACCTCGAAGTTGAGCCAGCGCGCGGTCGGCCCTATGACGTCCAGGACCTCGTCGAGGCGCGGCACCGGCTGGAAGGCCGGGTCCGCGGTGAAGTGGGCCGCGGCGTTGAGCTTCGCTAGCTCGGGGTAAGCCAGTTCCGCTATCCTGGCCGGGGAGCCGGCGGTGCGCTTCAGGTCGAAGTCGTGGTGCACCACCAGCACGCCGTCGCGCGTCCGGTGCACGTCGAACTCGTGGTCGGCGGCGCCCATCTCCACCGCGAGCCGGAAGGCCTTCAGCGTGTTCTCCGGGGCGTAACCGGAGGCCCCGCGGTGCGCTATCACCCTCATACGAAATACCTCCGAACCCCCGCGAAAAGCTCGTCGGAATACTCGAAGCCCGACATCTTGTCCCGCTCGGTGCCGGGGCCGTGGTAGTCGGTGCCGGCCGTGACGAAAAGCCCGAACCGCGCCGCCAGGGCGGTGAATTCTCTGATGGTCGAGGCGCTGTGGGCCGGATAAAAAGCTTCTATGCCGGAGAGCCCCGCGTCCTTCCAGGCGCCGAGGTCCAGTATCTTGGCCACTACCCCGGGATGGGCCAGCACGGCCGCCCCGCCGGCGGCGGTGATCGTCTTTATAGCCTCTTCCACGGTGGGGCCGTTAGGGGCCGAGTAGGCTGGGGCGCCAGGGGCCAGGTAGCGCTTGAAGGCCTGGCTGCGCGTGGGCGCCAGCCTGCGCCTGATCATCGCGTCGGCTATATGCGGCCGGCCCACCGTGCCGGCCCCGCTTTGGCGCAGCTCCTCGAAGGGGATCTCTATGCCCAGCCCCGAGAGCAGCCCCAGGATCTTCCTGATCCTGGCGGCGCGCCTTCCCCTGAACTCCTCCAGCCGGGCGGCCAGGGCGGCATCAGCCGGGTCTATGCCGTAGCCCAGGATATGCAGGTTCTCGTTCAGGCAGGTGCTGATCTCCACGCCGTAGCAGTACGCCATGCCGGCGGCCCTGAGGGCGGGCTCCATCTCCGCCCAGCCGCCGGTCATGTCGTGATCGGTGAGCGAGAAATATTTCACGCCGGCCCTGGCGGCCTCGGCGGCCAGCCTTTCAGGCGGCAGCGTGCCGTCGGACCAGGTGGAATGGGCGTGGAGGTTGATAAGGGCCATAAAAGCGCGCACAGGCCTGGAGTTCCCCCGAAAGGGCGCCCGGCCTGTGCGCTCGGAGCGGACGGCTCAGCCGACGGCTATCTCTTTCACCCCGGGGACTTCTTCCTTTATCAGGCGCTCTACCACGTTCTTGAGCGTCATCGTGGAGTGGGGGCAGCAGCCGCAGGCGCCGGTCAGACGCACGGTGACCACGCCTTTCTTCTCGTCCACGTTCACGAGCTCCACGGACCCGCCGTCCGCGGCGAGCATGGGCCTTATCTTCTCTATGACCTTCTGGACCTGTTCTTTCATGGCGGTGTACCTCGTACCTAAATTATACCATTGGGGCTAGCGGCGGGGGAAACGCCCGGGCCGCCCATTTATATATAATCTGCTTATGCTGAAAGAGATCCGCAACCTGATGCAGGCGAAGGGCGAGCCGCGCCGGCGCTGGTTCGACGACGAGTATTTCGACCTGATAGTCTGGTTAGAGCCGGACGGCTCTTTCTTCGGCTTCCAGCTCTGCTACGACCGGGAGCGCAAGCCCCGCGCCCTCACCTGGACGAAGAAGTACGGCTACAAGCACACCGGGATAGACACCGGCGAGCACGTCTGGGGCACGTCTAAGGAGGCCCCGGTGCTGGTGGACGACGGCCTGTTCGACGCCCCGTCGGTGGGCAAGCGCTTCGCTGAGGCCGCGGCCGGCATCCCCTCCGACATCTCGGCCTTCGTCTCCGCAAAGCTCAGGGAGTTCCGGCTTTAATGCCACGCCATTTCAAACCGGCCGAAGGCTCCGGGGACAAGGGCTTCACAGACCTGTTCGGCGGCCGGCGCGTGCCGAAGACGGTCCGCCGCGTAAAGCTGAACGCGCTGCTCGACGAGCTTTCAGCTATGATAGGGCTGCTGAAGGTCGCGCTGCGGGACCGGGCGCTGAAGAAAGAGCTGACCTCCGCGCAGGCCGGCCTGCTGCGGGCTTCCGCCGCGATAGCCGGCATGAAGACCGGCCTGGACGCGGAGACGGCCGCGCTGGAAGCCCTGATAGAAGCCCGCTCCGAAAGGATAAAGCCGCCAAGGAAATTCGTGCTGCCGGGAGCCAACAGGGCCGAGGCGCTGGCCCACCTGGCCAGGACCCGCGCCCGCTGCTGCGAGATCGTCGCCTGGGAACTCAAAGCCGAAGCCGCCGCCGTCTACCTGAACCGCCTCTCCGACTACCTCTTC
>JAJZOZ010000121.1 GCA_021811405.1 bacterium | reverse complement strand
GAAGGACTTCCCCGACGCGGCCACCGTGGTGCTGGAGGAGAACTACCGCTCCACCGCCCGCATCCTGCACGCGGCCAACGAGGTCATCAAGCACAACCGCAACCGCCGCCCGAAGAACCTCTGGACCAAGGCCGACCACGGCGAGCCCCCCCGCCTGCTGGAGTTCGGCAACGAGAACGACGAGGCCAGGGGCGTGGCGGAGGAGATCCGCGAGCTGACCAACCGCGCCGGCCTCGGCTACAACGATATAGCGGTGTTCTACCGCACCAACAACCAGAGCCGGGCCTTCGAAGAGGCCTGCCGCAACCGCCGCATACCGTACAGGCTGATAGGCTCGATGCGCTTCTACGAGCGCAAGGAGGTCAAGGACACGCTGGCCTACCTGAAGCTGCTGGTGAACCCCGGCGACACGGTGAGCCTGCTGCGCGTCATCAACCTGCCGGCCCGCGGCATAGGCAAGACCGCGATAGAGCGCGTGCTCTCCTACTCCAGGCAGAAGGAGATGCCGCTCTACGACGCTTTCCTCTCCGCCGAGCAGGTGCCGGACATCACCAACACCGCGCGCCGCGGCATCAAGGAGTTCTTCGACCTGCTCGAGGGCGTGAAGTCCGACCTGTTCAGCGCCACCCCCAGCGCGATGCTGGAGAAGATACTGACCAACTCCGGCTACTGGAAGATGTGCGAGGACGAGGCCGAGAAGGACCCGCAGGAGTCGCTCGCGCGCCTCGGCAACCTGCAGGAACTAGTGAACGCGGTCAAGGATTTCGAGGAGCGCTGCGCCAAGGAAGGCCAGGCCCCCACCCTGCACAAGTACCTCGAGGACGTGATGCTGGCCAGCCAGGTGGACGCGATGAACACCGACGCGCACGCGGTCACGCTGATGACCGTGCACCTCGCCAAGGGCCTCGAGTTCCCGGCGGTCTTCCTGACCGGCCTCGAGGAGAACCTTTTCCCGATCAACGCAGCCAATTCCTCCGAGGAGGACCTCGAGGAGGAGCGGCGCCTCGCTTACGTGGGCATGACGCGCGCCAAGCAGCGCCTGTACCTCAGCTGGGCCAATACCCGCCGCGTCTACGGCACCACCTACCCGAATCTCGCTTCGCGCTTCATCTACGAGAGCAAGGTGGCCAAGGAGACCGCGCCGCGCCGCGGCGAGGAGGACGTGCAGGTGATAGCCTCCTACCAGCCGCCGCCCTCGATACCGCGCGTGGGCAAGGGCCGCAAGGTCATGCACCCGATACACGGGCCCGGCCGCGTGGTGGACCAGATAGGCTCCGGCGAGCTGGCCAAGGTCACCGTGGTCTTCGACAGCGGCGTGCGCCAGACCTTCATGCTGAAATACGCCCCGCTGCAGCCCATCTGACGGACGCGGACCCGGCAAGTATGCCAGAACCCCGAAAAGAACATTCCGCCGGCGGCATAGTCCTGGAGGACGGCCGCGTGCTGGCCATCCGGGCGCGCAACCTGCTGGGCGACGAGGTCTGGACCTTCCCCAAGGGCCACCTGGACCCGGGCGAGACGGCCGAGCAGGCCGCGGTGCGCGAGGTACTGGAAGAGACCGGCTGGGAATGCGCGGTCCTGCGCCCGCTGCTGACGGCCCGCTACTCCTTCCTGCGGGGCGGCGGGCCGGTGGACAAGGACGTGCGCTGGTTCCTGATGCGCCGCACCGGCGGCGACGGGAAGCCCACCACCCCCGACGAGGTGCTGGAGATACGCTGGCTTAGGCTGGACGAAGCCGGCCGCCTGATGCGCTACCCGAGCGACCAGGAACTGCTCGCGCTGCTAAAGACCCTCTGACCCGCCGGTTACGCTGAAAATGAAAAGGCCCCTTTTACGGGGCCTTTTTCCTTTTTCACCTGCTATGGTCAGAACCGGAAGGAGGCGCAGGACTTGGCGGCTTCCATCAACGGCCCGGGCAGTATGCCCATCAGCAGCGTGGCCGCGCAGGTCACGAAGATCACGCCCGAGACGTAGACGTCGTGTTCGACGCCCTCCGCCGTATCGGGTTCGACGAAGAACATCCGGCGCGCTATGCCCATGTAGTAGTAGACCGAGATCACGCTGTTGACCACGCCGACTATCGCCAGCCACAGGTACTGCTGCGAGTTGACGGCCGAGGCGAAGACGTAGAACTTGGCCACGAAGCCCGCCAGCGGCGGTATGCCGGCCAGCGAGAGCAGGAACATCACCATCACCACGGCCAGCCCGAACGAGCGCTTGGCCAGCCCGTTGAAGGCGGTCAGCTCGTAGGAGCCGGCCTTGCCGGCCACGGCTATAGCGACGGCGAAGACGCCCATGTTGGTGGCGAGGTAAGCCAGCGCGTAAAAGAAGACGCTCTCGCGGCCTATAGGGTCCGCGACCACCAGGCCTATCAGCATGTAGCCGGCCTGCGCGATCGAGGAATAGGCCAGCAGGCGCTTTACGTTGGTCTGGTACAGCGCGGCCAGGTTGCCGAGCGTCATCGTCAGCGCCGCCAGCACCGCCACGGCGAGCGAGGCGTTGATGGCGTAGTGCGGGACCACCGAGGTGAAGATGCGCAGCATGGCGCCGAGGGCCGCCAGCTTGGAGGCCACCGACAGGTAGGCCGTGACCGGAGTGGGCGCGCCTTCGTAGGCGTCCGGCGCCCAGAAGTGGAACGGCACCATGGAGATCTTGAAGCCGAAGCCCACCATCACGAACAGCATGCCGATGATGTAGACCGGGTCGGTCATGTGCAGCGAGACCGAGGCGCTCTCGGCCAGCAGCGTGGTGCCGCCGGTGGCGCCGTAGAACATCGAGATGCCGAACACCGTGACCGCGGTGGACAGGCCGCCCACCAGGAAGTACTTCAGCGCGCCCTCGGAGGACTTCTCGCTCTTCTGCTCGAAGCCGGTCAGGATGAAGCAGGGGATGCTGATGAGCTCCAGCGCTATCAGCAGGTAGACCAGGTCCACGGCCCCTGACAGCAGCATCATGCCGCAGCTGGACCACAGCAGCAGGCCGGTATAGGTGCCGACGTGGCGGGCCGGGATGTTGGGGTAGTTGACGGACAGCAGCAGCGTCAGCGCGGCCGACACCAGGATCACGGACTTGAAGAGCAGCGCGCCGGGGTCGGAGACCCACATCGCGCCGATGCCGTAGCCGGCCGGCTGCGCGAGAACCATCATCAGGACCACGGTCACGCAGAGGGTGCCCAGGTGCATCAGCACCTTCGCGCGCTCCTCGCTGATGAAAGCCCCGATGACCAGTATGAAGAGCCCGGCCAGGGCCAGCATTATCTCGGGGTTGATCAGGGCTATGTTAAGCATATGAGTTGCGCCTGGAAGGCCGCTATTTCCCCATCACTCCGACGAGGTAGGTGATGGTGGGGTTGATCACGTCCAGGCAGACGCGGGGCCAGACGCCTATGACTATCGTCAGCGCGGCCAGCGGGACTATGGCTATCAGCTCGCGGGCGGTCATGTCCTTCAGGCCGGCCCACTTCTCGTTGAACGGCCCGAGGAAGACCTTCTCTATCATGCGCAGGAAGAAGGCCGCGGTCACCAGGATGCCGATCGCGCCGATCGCGGCGTAATAAGGCCACCACTGGAAGGCGCCGAGGAAGCAGAGGAACTCGCCGACGAAGCCGGCGAGGCCGGGCAGGCCGAGCGAGGCCATGACCTGGATGATCATGATGCCGGCGTAGACCGGGAAGCGCGCGGCCAGGCCGCCGAACGCGTCGATGTCGCGGGTGTGGGCCCGGTCGTAGATCACGCCGACGAGGAGGAACAAGGAGCCGGTGATCACGCCGTGGGTGATCATCTGCATCACGGCGCCGTTGTAGCCTATCGTGCTCATCGCGGCCATGCCGAGCATGCAGTAGCCCATGTGGTTGATGGACGAGTAGGCGACCATCTTCTTCAGGTCCTTCTGGGCCATCGCGCAGAACGCGCCGTAGACGATGTTGATGACGGCTATAGTTATCAGGAAGGGCAGGAACCACTTGGTGGCGGCGGGCAGCACGGGGAACGAGACCCTCATGATGCCGTAGGTGCCCATCTTGAGCAGGATGCCGGCCAGGATCACGCTGACGCCGGTGGGCGCTTCCACGTGGGCCAGCGGCAGCCAGGTGTGGAACGGGAAGGCCGGGACCTTGATCGCGAAGCCGAGGTAGAGGGCGAGGAAGATCCAGATCTGCTTGTTCAGCGGCAGCAGGCTGCCCTGCCTGGCGAGCTCCAGCATGTCCAGCGTGTGCGGGGTGGTGCTGAAGTAGAGCGCCAGCACGCCCAGCAGCATGAAGAGGCTGCCGAACAGCGTATAGACGAAGAACTTGATGGCCGCGTATTCCTTCTTGGGGCCGCCCCAGACGCCGATCAGGAAGTACATCGGCACCAGCGTCAGCTCCCAGAACACGTAGAACAGGAAGAAGTCCAGCGCGACGAACACGCCGAGCATGCCGGCCTCGAGCAGCAGGAACCAGAAGAAGAACTCCTTTATCCTGAGCGTCACGTTCAGCGAGTAGATCAGCGAGACCAGCGTCAGCAGCGCGGTCAGCGTGACTATCGCCACGGAGAGGCCGTCGACGCCTACGAAGTAGTTGACGTTGAAGGAGGGTATCCAGGGCATCCGCTCCACGAACTGCATCGCGGCGGTGGTCTTGTCGAAGACGAGGTAGAGGTAGGTGGAGAGGACCAGGCAGAGGGAGGCGAAGGCCAGGCCGACGCCCTGGATCAGCTTCTCCTTGTTCTTGGGGATGGCCAGTATTACCAGCGCGCCCGCCAGCGGAGCGAGGATGATGGATGAAAGTAGCGACATGTTTTAATTCTCCTGAATATTCACCGAGTCAATACCGCCCGGAGCTGCCGGACGGCTATCCCGAAAAAGCTATGGCCGCGAAGATGGAGACAGCGACCGCCACGAAAAGCAGGTAGTTCTGCACGAAGCCGGTCTGCACCGTGCGGGCGAGCCTGCCGCCGGCCAGCGAGACCGTGCCGAACATGTCCACGGTCGCGTCGACTATGTAGGTGTCGATCCAGCCCTGGACGGCGCTGAGCTTCACCGTCAGCCAGGCCCAGCCGTCTATGGCCATCTGGTCGAGGAACTCGAAATCGAAGACGAACAGGAAGCGGCTGAACCAGTCGCCGATGTCCACCCATTTCAGGAAGAAGGCGTCCAGCCAGTAGCGCTTCTCCAGCATGTCCACGAAGAAGGAGAACTTCTCGCGGAGCGCGGCCGGGATCTCCGGCTTGAAGCGGTACAGCCACATGCCGAAGCTCATCGAGAACACCGCGACTATCGTGGAGACCAGCGCCACCGTGCCGTGCGAGACGTGGTGCAGCTCGAACGGCAGCTCGCCCTCGAAATTGACCAGGTGCTCGAACAGCTCGCCGTGGGCCAGCGCCCAGCCGGAGACCAGCGCCAGCAAGGAGAGGAAGATCAGCGGCACGGTCATCGTGGCCGGGTTCTCGTGCGCATGGTCGTGCTTATGGGCGTCGCGCGGCTTGCCGTGGAAGGTCATGATGAACGCGCGGGCCATGTAGAAGGCCGTCATCGCGGCGGCCACCGCGCCCAGCAGGAACAGGTACGGGTTGCGGGCCAGAGCCCCGGCCAGGACCTCGTCCTTGGAGAAGAAGCCGGCGAACGGCGGGATGCCGGCCAGCGCCAGCGTGCCGGCCAGGAACGTGAAATAGGTTATCGGCATCTTGTGGCGCAGGCCGCCCATCTCGCGCATGTCGTTGCTGTGCATCGCGTGCAGCACGGAGCCGGCCGCGAGGAACAGCAGGGCCTTGAAGTAGGCGTGCGTGGTCAGGTGGAACATGCCGGCCGTGAAGCTGCCGGCGCCGAGCGCGAGCATCATGTAGCCGAGCTGGCTGACGGTGGAGAAGGCGAGCACGCGCTTCAGGTCGAAGCAGGTCAGCGCCATCGAGGCGGCGGTGAAGGCGGTGATCGCCCCGGTCCAGGCGACGACGTTCATCGCCGCGGGGGACAGCGCGTAGACGGCGTACAGGCGGGCGACCATGTAGACGCCGGCCGCGACCATCGTGGCGGCGTGGATCAGCGCGGAGACCGGGGACGGGCCCTCCATAGCGTCGGGCAGCCAGACCAGCAGCGGGAACTGCGCCGACTTGCCTACCGCGCCGAAGAAGAGCAGGATGGCGGCGCCGCCGGCCGCGGCCACGGGCAGGGCGTTCGCGTGGGCCAGCTCGAGGATCTTCGAGATCTCGAAGGTGCCGGCGCAGTAGAACAGGGCCAGCAGGCCGATCAGGAAGCCTAGGTCGCCCAGCTTGGTGGTGATGAAGGCCTTCTTGCCGGCGTAGGCCGCGGAGGGCTTCTCGAACCAGAAACCGATCAGCAGGTAGGAGCAGACGCCGACGAGCTCCCAGCACATGAAGAACACCATCATGCTGCTGGTGATCGTGAGTCCGAGCATCGAGGCGGTGAACAGCGACAGGTAGGAGTAGAAGCGCTTGAAGCGCGGGTCGCCGTGCATGTAGCCCAGGGAGTAGATGTGCACCAGCAGGCTGACCGTGGTGACCACTATCAGCATCGCTATGGTCAGGCCGTCCACGTAGACGCCGAGCGTGGCCAGGTGCTCGCCGAAGCTGAACCAGGGTATGGAGTGCTCGTAAGGCAGCTGCAGGCCGCCGCCCAGGGCCGTGAAGAACAGCGCGGCCGCCACGGCGAAGTTGAAGCCGGCCACGGTGATGCCTATCGAGGCGCCCTTGCCCGGGAACCATTTGCCGAAGGCCAGTATCAGGCCCGCGGAGGCGAAGCACAACAGCGGCAGTATGTAGACGTATTCGAGCATGGGTTTTGCGGCTATCCTTTCAGGATATTGTAGTCCTCGGCGTAGACGCTCTTGAGGTTCTTGTAGATGGCCATCACCAGGGCGAGGCCCACCACCACCTCGGCGGCGGCCAGCGTGATGATGAAGATCACCGCCACCTGGCCGAGCGGCCGGTCCGGGTAGAGGTAGCTGTTGAAGGCGGCGAAATTGATGTTGGCGGAGTTCAGCATCAGCTCGATGGACATCAGGATGCCGATGATGTTGCGGCGGGTCAGCACGCCGAAGACGCCGGCGGCGAACAGCAGGCCCGAGAGGGCCAGGTAGTGGTAGAGGGTCATTCCGGCTTCCTCCTGCCGAACAGCACCGCGCCGGTCATCGAGGCCAGCAGCACCACGGAGATCAGCTCGAACGGCACGGCGAACTCGCCCAGCATGATGGCGGCTATGCCGCGCACCGAGGCGGCGGCCGGCAGCTTGACCGTATTGCCGGCGTAGACGGCGGTGATCCGGTAGAAGGCCCAGATGAAGGCCGTGCAGATGATCAGCGCCGGCAGCCACTGCCGGTTGACCTGGCGGGGCAGCTTGCCGCCGGAGTTGTTGCCGGCCAGCAGCACCACGAACAGGATCAGCACGGCGATGCCGCCCACGTAGACCAGGATCTGCGCCGCGAAGATGAAGTCGGTGCCGAGCACGGCGAACAGGCCGGCCACGCCGGCCAGGCAGAGGCCGAGGCTCAGGGCGCTATGCATCACGTTGGAGAGCGTCACCACCCCGATGGCGGAGAGGGCTATGACGCCGGCAAGCAGGTAGAATACGATTTGTTCGGTCATTTTCTCACCGGCACTTCCTGTATGTGTATCTGGCCCGGCACGGGGCCGTACTCGGAGCCGGCCGAAGAGCGGGCCACGCCCCAGAGGCCGTCGCCCCGCTTCCAGCGGCGGACCATCTGGTCGCGGTTGTCGAACACCGCCTCGTAGTCCAGCGAGTGCCAGACGGACTTGGGCTTGGTGGGGCAGGACTCCTCGCAGAGCCCGCAGAAATTGCAGCGGCCGTAGTCTATCGTGTACCAGTCTATCTTCGGCACCGGCTTGCCCTCGGGGCCGACGGCCTTGGCCAGCTCTATGCACTTGGAGGGGCAGGCGCGCACGCACATGCCGCAGGCTATGCACTTCTCGGCGTCGTAGGCCAGCATGCCGCGGAACCTGGGGTAGGGCACCAGCTTCTCG
>JAJZOZ010000120.1 GCA_021811405.1 bacterium | reverse complement strand
CCGATCGTCTCGGCGTCGCCGACCGTGATGAAGCAGATGTCGTACTGGGTGGCCATGGGCTATAATGATATCAAAATTGCGTCCGCCGTTACGGCAGGTTGCAGGCCGAGAACTCCTCGCGGGCCCGCTCGATGTCCCCGGAGTGGGAGGCGCGCCAGGAGGCGTCCTTGCGCAGCTCCTCGGCGTAAAGCTTCGCGAAGCGCTCGAAGATGTCGCTCTGCCTGTCGTAGAAGGTGCGCTGGAAGCGGTAGACCTCGTAGACGGGCAGCGCGCGCACCTCGGCGTCGCGCTTCATCGCGTCGCTCATCGACATGGCGCCCTTCCTGACGCGCGCCATGTCGCGCTCGTAGAGCAGCTGGTAGAAGGTCTGGTCGTTTATGGCCTTCCGCGTCTTCTCCAGCCAGACCTTCTGGCTCTCCAGCGTCTCCAGCGGGCGCTGGCAGGCGGCGTCCGGGCTGAGCGCCTCCTTCCTGGCCTGGGCCATCGCGTAGTTGGAGTTCTCGAGGACGTAGGTGCAGAAGTCGTTCTTTATCTCCCTGGTCCATTTCGCCTTGTCGAAATCCGCCTCGACCACGTTTATCTGGACCGCCAGGCGGGACTGGAACAGCGCCGCGAGCTCCTCCTCCTCGGAGATGAACTCGTCCAGGCCGCTCAGCGTGTACAGCCGGTAGATATAGGCCGCCCGGGCCACGGTCAGCGCCAGCAGCAGGTCGGAGTCGCGGTAGGCCTCTGGCAGGAAGATCTGCCCGCTGTCGAGGGAGAACTTGTGGCAGAGGCCCGGTGTGTTGGAATACTCGAACCTGACCGGGTGGCGCAGCAGGAACTTGAAGAGCGACCTCCCCTCCGGGGCGCTGTTGATGACGTCGAAGGCCCTCTCTATCGACGGCTCGCTGGTGAGGCGCGCCTCCGGGCGGCCGGTGGCGCAGCCGGCGGCCAGGACCAGCGGGAGCAGGGCGCAAAGGGGCGCGGTCCTCATTTGAAAAGCCCCTTCAGCAGCTTCTCGGCCTTCGGGGCCAGCTTCTCCACGGCCTTCTTGACCGCCGGCTGCTCCGTGATCGACTTCAGGTCCGGCCTGGCCGACGGGTCGGAGAAGGTGCCGGTCACTATCAGCGCCACCGGCGCGCTCATCCTGACGCCGCTGGCCGCCTTGAGCCGCGTATTGATCCTCATGTCCAGTTTCTCCGCGGGCAGGTTGATGGTGCCGGACGAGGAGACGTCGGCGGCGGGACCGGTCAGGGAGGACTTGTCCAGCGACATCACGCCGTTGCGGAAAGTATAGGCGCCCTCGATGGAGTCGAAGTCCACGTTGTTGAAGTCCGGCAGGCGCAGGGACTTCGCGACGGCCGAGGCCTTCTGCAGCACCAGCAGCGGGTACAGGGCCACCTTCGCGGCCTTGTGCTGCTCGGCCAGCTTATAAAGCCCGGAGAACTTCCCGGCGCCGGCCGAGAAGGAGGCCGTGCCGCCGAGCTCGCGCATGTCGTCGGAGACGTTCGTCAGCGCGAGCCGCGCCTCCACCCTGCCGCAGCGGAAGTTGGGGTGCTCCACGGCCCCGATGTCGGCCGAGCCGGAAACGTCGGCGTAGAAGGGCTTGCCGGCGGCCTTGGCCGGCTTCTTGTCCGGCGCCGCGGCCGCGGAGGCCTGCGGGAGCTCCTTGACCTTCAGCCTGGAAAGCTGCAGCTTCAGCTCCGCCTTCGGATGGGACGTCAGCGAGAACGCCTTGAAGGAGGCCGTGAAAGGCTCCCCTTCGAGCTTGCCGGAGACGCCAGGGGAGACGGCGGAATCCGCCGTGAAGGCCACCTTGCCCGAGACGTCGGAAATAGAATAGCCTGCGGCCTGGGCGCCGGCCCCCTTCAGCTCGGCCTCGCCCCTGGCGGAAAGGGCCTTCCCGTAAGAGTAGTCCAGCGAGAGCGCCGCCCCTCCCTTGAGGCCGTACCGGGCCAGCTGCGCCGGGGCTATCTCGGCCAGCCCGCCCAGGTCCTTCACGTCGGCCCTGGCCCGGCCCGTCACGGAGAGCTCTTTGCCGGAATAGTCGGCGAAGGTCCTGCCCGAGGCCGTGAAGGCTTTGGACTCCAGCGTGAAGGAGGGCACGTCGGCGTGCCCCTCGCGCAGGCGGACGTCGGCCGCGATCTGGGTCAGCGGCAGCTTCAGGCCCGGCGGCACCGGGAACTGGCGGGCTTTCCTGGCCAGCAGCGAGGTGTCGGTTTCCGGTACCTGCGCCTTCACGTCGGCGGAGAGCGCGTAGTAGAGGCGCGGGTTCCAGGCGGCCTTGCCCCTGACCGCCGCTTCCACCGGCCCGGCCTTCAGCTTCACCGAGCGCAGCTCCACGTCCCTGGCCGTCAGCTTGAAGTCGGCGTCGGCGTCCACGGCGGGCAGCAGGATCTTCGGCGGCAGCGCGGCGAAGAACTGCTTCAGGTCGGAAGTGGAGAACTGGTCCACCGACAGGCGGAGCCTGGCGTCCGGCTCGAGCAGGTTCTTCAGCGCGCCGCTCAGCCGGGCCTTCACCCCGCCGAGGGAAACGGAGGCCGCGGAGATCTCCGCCCGGCCTTTAGCCGGGTCGAAGCCGCCGAGGGCCACCTTGCCGCGGATGGAGGCGGGCAGGCGCCCGGTGAAGTAAGGAGACTTGACGTCGAGCGTGAACGAGGCGTCCACCGGGAAGAGTTCGTCCGGGGAGATGCCGGAGGCCGCGAGGTCTATGCCGCTGAGCGTCACTTTCATGTCGCCGGCGGCGTTGGAGTAGAAGAAGGAGGACCCGCGCACCTTCAGGCTGGAGACCGAGAGCCTGGGCGGCTGGGAGGCCCTGGCCGGCGCTTTGGCCGGTGCGGGCCTGGCGGGCTGGGCCGCCAGCAGGTCGGAGAAATTGTAGGTCTCCGGTTTCACTTCCCTGACGTTCATCTTCAGCCCTTCCGAAGCCACCGAGTCGACCTTGAGCTCGCCGCGCAGCAGCGCGCCGAAGGAGGGCCGTACGGAGAAAGCGGCGGCGCTGAAGAATTCGCCTTTCGCGAAATCGGGGTATTCCGAGACGCGCAGGCCGCGTATCTCGAGGCCGGAGAGGTTCAGCGAGACCGAGTCGAAGGTGACCTGGCGGCGGAGATTCCTGGCCGCGAAATCCGCGGTGAGGGCCTTCAGCCTTTCCGGGGTGAAGTAGAGCTTCAGCGCCAGCGCGCCGGCTATTGCCGCCGCGGCCAGGAAGGCGGCCGCCCAGACGGAGAATTTGAGCAGTTTTCTCATAGTGTTATTATATAAAAGTTCGTTTAAAGCTCCCTCCCAAAAATGCTAAATTTAATGCGGAGTTCCGCTGGCGGGCCGCCCCGCCGCTCAGGCATGAACGCGCTCATACTTAACCTGAACCTTTCCGTGGACAAGACCGTCCTGATCCCGGCCTTCCGGCCCGGGAGCATCTACCGCGTCGGGGAGACGCTGACGCTGCCCGGCGGCAAGGGAGTGAACGTGGCCCGCGCGCTGCGCGCGCTCGGCATGGAGGTGCCTATAGCCGGCTTCGCCAGCGGCCGCAACGGCGGCTGGATCGCCGACAGCCTGGCGAAGGAAGGCTTCCGGGCGTTCATCGAGAGGCATTCCGCCGGAGAGTCCCGCGTCTGCCTGACCATAGCCGATTCCCGCGGCCTTACCACCGACATAAACGAGGAGGGCCCGGCGGTGCCGGCGGCGTCCCAGCGCCGCTTTCTCTCCAGGTTCTCCTCGCTGGCGCCTCGCTTCAAGGCGGTGGCGGTCTGCGGCAGGTCTTCAGCCGGACTGGAGAAGGGCTTTTACGCCTCGCTGGTAAAGCGTGCGGCGGAGCACGGCTGCTTCTCCATCTTCGACACCAGCGGCCCCGCCCTGGCCGAAGCCCTGGAGGCCGGCGCCGAAGGCGTCAAGATAAACCGGCACGAGTTCGAGGAGCTCTGCCGCTGCCGCTTCTCCAGGAGGCTGGTGCACGATTTCTTCCGCCGGAACTCCGCGCGCGGGCTGAAGACGCTGATAGTCACCGACGGGGCCGGCACCGCCTACGCCGCCTCCCCGTTCGGGCTCTGGGCCGTGGTCCCCCCGCCGCTCAGGTCGCTGCGCAGCGCCGTAGGCGCCGGGGACGCGTTCATGGCCGGCTTCCTTTTCGGTTTTCTCAGCGCCTACGGTTTCGAAAAATCGCTGCGCCTGGCCGCCGGGGCGGCCGCGGCCGACTGCCTGACGCTGGGCGCCGGGCACATAGACCCGCGGAAGGCCGAGCTTTATTCCCGCAGGACGGAAGTGCGGAAGGTCGCCTGACCCGCCGCGCTGCATCAGGAGGCTGCAATGGAAGACCTTAACGGCATCGAGAAGATACTGGCTTACGCCGGAGCGCAGGGCAGGCGCAGCCTGACCGAAACGGAGGTCTACCAGGTGCTGGCGCTGGCCGGCCTGGAAGCCCCGAAGCACCTTCTTTTCCCCGCCGCCGGCCTGGCCCCGGCGGCCGCCGCCGGGCAGGCGTGCGCGGCGCTGCCCGGCGACAGGGCTGTGCTGAAGCTGGTCTCCTCCAAAACGCTGCACAAGACCGAGTCCGGCGGAGTTAAGGTGCTGGAGAAGGAGCCGGAGGCCCTGGCCGCGGCCCTGAAGGCGATGGCCGCCAGGTTCCCGGAGGCGGAGGCCTTCATGGCGGCCGAGTTCGTCCCCCATTCCCCGTTCGCGCTCGGCGAGGAGCTGCTGCTGGGCGCGCGCGCCGACGAGGCCTTCGGCCCGGTAGTGACCCTGGGCCCCGGCGGCACCAACGCCGAGGCCCTCATCTCCTCCCTGCGTCCCGGCACCGCGCCGTCCGTCATGCCGGCCGAGCTGGCCTTCAACACCGGCGCGTGGGAGAAGTTCCTCTCCCGCTGCTGGATCTGGGACTACGCTGCGGGCCGCGTGCGCGGCGGCCGCCGGCTGGCGGAGGACGGCGAGATCGTGAAGTGGCTGGAGGGCTTCGCCCACCTGATGAAGCGCTTCGGCGACGGCGGCCCTTCGGACTGGACCATCGAGGAGTTCGAGGTGAACCCGCTGGCGGTCTCCCGCGGGCGCCTGACGGCGCTGGACGGCGTGCTGCGCTTCAGGCCGGCGAAGAAGGCCGAACCGCGCCGCCGCCCGACGAAGCAGGGCGTGGACGGCCTGATCCACACGAAGAGCGCGGCCGTGGTGGGCGTCAGCGAGAAGAAGATGAACATGGCCCGCATCATCCTCAACAATATTTCCAAGGCCGGTTTCCCGAGGGAGCGGACCTACATAATCAAGGAAGGGGCCGCGGAGATAGACGGCGTGAAATGCTACCCCTCGCCGGCGCAGCTGCCCGAGAAGGTGGACATGTACGTGGTGGCGGTCCCGTCGCCCGAGGTGCCGCGCGTGCTGGCCGAGGCCGGCGAGTCCGGCAAGGTCAACGGCGTGGTGCTGATCTCCGGCGGCATGGGCGAGAAGTCCGGCTCCGAAGGAGTGGCGGGCACCGTGGTGGAGGCTATAGCCGCCGCCCGCTCGAAGAACCCGGACTTCGCGCTTTCCGGCGGCAACTCGCTGGGCATAGTCCTCAACGGCTCGAAGATAAATACCCTCTTCATCCCCGAGTACAAGATGGAGCACCCGCTGGGCGTGAACCCGCACATGGCCAAGACGGCCTTCGTCAGCCAGAGCGGGGCCTTCGTGATCTCGACTATAAGCAAGATGCCCTGGCTGAAGCCCGCCTACAGCATTACGGTGGGCAACCAGCAGGACGTGACCGTGCCGGACTACGTGGAGCGCCTGGCCGACGAAGACGACCTGAAGGTGCTGCTGGTCTATATGGAGGGCTTCAAGCCCGGAGACGGCCTGGCGCTGGCGAAGACGATCGAGAAGGCCCGCTCGAAGGGCAAGCTGGTCGTGCTCTACAAGGCCGGCCGCACTGCCGTCGGGCAGAAGGCCGTGATGGGGCACACGGCCTCCATAGCCGGGGACTATCTGGTGACGCGGCTGATCATGGAGAACGCCGGCGCGCTGGTGGCGGAGACCTTCGACGAGTTCAACGACCTGGCGGCGCTGGCCTGCAGCTTCGCGGACCGCAGGACGAAGCACGGCAACACCTTCTTCATCAGCAACGCGGGCTTCGAGTCGGCCGGCATGGCCGACGGCGTGGCCGGGCGCCTGACGGCCGAGATGAGCAGGGAGCTGGCGGCAGTGGTGGACAAGACGCTGAAGGAGCACAGGCTGGATCCCATCGTGGACGCGAAGAACCCGCTGGACATAACTCCGATGGCTACGGACGCCGCGATAGCCGCGGTGCTGCGCTCGGCCCTGGCCTCGGACGAGTTCTCCGGGGCGATAGCCTCCATGATACCGCTTACGGCGATGATGAACACGCTGCCGAAAGGCGACAAGTGGCCCGACGACCTGGAGAAGTCCTTCCTGCGGGAGGCGGCCGCCGCGGCCCGGGAGGCGCGCAAGCCGCTGGTCTTCGTGGTGGGCTCCGGCGCGCTCTACGAGCCGTACTGCGCGCTGGCCGAGAGCCTCGGCCTGCCGGTGTTCCGCTCGGCCGACCGCGCGGTAAAGATGTACAGGAAATATCTGGAGTACGTTCTGTAGCCGGAACACTGGCCTCCCTGAACCCTGGAAGATGGGAACCGTTGGCCGTCTGAAGAGCATAGCTCTCGATACGGCACGGGCATAGCCCAGCGCGGTTCCCCCCCGCGGGAAATTAAGCGGGGCCCCCCCTTCCCCAAAGTCGCGCCGTAACAGGTCCCTGCCGGGCCCTGTGCTTCAAGGGAAAATTTCGGGTATTCCTCGCGGCAAAACCCTCGCCACCCGCTCCTGTATTATGCCTGCCGCGGCGCGGCAGTTACTTAGCCTTTTTCAGGATCTTCTCTATCTCGGGCTGCTCGTGCTTCATGCCCCACAGGCGGATGAGCTGCATGGCGTTCTCCGCTATCTCGGGGATGTCCTTCGCCGGGATGCCGGCTTCCTTGAGCCTGACGGGGGCGCCGGCCTTGCGGAAGAAGGCCTCCAAGGCCTTGATGGTCCGGTCGGCGGTCTTCACGCCGAAGACGGCGCGCCCGAAGCTCTCCAGGCGGGCGGGCCCGTCCGTCTCCAGGTGGTGGCGGAACCAGGCCGGCATCACTATGGCCAGCCCGGCGCCGTGCGCGATGTCGTAGATCGCGCTGAGGGAATGCTCGACGGCGTGATTGATGAAGTTCATGCGGCCGTAGCCGCAGGAGGCCAGGCCGTTGAGGGCCAGCGTCGCGGACCACATCATGGAGGCCCTGGCGTTGTAGTCCGCCGGGTCCTCGAGGATGCGCAGGGTGGAGGACACGACGGAGCGGGCCAGCGCGTGCACTATCTCGTCGGTGACGGCCGCGTCGGTGTCGGAGGCCGTGAAATAGCCCTCTATGATATGGGCCAGCGAGTCCACCGCGCCGTTGGCCACCTGCTCGCGCGGCAGCGTCAGCGTGGTCTCCGGGTCCAGCGCCGAGACGCGCGGGTACATCGCCGGCCCCTGCGCGGAGAACTTCTGGGCCGTCGCTTCGTTGGTCACCACGCAGCCGCAGTTCATCTCGGAGCCGGTGGCGGGCAGGGTCAGGGCCGTGAACAGCGGCAGGGCCTCCCTGACCTGCGCCTTGCCGCAGAAGAAGTCCCAGACGTCCCCGGAGAACAGCGCGCCGGCCGCTATGGCTTTCGCCTCGTCTATCACCGAGCCGCCGCCGGCCGCCACTACCAGGTCGCACCCTTCTTTCCTCGCTTTCGCTATCCCCGCCCTGACGTGGGAGAGCACCGGGTTCGGCTTCACTCCGGGATGTTCGGCTATCCCCACTCCGTTCTTCCGGAGCGATTCCGTCAGGACGTCGTAGACGCCGTTCTTCTTTATGCTGCCGCCGCCGTAGACCAGCAGGGCTTTCTTTCCCGCTTCCGCCGCGGCCGGCCCCAGTTTGGCCACCACGGCCTTGCCGAATATTATCTTCGTCGGGTTCGCGAAAGTGAAGTTCTGCATGCTTCCTCCTTAAGGCCCGTCAGGCCCGGCGCCGTTTCAGTTTCCTGTCCAATC
>JAJZOZ010000119.1 GCA_021811405.1 bacterium | reverse complement strand
GTAGGCGGCCCGCAGCTCGCCGTCGAGGCGCCTGAGCGCCAGCGAGCGCGCGGAGACCGTCTTCGGCGGCAACGGCTTCAGCGCGGCCGCCCGGGTCCCGGGCCTGGCGGAGAAGCTGAAGACGTGCAGGCCGGAGAGCCCCAGCCCGCGCACGAAGGAAAGCCCGGCCTCGAAATCCTCCGCCGTCTCCGTCGGATAGCCGGCGATGATGTCCGCGTAGATGCCTACGCCGGGGAAAAGGCGCCTCAGCTCCGCGGCCTTGGCCGCGTAGCGGGCGGTATCGAAGGGCCGGCCCATCTCCCGAAGCACCTTGTCCGAGCCGGCCTGCAAAGGCAGGTGGAAATAGTCGCAGAACCTGGCGCCTCCGGACTTGAGAGCGGAGAGCAGCCCGGGCGTCAGTTCGCCCGGCTCTATCGAAGAGAAGCGGACGCGGAACTCCCCGGGCAGCGAGAACAGCCGCTTTACCAGCGCCGCCAGGTCAGCGCCGGTCCGGGGGCAGCGGTATTTCCCCAGCCTGGTCCCGCAGAGCACCAGCTCGGAAAAGCCGCCTTCTACGAGCCGCGAGGCTTCTGAAACGGCGGCCTCCAGCGGCTTGGACTTCAGCTCGCTGCGCGCCAGGTTCACCAGGCAGTAGGCGCACTTCAGGTCGCAGCCGTCCTGCACCTTGATGAAGGCCCTGGCCTTGCCGTGGAACTTCGCTACGGGGAAGAAATCCCCGCCCGCGTCCCCGCCGCAGAAAGCCGAGGTTATCTTCTCCTTGTCGGCGTTGGGAAAAAGGGAGGCCCGGGGCGCGGCCCGCAGTATCTTCTCCGGCTCCAGCGTGGCCAGGCACCCCGTCACGGCGATGGCCGCCTTCGGGTTCGCCGCCGCCGCGCGGCGCAGGAAGACCACGCAGTCGCGGTCGGCCTTGGCGGTCACGGAGCAGGTGTTCAGCACCACCAGGTCGGCCTCTTCCGGCGACTGCGCGGCGGCGTGCCCCAGGGCGGCGAACTTCTCGCGGAGGCTTTCGGTCTCCACCTGGTTCACGCGGCAGCCCACGGTCTTGAAATATACTTTCATGCTCTGTCGCCGGCGCGCCGGCCCGGGTATATTTTACAACTTTGGCCGGCCCGCCTTCCCCGCCCTATCCCGCCGCCCATTGCGTAACCTAAGTTAATTGTGCCCGAAACAGGATTGTAACACGCTGGCGATTATGATATATTTGAGTATTAGGGTTTTTAGGGGTTTCTATGGCTAAAATACTGGTGGTTGAGGACGAGAAGTCAGTGCAGGAACTCGTGAAGTACTGTCTGGAAGCGGACGGCTACATGGTCGTGACCGCCGACGACGGCAAGATGGCCGGCAGCTGGATCAAGGAGATAAAGTTCGACCTGGCCATCCTGGACCTCTGCCTGCCGGACGGCAACGGCATAGAGATCTGCGCCTCGATAAAGGAAGATCCCAAGACCCGGGCCATGCCGGTCATAATCCTCACCGGGAACTCCTCGAACGAGGCCAGGATCAAGAGCAATCTGGAAGCCAAGGCCGACCTGTTCCTGAACAAACCGATCTCCCCGGACGACCTCAGGAACGCGGTGAAGACGATGCTGGCCGCGGCGGAGAAAAAGAAGCTGCTGCTGCGCAACTCCATCAGGACGAAGCTCGGGGAATAGCTCAGCCCAGCCGGGTGAGCAGGGCCGACGCGGCGGCCAGGCAGGCCGTCTCGGCCCTGAGCGTGTACAGGCCCAGGTTCATGAACAGGGCCCCTCTGGAGCGCGCGAAGTCCAGTTCCCCCTTGGTATATCCCCCCTCCGGCCCCACGAAAAGCTTTATCTCCCTGGTCCCGGCCAGCGCCCTGGCCGCCTCGTCCGGGCTCTGCCCGCCGGAGGACGCGAAGACGCAGGCCCCTCCGGCCGCCAGCAGGTCGTCGAGCTTCTCCGGCTTCCGCACCTGCGGCAGGAAGCCCCGGCCGCACTGCTTGGAAGCCGCCGCCGTGATCTGGCCGAGCCGGGAGGAACGGCGCTCCCAGTCGCTGAACAGGTCGAACTGCACCCGCGAGGCCATCACCGGCTGGAACACGTCCACGCCGGCCTCCGTGCAGTGCTCGAGGATGCTCTCCAGCGCCGGCCTCGCCACCACGGCGAAGCAGAGCGTGAGCCGGGTGGCGTACTCCGGGCTGGGCAGCTTCTCCTTCACCCTGCCGGTGACGCGGTCGCCGGAGACGAAGGTTATCTCGGCCCGGTAGCGGTTCCCCGCGCCGTCGAAGATGTCTATCTCGTCGCCGGCCCTGGCGCGGGCCGCGCGGGCTATGTGGTTGGCCTCGTCGGGACCGGCGAAGAACTCCCCGTCCCGGATGTTCCCCGGCGGTATCAGGTATTGCGGCATCGGCTCACCCGAGTATCTTCTTGAAGAAGCCCTTCTCCTTGTCCGGCTGGACCTCGGCGCCTTCCAGCTTAGCCAGCTCCTCGTAGAGCTCGCGCTGGCGCTGGCTGAGGTCGTGAGGCACTTCCAGCTTCACCCTGACCAGCAGGTCGCCCCGGCCCTTGCCGGCCGGAGAGGGCATGCCCTTCTCGTGCACGCGGAAGACCTTGCCGTGCTGGGTGGCCTGCGGGATCTTTATCTTCACCCGGCCGCCGTCGATCACGGGAACCTCGGCCTCGCCGCCCAGCGCCGCCTGCCAGACCGGCACCGGGCAGTCGTAAACGAGGTCGCGGCCCTGGCGCTCGAAATGCGGGTGGTGCTTCAGGCCGACCTGGATGTACAGGTCCCCGGAATCGCCGCCGCGCAGGCCCGCGTCGCCGCCGCCGGAGACCCGGAGCACCGCCCCTTCCTCCACTCCGGCGGGGATCTTCACGTTCAGCGAGGCGCTCTTCTTCTGGCGGCCGGCGCCGCCGCAGGCCTTGCACGGGGAGGAGATCACCTCGCCCTGGCCGCCGCAGTCCGGACAGGCCTGGCTGAAGGCGAAGAAGCCCTGCGAATACTGCACGCGGCCGCTGCCGTGGCAGGTGGGGCATTTCTTTATGCCTCCCTTGCCGCGGGCGCCGGTGCCGTCGCATTCCTGGCAGACCTCGGTGCGCTCGAAGTTCACCGGCAGCTTAACGCCGGTGAAGGCCTCCTCCAGCGTGATCGAGGCCTCGTACTTCAAGTCCGCGCCGCGCCGCGAGCGCGGCCGGCCGCGGCCGCCGCCCTGCCCCTGCGTGAACAGGTTCTCGAACAGGTCGCCGAACATGTCGCCTAGGTCGGCCCCCTGGAAGCCGCCGAAGCCGCCGCGCCCGCCGGCGCCGGCCTTCAGGCCCTCCGCGCCGAACTGGTCGTAGACCTGCCGCTTCTGCTGGTCGGAGAGGACCTCGTAGGCCTCGTTGATATCCTTGAAAGTGCTCTCCGCCTCCTTGTTCCCCTGGTTGCGGTCCGGGTGGTACTTGAGCGCGAGCTTCCGGTAGGCGGACTTGATCTCGTCCGGACCGGCGTTGCGCGCCACGCCGAGGATGCGGTAATAGTCGTTTGAAGCCATATGAATATGAGCCGGAACCCTTACTTGGAAACCATGCCGCCTATATGGCGGCCGGCGGATAGCCGCGGGGAACACCCGCCGCTATCCGCCAATCTGGCCGCTGCGCCTTACTTCTTGTTCTCGTCCACCACTTCGGCGTCCACGACGTCGTCCTTGGCGCCGGCTGAGGCCTTGGCGCCCTCGGGCGCGGGACCGGCGCCCGCGGCGCCGGCCTTGCCGGCCTTCTCCTGCGCGGCCTTGTAAACGGCCTCGCCCAGCTTCTGCGAGGCGGCCAGCAGCGCGTCCTTGGACTTCTTGATCTTCTCGATGTCGTCGCCCTTCAGCGCTTCCTTCAGCTCGCCGATCGCGCGGTCCACCGCCAGGCGCTCGTCCTGGCTGATCTTGTCGCCGTGCTCCTTCAGCGCCTTCTCGGTGGTGTACAGGATGGTGTCGGCCTCGTTCTTGGCCTCCACCTTCTCCTTGTACTTCTTGTCCGAGTCGGCGAACTGCTCGGCCTGCTTGACGAACTTGTCGATCTCGTCCTTCGACAGCTTGTTCGGGGCGGAGATCGTTATATGCTGCGCCTTGCCGGTGCCGAGGTCCTTGGCGTGCACCTGCAGGATGCCGTTGGCGTCGATGTCGAACGTCACCTCGATCTGCGGCATGCCGCGCGGGGCCGGCGGGATGCCGTCCAGGTCGAACTTGCCGAGCGACACGTTGTCGCCGGCCATCGCGCGCTCGCCCTGCAGCACGTGGATCGTCACGGCGGGCTGGTTGTCGGAGGCGGTGGAGAAGACCTGGGACTTCTTGGCCGGGATCGTCGTGTTCTTGTCGATCAGGCGCGTCATCACGCTGCCCAGCGTCTCTATGCCGAGCGACAGCGGGGTGACGTCCAGCAGCAGCACGTCCTTGACGTCGCCGGTCAGCACGGCGGCCTGCACGGCGGCGCCGGAGGCCACGCACTCCATCGGGTCTATGCCGCGCTCTATCTTCTTGCCGACGTACTCCTCCACGAACTTCTGCACTATCGGCATGCGGGTGGGACCGCCGACGAGGATGATGCGGCTGATGTCGGAGCTCTTGAGCTGGGCGTCCGAAAGCGCGGTGGTGATGGACTTCTCGCAGCGCTTGACGATGTGCTCGACGATGGCCTCGAGCTTCGAGCGGCTGAGCTTCAGCGCCATGTGCTTCGGGCCGCTGGCATCGGCCGAGATGAACGGCAGGTTGACCTCGGTCTC
Source organism: bacterium (assembly GCA_021811405.1). GTDB lineage: Bacteria > Elusimicrobiota > Elusimicrobia > Elusimicrobiales > UBA9959 > UBA9959. The sequence continues at coordinate 3,317 of JAJZOZ010000119.1, read as the reverse complement.
CATCGTGGTGGAGAGCTCGATCTTGGCCTTCTCGGCGGCCTCCTTGATGCGCTGCAGCGCGGTCGGGTCCTTCGTCAGGTCTATGCCGGTGTCCTTGCGGAACTCGCCGGCTATGTACTCGATCAGGGCGTTGTCCATGTCGGTGCCGCCGAGCTGCGTGTCGCCGGAGGTGGAGATCACGTCGAACGTGCCCTCCTTGCCGAGCTCCATGATCGTCACGTCCAGCGTGCCGCCGCCGAGGTCGAAGACCATGATCTTCTGGTCGCGGCCCTCTTTATCTATGCCGTAGGCCAGCGCGGCCGCGGTGGGCTCGTTGACGAGGCGCACCACCTCGAGGCCGGCTATCGTGCCGGCGTCCTTGGTGGCCTGGCGCTGGTTGTCGTTGAAGTAGGCCGGCACGGTGATGACGGCCTTCTCCACCTTGTCGCCGAGGAACGCCTCGGCGTCGCGCTTGACCTTCTGCAGCAGGAAGGCGCTGAGCTGCTGCGGCGTGAACTCCTTGCCGCCGATATTGTACTTGTGGTCGGTGCCCATCTTGCGCTTGAACGCGGCGGCTGTTCCGCCGGGGTTAGCGACGGCCTGCCTGCGGGCGGGCTCGCCTACGAGCATCTGCCCGTCCTTGGCGAAGGCCACGTACGACGGGAAGGCCTTGCCTCCCACGCTGGTGCCCTCGGCCGAGGGGATGATGGTAACCTTGCCGCCTTCCATCACCGCCGCGGCGGTGTTGGAAGTGCCCAGGTCGATTCCGATTATCTTTGCCATATATTTGTCCTCCAAATTATGATGCCGTCAGATCTGTCCGCCCTCTTCGGTCTCCGCCGGGGCCTCCGGCCGCGGCGCGGGGGCTTCCGCTTTCCTCGCTATCCTCACCCTGGCCGGGCGGAGCACCTTGTCCCCGTAGTAGAAGCCCTTCTGCAGCTCCTCCACCACCAGGCCGTCGTTCTCCTCCGTGCCGTCCACTATCCCGAGTATCTCGGAGGCCATCGGGTCGTAGGGCTTGCCCACCGGCTCCATCGGCCTGAGCCCCTCGGCGTCGAACACCTTCGAGAACTCCTTGAAGATCATCTCCAGCCCCTTCAGCACGTCGTCCGAGTTGCCCGCGTCCTTCGCGCTGTTGATGTGGTTGTGCGCCGCCAGCAGCAGGTCGTACAACGGCAGCAGCCGCATCAGGATCTCCGCCTTGCCGTACTTTATCAGCTCCGGCTTCTCCTTCTCCACGCGCTTGCGGTAGTTCTCGAAATCGGCCTGCAGGCGCAGCAGCTGGTCGTAATATCCCGCCGCCTGCTTCTTCTGCTTCTCCAGCTCGTCGCCGGCCGTCTCCAGCTCCTTGGCCTCCTCGCCGCAGACGCATTCCTCCGCTTTCTTCGCCTTCTTCTCTTCGGGCTTGTGGTTCTTCATAGTCGCTTACTCTTCGAGATCGAGCTTCTCCCATTCCCCCAGCATGTCCTCCATCATGGAGCTTACGGTATCCACCAGCGAGATCATGCGGGGGTATTCCATCCGCTTGTAGCCCAGTATGCCGACCAGCCCCACGGCCTTGTCGTTCATGCAGTAGGAGCTCGACACCAGGCTGAAGTTCTTGAATTCCTTCATGCTGTTCTCGGAGCCTATCGTCACGTCCACGATATGGCGCTTGCCGGGCTCGGCCAGCGCCTTGGTCTTCACGGCGCAGTCGCGCAGGCGCTCGCGCAGCAGGCCCGAGAACCGCTCCTTCTCCTCGAGCAGGCGGGCTATGCTGCGCATGTCCTCCACGCTGCCCTCCTCGAGGTTGGAGAAGATGCGGCTGAGGCCCTCCAGGTACAGCGCGTCCTCGCGCTGGGCCAGGCCCTTGAAATATTCCACCAGCTTCTTGAGCAGCTCGGCGCTCCCCTTGTCCTTCTCCCTCGCCAGGAACTCCTTGAAGATGACCTGCGGCAGGTCGGTGAGCGGCAGGTCCTTCAGGCGCTTGTTCAGGCGCAGCGAGAGCGCCTTCACCGCGCCCTTCTCGGCCGCGTTCTCCAGCGAAAAGGCCGCGTGCTTGATGATGCCCGAGTGCGTGAACATCACGCTGAGCACGCTCTTGGGGCCCATGCTGAGCAGGTCCAGGCGCTTGACGCTGTCGAGGTCCAGGTCGGCGCTCATCACGAAACCGGCCCACTGCGACATGTCCGAGAGCATCTTGGAGGTGTGCTTCAGGAAGCCGTCGAGCTGCTCGATGCGGCGGTCGTACTCGCGCTCGAGGCGCTCCTTCTCCGCCGCGGCCATATGCTGCAGGCGCATCACGTTGTCCACGTAGGCGCGGTAGCCCTTGTCGGACGGGATGCGGCCGCCCGAGGTGTGCGGCTGGAAGAGGTAGCCCTCGGTCTCCAGCTCTTTAAGTATATTCCTTATAGTGGCGCTGGAGACGTTGAACCGGCCTTCCTCGGCTATCAGCTCGGAGCTCACCGGCCTGCCGGTGCTGACATAGTTGTAGACCACCCAGTTAAGGATCTTCTCCTTCCTGTCCTGCGCCACTTCCGGTTTCAGAACCCTCATAATTGACCCGCCGCTTTTAATTAGCACTCATGTCTTTTGTCTGCCAAAAATATTATACACGTTGCCCCCATAATTGTCAATAGCATGCGCTGACTGCTAAAAATGCCGTATGACTATGGTCAAAACAGGTTTCAGGCCGCCTGTGATACACTATATACGGTTAGGAAAGTCTTGGGAGGAAAGCGAAAAAATGATCATAGCAGCGATATTTTCGGCGGCCCTGGCCGCAGCCCCCGCCGGCGCGGGGGATTGGGCTCCGGCGGTGAACCCGGCCGCCCTCGCGGCGGCGGAAGCCCCCGCGGCGCCGGCCCCGGCCCGCTCCGGCCCGCGCGACGGCCAGAACTACTCCGGCGCCGAGGAGCTCCTTATAATGGAGTTCGGGATAAACTCCGTCACGCTGGACGTGCCGGAAGCCGAAGTGATACGCCAGGACAGGTATTACGACAACGCCTTCTGTTTCGAGCAGGCCCTGCGGCTGGCCCTCTGGAACCTGCTGGGCGACTACTCCAGCCCCACCAGCCCGCTGGCCCGGGAGCTGGAGCGCATGGGCGTGCTGAGCACCCCTTCCAAGAGCGAGCTCAGGAAGGCCGGCGAGCGGGTGCGCGCGCTGCTGGACCGCGGGGATTCCCGCCTGGCCCTGGTGCGGCCCTACAAGCTCTACCAGCCGCTCAACGGCGAGACCGTAGAGCAGAACTGGATCTTCTACCTGAACCTCGGCGGCCGCAACTACTGGGTGGTCGTCGACCGCGCGGGCAAGAAGGCCGCCTACGCCTACGGCGACTGAGAGCTTCCCCTCCTAAAAG
>JAJZOZ010000118.1 GCA_021811405.1 bacterium | reverse complement strand
GGCCGGGGACGACATTCCCGCCGAGACCACGATGTCCGGCGCGCTGGCCATCTCGGGCGGGGGCGGCGCGGCCTCCGTGCTCACCTTCGACTCCGGCGAGAACGTGCCGCTGGAGAAGTACGTGACCGCGGACAACGTGGACGACCTGATGCTGATCCTGCACGACGAGACGCCGGAAGTCATCGCCAAGGTGGTGCAGCGCATCCCGCAGAAGCTGGCCTTCACCGCCATCCCGAAGTACAAGATGAAGGAAGTCCTGCAGGAGTTCCTGAAGCGGGAATTCGAGGACCCGGAGAAGATAAAGACCCTGCTGAACCGCATAAAGGACAAAATGGTAGGCAGCTTCGGCGGTGAGGCCCGCCTGGGCAACCTGCTGCAGGTGATGGACAAGAAATCCCAGGAGCGCTCGATGGCCCTGCTCAGGGAGCTGGACGTCTCCTTCGCCGCCGCGGTGGAGACCCGCTACTTCAAGTTCGAGGACCTGCTCCGCTATGACGAGATGGCGATGCGCAGGATCTTCCGCAAGGCCGGGGCGGAGTCCTTCGCCCGCTGCCTGAAGAACTGCGACCCGCAGACCACCGAGGCCTTCTTCGAGGCCCTGGGCCCGGCCATCAAGGACCTGGTGACCGCCCGTATGCAGAACATGCTGCTCACCGGCGACACCAACGACTCCGAGCTCACCATACTCGCCGCCGTGAACGCGCTGGCCTCGAAGGGCCTGATCCTTTCGCTGGCGGACGTGAAACAGGCCAAGGCCTGACGGCGCAGGGGCCGGCCCGGCCGGCCTGGAACAGCATTGAGGAGGTTCTACCGTGGACTTATCTACCGTTCTTGGGCTCGGGCTGGGCGTGGGCTGCGTCTGGTACGCTATGGCGGCCGGCGACATACTGGGGATCCTGTGGGATAAGCCGTCCTTCATCCTGGTCGCCGGCGGCACCATCGCCTCAACGCTGATGACGTTCCCGCTGGACGTCATGAAGAACGTGCCGCGTTCGCTGTTGCTGACGTTCTTCCCCAAGAAGATAACCGACGCGGAAAAGGTCATTGACAGGCTCTGCGAGCTGGCCGCGCTGGTCAAGGCGCACGGCGTGGACTCGCTGGCCGAGAACACCGCCGACGACGAGAAATTCCTCCGCACCGGGGTCCGGATGCTGCTCAACGAGTGGGACGAGGACGCGATAAAGGAAAATCTCGAGAAGGAGATGGAGTTCACGCTGGAGCGTCACCAGCAGGTACAGAAGGCCTTCGCCGCAGCCGGCGGCTACGGCCCGGTGTACGGCCTGCTGGGCACGCTGGTAGGTATCCTGGGCGTACTCCGCTACCTGGACAGCCCCAAGGCCATGGGCGCGGCCATGACCGTGGCCATCGTGACGACCTTCTACGGCATCTTCGTCGCCAACTTCATCGCGTTGCCCACGGCCGGCAAGCTCGAGAGCTACAGCAACAAGGAACTGCTGGGCAAGCAGTTGATGCTGATAGGGCTACTCAGCTTCAAAAAGGAAGAGAACCCGGAAACCCTGCGCCGCAAACTGGAGCGCCACGTGGCCGCCAAGCTGCGCAAAGAGGACAAGGAGCAGGGCTAGGGCCGCAGGATGGCGCTGCAGAAGAAAAAGCTAACGATGCCGGTGGTCTGGCTGACCGTTTACAGCGACCTGATCACCAACGAGGCGCTCTTCTTCATGATGCTGTTCGCCAGCGTCCTGATCGCCTACCAGAAAGGCATGACCGAACAGGAGTTCAGGGATTACATGCGCGGCATCTCCTCGGCGGTGCATAAGCGGGAGGCCGCCGCCAAGACCATGACCGAGACCGGCCAGAAACTGGCGAAGATCGAGGGCGTCTCCTCGGTCAGCATGGGGGAGAAGGACCTGCGCATAGTGCTGCCCGAGCCGGTGCTGTTCGAATCCGGCAAAGCCAAGCTGAAGGACAGCGCCGACGCGGTGCTCCGGAACGTGGCGACCGTCCTCGGCCCTTCCCGCTACGACCTGGACATCGAGGGTTTCACGGACGACGTGCCGATCACGCAGACAGCCCCCCCCGGGATGCTGCGCTGGCAGCTCGCGATGGCGCGCTCCACCGGCCTGGGGCCGTATTACTCCAACAGGGAGCTTTCGGCGGCGCGGGCCCTGCAGGTGCTGAAGTTCTTCACCCGCGAGAAGCTGCTTTCCCCGGACCGGCTCTCGGCCAGCGCCTACGGCGAGTTCCTGCCTGCCGCGCCGAACGACAGCGACGAGCACCGGGCCATGAACAGGCGCATAGAGATAAAGATGATACTGAGGGACAGGAAAGCCATGATAAGGGCGGAGGGGGCGGCCGGGGACAATCCGCCGCCCGCGGCCGGGCAGCCATGAAGAAGAAGCTCGATTTCTCCGCCGCAATGAGCGCGTACATGATGCCGTACATCGGCGTCATGACGATACTCTGCATCTTCTTCCTGATACAGTACTCCGACTACTCCGAGAAGCTGCGCAAGAAGAACGCCCAACGCAACGAGATACTGGCCATGGAGGTCAAGGAGGACCTGAAGGAGATGCAGGACGTGAAGGTGGAGGTCATGGAGGACGGGGTCAAGGTCACGCTGCCCTCCTCCGTGATGTTCGACCTCAGCCTGGCCAAGCTCAAGGCTTCCGCCCTGCCGGTGCTGCGCAACTTCGCCGCCAGCATACTGAAGCTGAAGGACCGTTACCTGATAGTGGTGGACGGCCACACGGACAACGCCCCTGTCTTCTACGGGGGGGATTTCTCGTCCAACTGGGAGCTCTCCCTCTACCGCGCCATCAGCGTGATAGATTTCCTGGTCTCGGAGGGCAACGACCCCAGCCTGTTCGCCGCGGCCGGCCACGGCGAGTACCGGCCGCTCTATCCGAACGACACGCCGGAGCACCAGGCGGAGAACCGCAGGGTGGAGATCTATATCCGCCGCAGGACGGCCCCCGAAGCGCCGCTGGCGCAGGTCATAGCCGCCCAGCGGCCGGAACAGCGGCAGCCCGCGCCGCAGGAAGGACAAGGAGACGACGCCAAATGAAAATACTCATAGCCGACGACGACGACGATCTGCGTGACCTCGTGGAGATGGTCCTGAGCTCCGGCGGCTACAAGGTCTCCGCCCACCCTAACGGCCGGAAGGCCTGGGAAGCCCTGCAGAAGGGAGGCATAGACATGGCGGTCCTGGACATCAACATGCCCGAGATGGACGGCCTCGAACTCCTTGACATGATCCGCAGGGACGAGCGCTTCAAGGAGATGCCGGTGATGCTGCTCACCGCCAGGAAGGGCATGGAGGAGCGGGCGCAGGGCCTGCAGCGGGGCGCCGACGACTACCTGACCAAGCCTTTCGAGAACGACGAACTGCTGCGGAGGGTCAAGCTGCTGGAGCAGGCCTACCCCCCCGGGACCTGACCGGAGGACCGACGATGGCCGCAAAAAAGCTGCTGCTAGCCCTTCTTCTCAGCGCCTGCTGCGCCGCCGACGGCGCCGCGGCGCCGGAGATGATAGCGCTCACCTCGGCCACTTACGATTCCGGCAGCGCGGACGACAAGATCACGGCGATAGCGGTCGACGCGCAGGGCAACGTCTACGCCACCGGCAGCAGCGGCACCGACTACCTCTCGATGAAGTACAGCAAGACGCTGGCCGCCGGCCTGCCCCAGGTCTTCAGCAACGGACGCAGCGGCAACATCCCCGGCGGCATAGCTGTGGACGGTCTCGGCAATATCGTCATCGCGGGCATGGAGACCTCCGCCTCCCTCTCCCAGGACTACCTGGTGCTCAAGTACGCCCCCAATTTCTCCTCGCTCACATCCTCCGTCACGTATGACGGCGGCTATTACGACAGGGCCACCGCGGTGCGCACCGACGACCAGAACAACATCTTCGTGACCGGCTACAGCAACGACGGCATCACGGACAACTTCTACACCATAAAATACGGCCCGGACTTCGCGCGGCTCTCCACCGCGGCCTATGACAGCGGCTACGACGACCAGGCCTACGCGATGGCGTTCAGCGGCAGCGACCTGGTGGTGGCCGGCTACACCAAGCAGGGCGGCACCGATTACAACGTCCGGCTGCTCCGCTACGACAAGGAGCTCAAAGAGCTCGACAACGCCTCTTTCAACGGCGGCGCGGACGAAAGGGCCGTCGGGGTGGCGGTAGAGGCCTCCGGGGACATCATAGTGGCCGCCAGGCAGGTCGGCGCCACGGCCGACTTCCTGACGCTGAAGTTCGACAGCTTCCTGAACCTGGTCTCCTCAGCCGTCTACGACAGCGGGGGCAACGACGTGCCCACCGGCGTGGCGCTGGACTCGGACGGCAACATAGTCGTGACCGGCTACCGGGCCGCGGGCACCCTCGACTTCTTCACGATCAAGTACGACCAGGCCTTCAACGTGATATCCACCGCGGCCTACGACGGAGGCCTGGCGGACCAGGCCAACGCGGTGGCGGTGGACGCCGATGACAGCATAGTGGTGGCCGGCCAGACCTACGGCAGCACCTACGACTTCTTCACCGTCAAGTACAACGCCTCCCCGCGCATCACTTACGTGGACCCGCTCTACATCGGAGAGTCCGTCAACGTCACCATCAAGGGCAAAGGCCTGCTCGCCGACACCGCCGTATCCTTTTCAGACCCCCAGATCTCAACCGGCAGCGCCGTCTACAACTCAGGGGAGATAACCCTGTCCGTGACGCCGTCCGCCGCGGTGCTGCTGGGGGTGACCACCGTGACCGTGACCAACATCAACGGTGAGACGTATTCGGACCATACCCTGGCCAGGACGCGCCTGCGCAGGACCATAGCCGCCGGCGGCGCCTCTGATATAACCGCCATGACCTCGCTCGGCAGCATCTCCGTCAGCGTGCCGGCAGGTTCTTTCGCCCAGCAGGAAACGCTTACGCTCTACCCCGTCGCCGCCGCGGAGGGCGACATACAGCAGGTGGGGGAGGCACTGTACCTGTCGGGCTCGCCCTCCACGTCCTCCCTAGTCAACCTTACCGTTACCCTGCGCTACAGAGTGGCGGACCTGGGCGGCGACCCGGAATCGTCCCTCTCCCTTGCCTATTACGACGCCGCCAGCGGCTGGGTAAGCGTGCCGTCAGCGGTAAACACCTCCGCCAAGACCGTCACCGGTTCCGCGAAGGCCGCCGCCACCAAGTACGCCGTCATCAAATCGGTAAGCACTGGAGGAGGAGGAGGGGGCGGCGGGGCCGGGGGCAGCGGCATACCGGCCAAGGTCTACCCGAACCCCTACCGGCCCGGCAGCGGCGGCAGGTTCGACGACTCCGCTGAAGGGGCGGGCATAGTGTTCGCCGGCCTTGGCGCCAATAAGACCGTCAGCCTCACCATCGTGGACCTGGCGGGCCGCCTGGTCTACCAGAAATCCGCCGCCGCCGACGCCAACGGCAAGTACCTCTGGGACACCAAGACCGTTTCCGGGGGCGAAGCCGCCACCGGCGTCTACATCTATCTGATCACGGGGGGCAGCGAACCCCTGAAGGGCAAGTTCGCGATAATACGGTGACAGCATGAGACTACACGCGCCAATGGTCTTGACTATCGCGCTGGCCGCCCTTCTGGGAGCCGGAGCGCCCGCGCGCGCCGCCGGCACGTCCGGGGCCTCCTTCCTGCAGGTAGGCTGGGGCGCCAGGGCGGCCGCCATGGGCGAGGCCTTCACCGCTGCCGCGGACGACGTCGACGCGGTCTACTGGAACCCCGCCGGGCTCGCCTACGTGAAAAGGCTGCAGGAGACCTTCGGCCACAACGCCTGGCTAGACGGCGTCAACAACGAGCATGCCGCCTTCGCGCTGCGCCACAGCCAGTCCACCGTCATAGGCGCCGGCATAGGCTTCCTGAACGTGGGCGACATAGAACGCAGCAACAAGTACGGCTATACCGAAGGCTACTACGGGGCCAACGACATGGCCCTGATAGGTTCCTACGCGCGCCGCCTCAAGCCCAACCTGGCCGTAGGCGGCAACTTCAAGATCATAAGAGAGCGCATCGAAAGCGACAGCGCCCAGGCCTTCGCGCTGGACGCCGGCGGCGTATACGAGATGACCCCGAGGCTCAGACTCGGCGCCACGCTGCGCAACCTCGGCACCGGCCTCGGCTACAAGACCGCCCCGGCCCCGCTGCCTATGGCCCTGCGCGCCGGGGCCGCGTTCCAGTTCAGGCCGGGGCTGCTGCTCACCTCGGACATCAGCCTCGCCTTCGACGATTCCCTCAGCCTCCACTTCGGCGGGGAATACCTCTATCCCTCCAAGGTGAAAGGCGTGACGCTGAAGCTGCGCGCCGGGTTCAAGACGGCGGCCATGAGCTACCTGGGCGCGATGTCCGCCGTCTCCCTCGGTTTCGGCGCCGAGACGGGCGCGGTGGAGTTCAGCTACGCTCTGAGCCCTTACGGAGACCTCGGCATGTCCCACCGCCTGGACCTCAAGATCAAGTTCGACTCCCTCACGGCCGGCAGCGCAGATATCACGGTGGAGAAGGGCGGCAAGCGGGTCACGCGCGGGGCCGCCGAAGTCTACGGCGAAACGATGACCTGGTTCTCCGCCAAGGTTTCCTCTGAAAAGCTTTCCCGGGAGGAACAGGACGTCATCCTGCGCAGGATCATAGAGAAGTTCTCGGCCTTGGGGGTGGACGTTTCCGAGGCCAGGCAGAAGCTGGGAGGGGGACAGGGTGCCAAGCCTTAGGCCGCTGCTGCTGGCCGCGCTGGCGGCGCTGCCTGCCGCGCTGGCCGCCCAGGACGCGCTGGACAGGGGCACCACGCTCTTCCTGGCCGGGAGACTGGACCGGGCCATCGATTTCTTCTCGGGAGAGCTGCGGCAGAACCCCGCGGACGCCAGGGCCAAGGAGATACTGGGCCATTGCCTGGTCATCAAGGCCAAGGATTCCCTGCGGGAAGGGGATCCCTCGGCCGCGAAAGCGGCGGTCAGGCAGGCTTCCCCCATATACCCTGACGGCGGGGAACTGAAGACGCTCTCGCTGCTGGCGGAGCTCGAAGAGAACGCGCCCACCCCGGGAGTCCCGCTCTCCACGTCCACCCTCAGCACGGAGGCCGACATCGCCGCCGTGCTGGACTGCTTCTTCGGCGACGGCGTCTGCGCCAAGGGAGGCCGCTACGCCGTGCACATCGTGCGCAAGGGCGAGACGATGGCCGAGATAGCCATCGAGTATTACGGCGATATGAACCTCTGGGAGAAGATCTGGGCGGCGAATCCCCAGCTTTCCAACCCTCACCGGCTGGAAAAAGGGATGCGGCTGCTCATCCCCCTGGAGAAATAGCCGCCGGCCGTTTCACCAGCCGGCCCGTTATTATCTAGAATCTCTATTTGCATGCTCAGGAGGGCGAAAAGATGACCGAACCGAGGAACCTTTACTCCTGCCTCGCCAAAACGGCGGAAAGGCATCCGGAGGACACCGCTTACGTCACCGGCGACAAGCGCATGTCCTGGCACGAGGTCCTCTTCTCCGTGGACCGCGCGGCGGACATGTTCTGGCAGCTGGGCCTCCGGAAGGGGGACCGCGCCGCGATAGTGCTGCGCAACTCTACGGAGTTCATAATCTCCTATTTCGCCATGGCCAAGCTGGGCGCGGTGGCCGTGCCGATAAACTACCTGGTCTCCAAAGGCGAGGAGATCTCCTACATACTGGAGAACTCCGCCTGCAAGGGCGTCGTCACCGAGAAGGAGTTCGTCAAGAACTACACCCGGGTGCGCAAGGACCTCCCGGGGCTCAAGTTCATCGTCTCGGCCGATTTCTGCGGCCTGGAAGGCGTCGCCGACTTCTGGAGCTACCTAAAGAAGGCTCATTACCATCCGCAGACCCAGCAGTCGGCCGCCGACGAGCACGACCTGGCCACCATCCTCTACACCTCCGGCACCACCGGCCACCCGAAGGGCGTGCTGCTGACGCACCACAACATGATAGAGAACTCCAAGGCGGCCATCGCCACGCTCGAGCCCACCCGCAAGGACGTGTTCATGGCCCTGCTGCCCATGTTCCATACCTTCTCGTGGACCGGCAACGTCATCACCCCTATCCTGCTCGGCGCTAAGACCCTCATCGTCAAGAGCATCACCCCGCCCAAGCCGTGGCTGCAGGCGATGGGGCGGGAAGGCGTTACGATAATGATAGCGGTGCCGCAGATCTACGGCGTGCTGGA
>JAJZOZ010000117.1 GCA_021811405.1 bacterium | reverse complement strand
CGGTGGGGCCCTTGCCCTTCTCGCCGTTGATGGTGATCTTCACCCGTTCCAGGTAGCCGTCCACGTGGCCGGCCGAGCAGACCGCCACGAAACGCCCCAGGTCCGTGTCCGGCCTGGCCACCCAGGCCATGCGCAGGCCGCCCACTTCCACCGCTATGCGGCAGATCTCCTGCAGCAGGCGCGCGGCGTCCCGCTCCCTGGCCACCGCCTGGTTGACCTGGGCGAGAAAGTTGTACAGGCGGGCGCTCTTGCGCAGGTCCTCCTCGGCCTTGCGCAGCTTTTTCCTGAGCGAGGAATTATCCAGCGCCTTCCTGACCGTGGGCAGCAGGTTTTCCAGGAAGCCGGCGTCCTTTACGATGTAGTCCAGCGCGCCGGATTTCATGGTCTCGACGGCGACTTTTTCGTCGCCGCGGCCGGTGACCATTACGAAGGGCGGCACCGGGACGTCCTCCTTCGCCAGCCGCGAGACCAGGTCCAGCGCGCTCATGCCGGGCAGGGAATAGTCGAGCAGCATGAGCTCCGGCGTGCTCCGCTTCAGCATGGCTATAGCCGCGGCCGGGTCCTTCGCCGTGGCGAGCGGATAGCCCAGCTCGTCCAGGCGCTGCACCTCCAGGGTGCTGACGCCCGGATCGTCCTCTACGATGAGGATGTACCCGTCCTTGTGGCTTTCTTCCGTCTCCATTTTTCCCCCTGCTATGCCGGCGGCTGCCGGCCGTAGCGCGGCCCGCGCCGTTCCAGCGGGCCTTTCCCAAACGCAGAGACCAATATATATAAATAATTCCGGCCTGCCAAGTGCTTAACCCGCGGGGCTGGCGGCAGGTTCTCAGGCGGCCGGGCCGGCCAGAGGCAGGATCAGCCGCACCAGGGCGCCGCCGCCGGCCGCCCGGTCAAGTTTCAGGCGGCCGCCGTGCTTTCTGGCGATCTGTTCGCAGACGAAAAGCCCCAGGCCGGTGCCGCCTTTCTCCTTGCGCGTGGTGCCGAAGGCCTTGACCCCGCCCTCCAGCACCTTGGCGGGGAAACCCGGCCCGTTGTCGGAGATCTCCACCTTGAGCCCGTCCCCTTCGACCCCGGCGGAAAGCCTGACCACCCCGCCCTGCGGCAGGAAGGAGACGGAGTTCAGTATGGTGTTGATGAAGATGCGCTCCAGGTGCACCCGGCTGGCCTTTATCTCGGGCAGGTCCTCCGGTATGTTCAGCTCCACCGTGGCGCCGGCCTTCCGGGCCGCGTAGCTGGTGAGCATCTCGGCGGATTCCGCTATCTCGCGCAGGCGCACCGGCTCGAAGACGTATTCCTGGCCGCGCACGATGCCCAGCGCGTTGGCCACCATGGCCTTGGCGAACCTGGCGGCCTTCAGGATCCTGTCCAGGTCCTTCCGGGAGGGCTTCTCCTCCTCGGAGAAGATCTCCAGGCTCAGCAGTATTACCGAGACGCAGTTGCCCAGGTCGTGCATCACCCCGCTGACGAGGGTCCCCACCTCGTTGGAGGAGGCCGTCCTCACCAGCGCGGACTCCTTCTCCGCTATGTCGCGGGTGAGCGTTTCCACCTGCGCCCTTTTGAAGGCGAGCCCGGCCTCGGTGATCTTCCTGGCCTGCGAGGTGCTGAACACCACCCAGGCCGAGGAGGCCAGCACCGCTATCTTGGCCGAGAGCCCCAGCAGGCCGGCCAGGTCGTCCGGGGAGACCGGCCAGCTCATCACCACCAGGCTGATCGCGCAGAGCAGCACCACGCCGGCGGCGTCCTTCAGGCTGGCCATCAGGGAGGCCGCGAACACCGGCAGCAGGTACAGCACCCAGAAGTAGGAGTCCCCGCCGCCGGAGAAGAGCAGGATGCCGGTTATGGTCCAGAGGTTTATCAGCAGGATCAGGTCTATCAGCCAGAGGTTGACCGCCGTGCGGCGGCGCAGCAGGTAGTTGAAGACGAAGTTGGAGCCCAGCAGGGCCAGGAAGCAGTAGAGTATCTGCGGGTAGACGATCAGCGGGTTCTCGCGGTAGAACCAGGCCAGGGCGATCATGAAGATGGAGAAGACCACCTCGTAGGAGTTGCGGGAGAAGCTGGTCACCTGCCCGCGGTCCAATGCCCTGATGAAGCCCTTCATTCCCCCTCCTTTCCCTCCGCGCTACTCCCCGATGTCCTCGTTCCAGAGCTCCGGACGCTCCCCGATGAAGCGCTCCATCAGCTCCCGGCACTCCGGCAGGTCCAGGTTTATCAGCTTAACGGACTTCCCGGAATAGCTCTCAGGGCCTTTGAAGGTCCTGTTCTCGCCGATCACCACCGTCGGGATCCTATAAAGCAGGATGGCCCCCGTGCACATGTGGCAGGGAGAGAGCGTGGAATAGATGACGCACTTGCGGTAGTCGGCGGCCTTCAGACGGCCGGCGTTCTCCAGGCAGTCCATCTCGGCGTGCAGTATGGCCGACTTCTTCTGCACGCGGCGGTTATGGCCGCGGCCGATGATCCGGCCGCCCTTGACCAGCACCGCGCCTATGGGAATGCCGCCCTCGCGCAGGCCCTTGCGGGCCTCTGCGACGGCCGCCTTCATGAACTTAAGGTGCTTCTCCCTCACTCCCCCTCCTGTTCAGAGAACCCTGCAGAAAATGCACTTCAGGTACTCGCCCTCCGGGTAGTCGGCGGCCACCGGGTGGTCCGGCCCCGCCCCGGCCTTCTTGAGTATCTGCACGCGGCGCCCGGCGTTGGCGGCGGCGCCCCGCAGGATGAAGGAGAACTCCTCCATCGACACCATGCCGCTGCAGGAGCAGGTCACGAACACGCCGCCCTCCTCCACCAGCGCCAGCGCTATGCGGTTGAAATCCCGGTACTTGAAGATGCCCTTGTCGCGCTCCTCGCGGCTGGAGACCAGCTTGTAGGGGTCCAGCACCACCAGCCCGAAGCGCCGCTTCAGGTCTATCATCTGGCGCATGTACGTGAAGGCGTCGGCGCAGACGGCGTCCACCTTCACTTTGTTGATGTTGCCGTTGCGCCTGCTGGCCTCGCTCGCCTCGGGGTCCAGCTCCACGCAGGTGACGCTCTCGGCGCCGCCCAGCCTGCCGGCGTAGACGCCGAAGCCGCCGGTGTAGGCGCAGATATCCAGCATCTTCTTCCCGGCGGCGAACTGCGAGGCGTACAGGCGGTTGTCGCGCTGGTCGCAGAAGAAGCCGGTCTTGAACCCGGAGCGGAGGTCCAGCTCGAACTGCACGCCGTTCTCGGTGATGCGCGTTTTGCGGGCCTGGCCGGGCTCGGGTTTTATCTTGAAGCCCTCCATCTCCTGCGTGTAGGAGGTGGCGCGGTGGTGGAAAGAGGCTTCGGGGAAATGTTTTTTGAAGGCCGCCTGGAGGTTCGGCCAGAGGCGGTACATCCCCAGCGAGTAGAACTCCAGGACTATCTGGTCCCGGTAGACGTCGGCCGTGAGGCCGGGCAGGCCGTCCGCGAAGTCGTGCACCAGGCGGTACGCGTCGGTGCGCTCCGGCAGCTTCAGCACGTCCCGCCGCAGCGAGACGGCGCGCGAGACCTTTTCGTCGAAGAACTCGTCCAGCCGGAACTCCTCGGGGTTCCCGCGGCTGATGATGCGCAGCGTGATCTGGCTGTGCGGGTTGTAGATGGCCGTGCCGTAGGGGTTTCCGTTCTTGTCGTAGACGGCCACGAGCTGCCCGGGCTCGGCGCGGTCCGCGGTGTCTATCATCCGTTTGAAGGCGTTGGGCCCGGCCGGCGCGTGGGAAAGCTTCACGCGGGGCAGGCCGCCGGCCTGGGAGTAGATCTTCTGGGCCATAGTCAGATTATATCAACATCTGCGCGCGCGTTGGGAAGGGGCCGGCTCCATGTCCGCGTAGGCCCCGGCGAGCAGGTCGGCGCGGCGGATCCCGAGGGCCCGCATCAGCCCGGCCGCCTCCCGGCGGCCGGCCGCGGCGCTCTCGCCGGGGCGCAGCACCACTTCCAGCTCTATGAACCGCCCCAGCCCTTTCACCTCGTCGAAATGGATGCGGGTCCGGCCCGCGTGGCAGACCAGGCGCTTCTTCGACACCCGTTTGACGGCGCCAAGGGCGCGGGTCAGCCTTTTCAGGGCCGCGGCGCCGCCCCTGACCGGCAGCAGCACGTAGTCCGAGGTTTTGGGGCCGCTGCGCGCGGCCCGGCGGTAGAAGATGAGCCTGGCCCCCGCGCCGCGCTCGCGGCGCAGCTTCAGGCGGCCGTTGGCGCAGTTGAAGAAGGTGTCTTCCTGGCAAAGCCTCTCGGTCCTGTCGGCCAGCGCGAGACCCCTGCGCAGCTGCCCGTTCCAGTCGGCGGCGCGCGCCTTTATCTCCACGTTGCGGGGCATCAGAACCTGTCCAGTACGAAGGGAAGCGCCGCGAGGACGGCGCCGACCAGCACCGTGTAGAGAGTGCCCGAAACGAAGAGCGTGTAGCAGAGCAGGCCCACCCCGCAGGCTATCCTCGTCACGTCCGCCGAGGCCCGCCCCTGCTTCAGGTATACCAGGCCCACCAGAGAGAAGAACAGGCCCGCTATCAGGCTGCCGGCGGTCATGCCGGAAAGCAGCCCGCCCGCTTTCGCCGCGGAAGCGGTGCCGGCCAGCCCGGAAAGCGCGCTCTCGTCCATCAGTTCTCCATCACCTCGTCGCCGCGGTCCACGCGCTTGCGCTGGCTGTGGTCCAGGATCTTCTTGCGCAGGCGGATGCTCTTCGGGGTGACCTCCACGAACTCGTCCTCCTCGACGTATTCTATCGCCTGCTCCAGGCTCATCACGCGCGGGGGCGTGAGCAGGATGGAGGCGTCCGAGGTGGAGGAGCGCATGTTGGTCTGCTTCTTCTCCTTGCACGGGTTGGCGACCAGGTCGTTCGTGCGGCAGTTCTCGCCCACTATCTGCCCCGCGTAGACGTCCTCTCCGGGGGCCACGAACATGGTGCCGTGGTCCTGCAGGCTGTTCAGCGCGTAGCTGGCCGTCTTGCCCGACTCCTTGGCCACGAAGACGCCGTTGCGCTGCGGCAGGCTGAAGGAGCCCACCGGCAGGAAGCCGTGGAAGTTATGGTGCATCAGGCCGGAGCCCCGCGTGGAGGTCATGAACTCGCCCTTGAAGCCTATCAGGGCGCGCGAGGAGATCACGTACTCGAAGCGCACGCGGCCGTCGTCGCCGGTCTGCATGTCCTTCATCTGCGCGCCGCGCATGCCGAGGGCGTTCATAACGGCGCCCTGGAACTCGGCCGGCGCGTCCAGCAGCAGCGTCTCCACCGGTTCCACGGTCGCGCCGTTCTCTACGTGCGTGATCACGGCCATCTTGGAGACGCAGAGCTCGAAGCCCTCGCGGCGCATGGTCTCTATCAGTATCGAAAGGTGCAGTTCGCCCCGGCCGCTGACCTTGAAGCCGCCGGCGGGCAGTTCCTCCACCTTCAGGCCCACGTTGGTCTCCTGTTCCCGCAGCAGGCGGTCGCGGATCTGCGTGGCCGTGACGAACTTTCCCTCCCGCCCCGCGAACGGGCCGTCGTTGGCGTAGAACTCCATGGAGAGCGTGGGCTGCTCTATCTCCAGCGTGGGCAGGACGCCGGGGTTATCGGGCGCGCTGACGGTGTCGCCCACCTCTATGCCCTCCAGCCCGGCCACGGCCACTATGTCGCCGCTGCGGGCCTCTTTTATGGTGATCCGCTCCAGCCCCCGGTAGCCCATCAGCTGCATGACCTTCCGGTTGGCCGGCGGCCTGGAGGGGGAGCCCATGGCCACCTGCTGGCCGGCGGCTATCCTGCCCTGCACTATGCGGCCCACGCCGATGCGGCCGGTGTAGGAGCTGTAGTCGAGCATGGTGACCAGCATGCGCAGGGGCTGGTCGTCGAGGTCGAGCGGGCCGGGCACGTGCTTTATGATGGTCTCGAACAGGAATTTGAGGTCCTTCTCCGGCTTGTGGTAGTCGGCGGCGGCCCAGCCGTCCCGGCCCACGGCGTAGACTATCGGGAAGTCCAGCTGGGAATCGCTGGCGCCGAGCTCCATGAAGAGGTTGAAGACCTTGTCGAGCGCCGCGTGCGGGTCGCAGTTGGGGCGGTCCACCTTGTTGATGACCACTATCGGGCGCAGGCCGAGCGCGAGCGACTTCTTCAGCACGAAGCGGGTCTGCGGCATCGGGCCGTCCAGGGCGTCGACGAGCAGCAGCACGCCGTCGACCATGCGCAGCACGCGCTCGACCTCGCTGCCGAAGTCGGCGTGGCCGGGGGTGTCCACGATGTGGATGGTCTTGTCCCCGAAGCGCACCGAGGTGTTCTTGGAAAGGATCGTGATGCCGCGCTCGCGCTCGAGGTCGTTGGAGTCCATGATGCAGATGGCCTCCTCGCCGGCCTTGTCGGTGAAGGCCCCGGTCTGCTTGAGCATGGCGTCGACGAGCGTGGTCTTGCCGTGGTCGACGTGGGCTATGATGGCTATGTTGCGCAGGTCCTGCCTGCGCTTGGCGTTATCTTGTTGCATTTACTTCGTTCGCTCCTTGAACCGATGCCGGGTCGTAGGAGAACAGCCCGTCAGGCACGCGGTCGCGCACACCGTGCGCGCCGCTCATCACTCGGTAGGCGCGCTATGCAAGCGCCTCCCTCCGCGAAGGCCTTCCGGTCCGTTCTCCTACGACCCTGGCAAAAATCTCCCAATCCGCTCACTGCGCCGTATCGGCTCCGATGCACAGAGCCGCCCGGCTGGCGCGGGGACCGGGTTAGCAAAACCTTCGTGAGGCCCGAGCTTGCGCAGCGCGAGGGCCGAATGATGAGTGAGGCCACGGTGTGGCCGAACGCGTTTTGCGTTCCGGTCCCCGTGACAGCCGCCGAGACACCGTTACCTCTATCTTTCATTCTATGGAAGACAGTTCCTGCGTCCAGGCGGCGATCTTGGCCTCGAGGGCGGCTATCTTGTCCCCGAGTTCCTTCACCTGCTTGTAGTCCGCGTGTATGGCCGGTTCGGACATCTTCGCGGCCAGGTTCTCCACCGTCTTGCGCGAGTACTCTATTTCCTTCTTCAGCTTCTCGGCCTGGCGGACCTTCTTGCGGGCCTCGGCCTCCTGGCGCTTCTTCTCCTCGTAATCCTGCGACGGCGCGGGCCTGTCCGGCTCGGCGGCCTTCCGCTTCTCCCCGGCGGCCTCGCGCGCCAGCTGCTCCTGGCGGTAGCGGAAATAATCGTAGTTGCCGGGGTACACGGTGGTCCTGCCGCCGTCTATGTGCACCACGGAATCGGCCAGCGCGTTGATGAAATAGACGTCGTGGCTGATGAAGCAGAGCGTGCCCTCGAACTCCTTCAGGGCGGCTATCAGCGCGTCCACGCTGGCCATGTCGAGGTGCGTCGTCGGCTCGTCCATCAGCAGCACGTTAGGCGGGTCCATCAGCAGCTTCACCAGCATCAGCCGGCTCTTCTCTCCGCCGGAGAGCACCTCGGTCCTCTTGTAGACGTTGTCGCCGGGGAACAGGAAGGTGCCCAGCACGGTGCGCACCATCAGCTCGGGGTTCATGCGGTCGTTGTCCATCGCCTCCTGCAGCACGGTCTTGCGCGGGTCCAGGATGCCCTCGCGGTGCTGCGAGAAGTAGCCGGTCTTCACGTTCAGGCCGAGCGCGCGCTCGCCCGTGTCCGGCTCTATCACCCCGGCCAGCATCTTCAGCAGCGTGCTCTTGCCGGCGCCGTTATGGCCGACGAAGCACATCTTCTGGCCGCGTTCGAGCGTGAAGTTGAAATCGTCGTAGACCCTGATGTCCGGGTGGCCGGGCACGTGGTAGGTCTTATTGATGTTCTTCAGTTCCAGCACCTTGGTGCCGGTGCGGGAGGGCTGCGGGAAGCGGATCTTGACGGTCTTGGTCTCGGCGGGCAGCTCTATGCGCTCGAGTTTCTCCAGGCGCTTGAGCATGCTCTGCGCGCGGTTGGACGTGGAGACGCGCGCCCGGTTGCGGGCCACGAAGTCCTCCATCTGGGCTATCTGCTCCTGCTGCAGGCGCCAGGCGGAATAGAGCTTGCGTTTCTCCTCTTCGCGCTGCTCGAGGTAATGCTCGTAGTCGCCGTGGTAGATGCGCAGCTTGTGCTCCTGCAGCGAGACTATGGCGCGGCAGATCTTGTTGATGAAGTCGCGGTCGTGCGAGATCACAAAGATCGCGCCCTGGTAGGACTGCAGGTAGTCCTCCAGCCACAGCAGGGAGTCCAGGTCCAGGTGGTTGGTCGGCTCGTCGAGCAGCAGCAGGTCCGGCTTCTTGAGCAGCAGCTTGGCCATCGCCACGCGCATGGCCCAGCCTCCGGACAGGGTGTTCACAG
>JAJZOZ010000116.1 GCA_021811405.1 bacterium | reverse complement strand
CCAAGGATTTCGGCGCTCTCGTCGCCAAGAAGGACATGGAGAACGCGCAGAAGATGCTCCCGAAGGCCTACTCGCTGCTCGACAAGGCCGCGAAGACCGGCACCCTGCACTGGAAGGCCGCCGCCCGCAAGAAGGCGCGCCTCGCCGCCAAGATCAAGTCGATCGCGCAGAACCCTTCCGTAAAGTAACTTTCCTTCGAGTGAAAGACCGGACCCCGGAGCTGTAGGCCGGGGTTCCGTTATTTTGTCCCGGTGATCTCGTAGGCGAGCTGCCTTATCACCAGGGACGGATCGCGCCTGGAGGTGGACTTCAGCAGCTCCTCCGCCTCCAGGCAGCGGCGCAGCGAGCGCAGCAACTTCTCCTCGGTGAACCTGTCGGCGTCCTTGAGCGCCGCGTGATACTGGCCCGGCGACATGCCGGCCTGGTAGGCCGTGGCCGGGCCGCCGCCGGAGGCGGAAAGCCGCTTGACCTTCAGCATCCTCTCCAGCGCCCGCGAGACCTGCGAAAGCAGGGCCAGCGGTTCCGAGCCCGCGGCGAGCATCTTAGTGACGGCCTGGGCGGAGCCTTCGGCGCTGCGCCTGCAGACGGCGTTGGAAAGCTCGAAAGGGTTCTGCAGCCGGGCGAAGCCGGTAAGCGCCAGCGCGTCCTCCGGCCCGAATATCCTGTCCTGGCCGTGCATATAGAGGGCGGCCTTCTCGGCCTCGCCGTCCAGCGTGACCGAGTCCGTCCCGACCAGCTCCACCATCAGGTCCAGCGCGTCCCGGTCGGTCTTGATGCCCCTGGCCAGCAGGGCCGAGTTGAGCCTCTCGGCCGCCTGGGCCGGCGTGAGGGGCGAGAAGTCCACCAGAGCGCAGTCCTTGCCCAGCGCCGCCGGTATGGGGTCCTGCTTTTCGCGGGGCCAGTCAGCCAGCAGCAGCAGTGTCGCGCTGGGGCAGGGGTCCTCAAGGTACAAGAGTACCTGGGCCAGGGGGTCTTTCCTGAGCTTCTCGGCCCGCTTTATCGCCACGAAGCGCACCTCGGCCAGCATCGGGGCGGTGCGGGCCTCGTCCAGGGCCTGTTCCACGTCCGCGGTCTCCGCGTCCCGTACCGAGAAATTGAAGGACTCCGGTTTGAACGCCTCCTGCAGCCGGCGCAGGGCGGCCTCCTTCATGGCCGCCTCCTCGCCGCAGAGGTAGTAGACCGGCCGGGTCTTGCCGGCGGCCCATTCTTCGGCCAGGGCCCTGGGGGTGAGCGTCTGCATCAGGGAATGGCGGGCTGCTGCGCCGCCTCCCCGGCGTTGGGGACCTTTTTCTGCGAAGTGCTGGACACCGAGCCGAAGCCCTGCACGGTGCGCAGGACTATGTCCTTGGCGAGGATCTCCCAGAGCGCCTCGCGCGCCTGTTCCTCGGTCAGGCCGCCGGGGAGGTTGGCGGCGGAGTACATCTTGGTAGCCTGCAGCGCGGGCTCCTCCCACAAGTAGCGGTTGTACTCCTTGTCCAGCAGCCGCACCGAGGCTATCACGTTGAGCTTGTAGACGGTGGGCACGAGGTTGACGTCGTACTGTATAGGGGTCAGTATATAGTGGGTGATCTCGCCCACTAGAACGCCCTGCGCCGAGCTCTCTGGGGCTATGGAATATTCCCCGTTCTTCAGGAACTCGTCTATCACCTTGAGGGTGATCTTCTCCTCGAGGCCGAACTGCTGCGTCTTGTTGGCGAAAGGGCGCACCGCTATCTGCTTGATATGCTCCGGCAGTTTCTGCTCGGCCGGCCGGTAGACTATGTCCGGCGAAGAGGCGCAGGCGGCCAGCCCCGCCAGAGAAGCAAGTAACAGCAGTTTCTTCATATTTTAACCCCCGGTTCCCCTATTTTATGACTATGCTCACCAGACGGCCCGGCACTACTATCGTCTTCACTATGGTCTTGCCGGCCGTGTGCGGCGCCGCGGCTTCCAGGGCCAGGCGCTTTATCTCGTCCTGCGTCGTCGTTTCTTTCACGTGCAGCTTTTCCTTGACCTTGCCGTTTATCTGCACCGGTATCTCTATTTCGCGCGAAGCTATCACGGACTTGTCGGCCGCGGGCCATGCCCGCTTCATCAGCGTGCCCTGCCCGCCGGAGACCTCCCAGAGCTCGTCGGTGATGTGCGGCGCGAAAGGGTGCAGCAGCGCGAGGAAGGTCTCGAAGTCCGCGCGCGCGGTCTCCTTCTGCTCGGTCAGCCGGTTCAGGTAGATCATCAGCGCGGAGATGGCGGTGTTGAACTTGAGCGCCTCGATGTCGGCGCCCACCTTTTCTATGGTCTGGTGGCGCAGTATCAGGTCCTGGCCGGAGACCTCCTTGTCGGTCAGCGCGGAGTGGCGCTCCAGGCCCCAGGCGTAGGCGCGCTTCAGGAAGCGGTTCACGCCCTCTATGCCGCGTATGTTCCACGGCTTGGCGTCCTCCAGCGGGCCCATGAACATCTCGTAGAGGCGGAACGGGTCGGCGCCGTAGCGCTCGAGCACCTCGTCCGGGTTTATCACGTTCTTCTTGGACTTGGACATCTTCTCCACCACCGGCTTGATGATCTCGCCGTCGGAGGTCTTCGCGGTCCCGTCCTCGGCTATGTCCAGTTCCTTGTAGTTGCGGTAGACGCCCTTCGAGTCGCGGTAGGCGTAGGAGAGGATCATGCCCTGGTGCACCATCTTCCTGAACGGCTCCTTGGTGGAGACGCGGCCCAGGTCGAACAGCACCTTGTGCCAGAAGCGCGCGTAGAGCAGGTGCAGCACCGCGTGCTCGGCGCCGCCGATGTAGAGATCCACCGGCATCCAGGCCTTCTCTATGTCCTTGTCCACGAAGGCCTTGCCGTTCTTCGGGTCCATGTAGCGCAGGTAGTACCAGCAGGAGCCGGCCCACTGCGGCATGGTGTTGGTCTCGCGCCTGGCCGGCCCGCCGCACTTAGGGCACTTCGTGTTCACCCAGGAATCGATGGCCGCGAGGGGGGACTCGCCCGTGCCGGTGGGCTCGTACTTCTCCACCTCCGGCAGCCTGACCGGCAGCTCGCTCTCGGGCACGGGCACCACGCCGCACTTGTCGCAATGCACCAGCGGGAACGGCTCGCCCCAGTAGCGCTGGCGGGAGAAGACCCAGTCGCGCAGCTTGAAATTTACCTTCGGCTCGCCTATGCCCTTCTCCCTGAGCCAGGCTATGATCTTCTTTTTGGCCTCGGGGGTGGGGAGGCCGGTGATGACGCCGGAATTTATAGAGGTCCCGTCGCCGCAGAAGGCGCCCTCGCCCTTCCAGTCCGCCGGGGGTTTGAGCACCTCTACTATCTTAAGCCCGAACTTCACGGCGAACTCGTGGTCGCGGTCGTCGTGCGCCGGCACGGCCATGATGGCGCCGGTGCCGTAGGTTATCAGCACGTAGTCCGCCACCCAGACCGGGATCTTCTCGCCGTTGACCGGGTTGACCGCGTAGGCGCCGGTGAACACGCCGGTCTTGTCCTTGGCGAGCTCCGTGCGCTCCAGGTCGCTCTTGTTGGCCGCGGCGGCCACATAGGCCTCCACCTCGGCCTTCTTCTCCGGAGCGGTTATCTTCGCGACGAAAGGATGCTCCGGGGCCAGCACCATGTAGGTCGCGCCGTAGAGGGTGTCGGGCCGCGTCGTGAAGATCCTCAGTTTCTCGCCGATGGACGGCAGCTCGAAGTCCACCTCGGCGCCCTCGGAGCGGCCTATCCAGTTCTCCTGCATCAGGCGCGTGGAGTGCGGCCAGTCTATGCCCTCGAGGTCCTCCAGCAGCCGGTCCGCGTAGGCGGTGATCCTCAGCATCCACTGCTTGAGATTCTTCTTCTCTATGGGCGTCTCGCAGCGGTCGCACTTGCCCTGGTAGACCTCCTCGTTGGCGAGACCGGTCTTGCATTTGGGGCACCAGTTTATCGGGACGGTGGCCTCGTAGGCGAGGCCCTTGTCGAAGAGCTGCAAAAATATCCACTGCGTCCACTTGTAGTAGCCGGGGTCTACGGTGGTGACTTCCCTGTCCCAGTCGTAGCTGAAGCCCAGCGCCTGGATCTGGCGCTTGAAGGTGGCGCAGTTCTTCTCCGTGGTGACGCGCGGGTGCACGCCGGTGGAGATGGCGTAGTTCTCGGCCGGCAGGCCGAAGGCGTCCCAGCCCATCGGGTGCAGCACCTCGAAGCCCTTCATGCGCTTGTAGCGCGAGATTATGTCGGTGGCGGTGTAGCTTTCCGGATGTCCGACGTGCAGACCGTCGCCGGACGGGTACGGGAACATGTCCAGACAGTAGAACTTGGGCTTACCGGGCAGGCGCTCGGCCCTGAAGGCGTTCATCTCCTGCCAGCGCTTCTGCTGGCGGGCGTCTATCTCCTGGAAAGTCCTGGCGTCCGTCGTCTTCACTTTTGCCTCCGTGCGCGGCGGCCCCCGGGCGGGGCGCGTTAAAACGCGCAATATCGTTATTTTATCAAATATAGGCCGGCGGCTGAGCCGGCGCAGCGCCGGGGGGGCTTAAAATGGCGGATTTTTTGTTATCATAGTCCATTGTAAGGCGTTACGGGGGGAGGAGGAGGAAGTAAGGATGATTACTCTTAAGCAGTTCCTTAAGCATAAGGGCGGGATGATCTGGTCGGTCAGCAGCTCCGCCACGATGCTGCAGGCCCTGAAGATCATGGCCGAGAAGAACGTCGGCGCGCTGATGGTCATGGACTCCGGCCGGATAGTCGGCATGATCTCGGAGCGCGACTACGCCCGCAAGGTGGAGCTGGAGGGGAAGTCGGCCAAGGATACCCTGGTAAAGGACATCATGACCGCCCGCGTGCTCTACGTGCGCCCCGACGAATCCATAGAGGACTGCATGGCGCTGATGAGCGAGAAGCATTTCCGCCACCTGCCCGTCATAGACAAGGAGCATATCCTGGGCCTCATCTCCATAGGCGACGTGGTCCGCATCGTCATTTCGAAGCAGAAATTCATCATCTCGCAGCTGGAAAACTACATTTCAGGGAACAGGTAGGCGCCGCCGCGCGGCGCAGGGGGGGACCCGCCGAGACTCGGCAAGGGGAGGCACGTTCATGTCCGAAGAGATATACCCGGTGAAGCCGGAGATAGCCCGCGTGGCGCATATAGGCTCCATGGAGGAGTATAAGAGGCTTTACGGGCGCTCCATGGAGGACCCGGAGAAGTTCTGGGCCGAGCAGGCCGAGACCCTGACCTGGTTCCATAAATGGGCCACGGTCTTCGACGCCGACTACGACGAGGTGGATTTCGGCTGGTTCCTGGGCGGCAGGCTCAACGCGTGCTTCAACTGCGTGGACCGGCACCTGAAGGAGCGCGGCGGCCAGACCGCCATCATCTGGGCCGCCGACGAGCCGGGCGTCTACAAGCGCATCACTTACCGGGAGCTGAAGCACCAGGTCTCCCGGGTGGCGAACGTGCTGAAGGCGCACGGCGTGAAGGCCGGAGACCGCGTCTGCATCTACATGCCGATGATCCCGGAGCTGGCCTACTCTATGCTCGCCTGCGCGAGGATAGGCGCGGTGCACTCCGTGGTCTTCGCCGGTTTCTCGTCGGAGGCTCTGCGGGACCGGGTGGTTGACGCCGGAGCCAGGGTGGTGCTGACCGCCAACGAGGGGTTGCGGGGCGGCAAGACCATACACCTGAAGCGTATCGTGGACCGCGCGCTCGAGGGCATGCAGACGGTCTCGACCGTGCTGGTGGCGCGCCGCACGCCTTCTGAGGTCCCGATGCAGTCCGGGCGGGACTTCTGGCTCGAGGACGAAATGCGCAGGCAGCGCTCCACCTGCACTTTCGAGTGGATGGGCGCCGAGGACCCGCTCTTCATCCTGTACACTTCCGGCAGCACCGGCAAGCCCAAGGGCGTGCTGCATACCACCGGCGGCTACCTGGTCTACGCGGCGATGACCCACAAGTACGTCTTCGACTTCCGCCCCGGCGACGTCTATTTCTGCGCGGCCGACGCCGGCTGGATAACCGGGCATTCCTACATCATCTACGGCCCGCTGGCCAACGGGGCCACCACGGTGATGTTCGAGTCCACCCCGGCCTACCCGGACCCCGGCCGCTACTGGCGCGTCGTGGACGACCTCGGGGTCAACATCTTCTACACCGCGCCCACGGCCCTGCGGGCCATAGCGCAGTGCGGCGACGGGCACGTCAGGCGCTACAAACGCTCTTCGCTGCGCGTGCTGGGCTCAGTGGGGGAGCCGATAAATCCGGAGATCTGGCGCTGGTACCACGACGTGGTGGGCGAAAAGCGCTGCGCCGTGGTGGATACCTGGTGGCAGACCGAGACCGGCGGCATACTGATCACCCCGCTGCCGGGGGTTACGCCGGCCAAGCCGGGCTCGGCGACCCTGCCCTTCTTCGGCGTCAAGCCGCTGCTGGTCAATCCCGAGAACGGCGCGCCGCTCGAAGGCAACGGCGTCTCCGGGGCCCTCTGTCTTAACTCGGCGTGGCCGGGCCAGGCCAGGACCATACACGGGGACCATCACCGCTTCAAGGAGACCTACTTCACGCAGTACCCCGGCTACTATTTCACCGGCGACGGCGCGCGGCGCGACGAGGACGGCTATTACTGGATAACGGGCCGCATCGACGACGTGATCAACGTCTCAGGCCACAGGCTGGGGACGGCGGAGATCGAGAGCGCGCTGGTGGCCCACGAGGCCGTGGCGGAGGCGGCGGTGGTGGGTTATCCGCACCCGGTGAAAGGAACGGCCATCTACGCCTACGTGATCCTGGGCGCGGAATACGCGGCCAGGGGCGGCCGGGAGATGCAGGGGGCGCTCAAAGAGCAGGTCGCGCAGGCCATAGGCCGCTTCGCGGCCCCGGAGGTGGTGCACATCACCGCTTCCCTGCCCAAGACCAGGAGCGGCAAGATCATGCGGCGGATACTGCGCAGGATAGCGGCTTCGGAATACGACGGCCTGGGGGATGTCTCGACGCTGGCCGAGCCGGAGGCCGTGGAAAGGCTGATAGAGGAGCATCGGGGCCTGACCGGGAACTAGGGCGCGGTCAGTGGAGTTTTTTGAGCAGGCGGGAGGTCTTCTCGTTCATGCGGCGGCGCAGGGCCGGGGTGGCGTCGTCCATGCCGGCCAGGTGCAGCGCGCCGTGCACGGTGAGCACCAGCAGCTCGGTCAGCAGGGAATGCCCCATGGCCTTCGCCTGCCTGGCCGCCACCGGCACGCAGACGTAGATCTCTCCCCACGGCGAGCCGGGCACCGGCGCAGGGGGCAGGTTGAAGGCTATCACGTCGGTCAGCCGGTCCTTGCCGAGGAAAGCCTTATTAAGCTTCTTTATCGCCGGCCCGCCGGCGTAGACCAGGTTTACCTTGCGCCTTGAATGGCGGCCGAGCCCGAGGGCCGCGGCCCTGGCCAGCAGCGTCCTGCTTCCCGCCGTCCCCTTGTCCTCGAAGAACACGTTCACCGGCATCAGGCGTGCTCCTCTTCCCACGCGTCGTAGGCGGAAAGTATCTCGGCCACCAGCGGGTGGCGGGCCACGTCCTTGCCGGTGAAGTTCACGAACTTCACGCCCGGGGTCTTCTTCAGGATGTCCTTTACCAGTACCAGACCGGAGCGGCCCTTCTCCTTGATGTCTATCTGGGTTATGTCGCCGGTCACGGCCATGCGGGAGTAGCGGCCGAGCCGGGTCAGGAACATCTTCATCTGCTCCGGCAGCGTGTTCTGGGCCTCGTCGAGGATGATGAAGGCGTTGTCGAGGGTGCGGCCCCGCATGTAGGCCAGCGGCACCGTCTCTATCACCTCGTCGGCGCGCAGCGCGCGGAAGCGGTCGGGCCCCAGCAGAGTGAAGAAGGCGTCGTAGAGCGGCCGCAGGTAGGGGTGCACCTTGTCCGAGACGTCGCCGGGCAGGTAGCCCAGCTTCTCGCCGGCCTCTACGATCGGCCGCGTCAGGATGACGCGCTTGGCGGTGCCGTCCTGCAGCGCGCGCAGCGCGCAGACGGCCGCCAGGAAGGTCTTGCCGGTGCCGGCCGGCCCTATGCCGAAGACGAGGTCCTTCTGCAGCAGCGCCTCGACGTATTTGCGCTGGTTCTCGGTGCGGGGGCGGATGTGTTCGCCGTAATGGGTCTTGTAGACGGCCCCTTCGGGCGGGCGGGCGTCCCTGGCGGAGGCAGGCTCCGGGAGCGGCTCGGCCAGCCTCTCGCCGTAGAAGCTGTCCAGCTCGGCCCTCAGGCGGGCCAGCGCGCGTTCCACCGCCGCCGGCTTGCCGGTGACGGTAAGGTCCGCGCTCTCCGTTTCGTGGTGGTGTCTGACGAAGACCCGGACCCTGAGATCG
>JAJZOZ010000115.1 GCA_021811405.1 bacterium | reverse complement strand
GCCGGCGGTTCTAGGGCGGGCCGGGCGGCTCCGACTCCTTCAGCAGGAACAGGGAGGCGTCCAGCACGGTGATGGCGTTGTTGAACTCGTGGCTGACGGTATGCATCATGGCGGACCGCAGGGCGGCGGTCCTTCGCTCTTCCCTGAAGAGGGCCAGCATCTGCAGCAGGAGCGGGACCGCGGCCAGGGAGGCCAGGAAGATGATTACCAGCTTCTGCCTCAGAGGGGCCGTGGCCTTCCGCAGCGTCTTGAGGCTTACGCCGGTCACGGCGGTGCCGAGCCTTTTGGTCCCCACTATGACGGGATTGGAGAAATAATAATACTCCTCTCCCGACGGGTCCCGGTAGCTCTGCGTGAGCGGGACGCCGGCCGAACCGGCGGCCCTGGCCGCGGGTGAAAGGTCCCTGGCCCCGATCAGCTCGGGGCGCGAGTGGGAGACGATCAGGCCGTCCCGGTCCATGACCCCGGCGTAGTCCAGGGCGCGGTCCAGCATCATGGTGTTGACGAGGAAGTGCACCTCGAAGAGGCTCGTGCGCGGGAACATCGCGGCGCCGGCGCTCTTGGCGAAGACCGCCGTGCGCGTGGCCAGGTCGCCCATGACGGAATCCTTCTCCGAGTTAAGGATGAAACGGGAAGCCGCGGCGATGCCCAGGAGTATGGCCGACGCCCCGAGCAGCAGCGCCCTGGCCGCGGCTTCCCGTACCCCAGGCCTGGCGAGGGCCCTCGCGGCGCGGCCCGCGTATCTCCGCAGGACTTCCGGCGCACGTGAGATCCCGCTGCCGCCGCCGTCGGGGGACGTCATATGCCGGAGGCCAGGCGTATCTTTTTTCTGAGTTCCAACGCCGGCGGGTATTCGGGAGCGATCCGGAAGAGCTCTCCCAGGAAGGATACGGCCGCGGGCATGTCGTTGCGGCTGTAGGCGCCCACGGCCTTGTAGTAGAGCTGGTCCACCAGCCGGGACTGCTCCGGGGTCAGGACCTTCTTCTGCTCCATGTGGACGGGGGTATGCGCCGGCTTCGCCCTCTGCGGCGAGGCGCAGGCGAAGAGGAGCAGGCAGCCCGGCAGAATGTAAAGATGACCCTTCCCCATGGGATAAGTGTAGCAAAATAACCGGCCCGGCCGGCCGGCTGAACGTCGGACTAGAACCAGCGCGAGGCTTCGGCCGCGAGCGCGAGCAGGGGCCTGGAGAGCATGCCCGCCGCGAGCACGCCGAGGGCCATCAGGAAGACCACCGCTTCGGCGAGGCCGGGGGCGGCCGGCGCTTCGTGGCCGTTGGCCGCGGGCTTCATGTACATCACCACGGTCACGCGCAGGTAGTAGTAGACCGACACGGCGCTCATGATCACCGCTACGACTACGAGGCCGGTGTAACCGGTATTGACGGCCCCGGCGAAGGCGTAGAACTTGGCGAAGAAGCCGGCCAGCGGCGGTACGCCGGCGAGCGAGAACATGAAGGCTGCCATAGCCGCGGCCAGCCACGGCCGGGTCTTCGCCAGGCCGGCCAGGTCGTCTATCTTCGGACCCTTCTCGTCCTTCTCCAGTATCAGGGCCACGGCGAAGGCGCCGATGGTGGCCATCGCGTAGACGGGCAGGTAATAAAGCACCGCCTCCAGGCCGCGCTCCCCGCCGAAGAAAGCCACGGCGAGATAGCCGGCGTGCGCGACGCTGGAATAGGCCAGCAGGCGCTTGAGGCCGGTCTGGGCCAGCGCGGCCAGGTTGGCGAAGACCGCGGTGACCGCGGTCAGCCACCAGAAGATCGTGATAACGGGGCCCCCGGAGTGCACATTGGCGTTGAAAAGCCGCCAGAGCAGTATGACGCCGCCGGTCTTGACCGCCGACGCCATGAACGCGGAGATCTGCGTAGGGGCGCCCTCGTAGGCGTCGGGCACCCACATGTGGAACGGGACCAGCGCGGTCTTGAAGGCGAAGCCGGAGATCACCAGCAGGAAGCCGGCCAGCGCCAGCGGCTGGGCGGCGGCCGGCGCCGCCGCCAGCGCGTCGAAGGAAAGCGACGGGTACAGGGCGTTGAGTACGGCTATGCCCATCACCGTCATGCCGGAGCCGAAGCCGCCGAGCATGAAGTATTTGTAGGCGGCCTCCAGGCCCGGCCTGGTACGCCGGATGCCGGCGAGCGCGTACACCGGCAGGCTGAGGAGCTCCAGCGCTATGAAAGCGGTGAAGAGGTCCCCCGCGGCCACCATCACCAGCAGGCCGGTCAGGGCCATGAAGACCAGGAAGTAGAATTCCCCCTCGCTGCCCTCCGGCGCCGCCGGGCGGGCGAGGGAGAGCGCTATCACCAGGGCCAGCACGGCCATAGCGAAGGCCCACAGGTAGGAGGACAGGGGCGAGAGCAGCAGCGCGCCGCTGAAGAAGGAGATCTGGGCCTGCGGGGCGGCGCTGAAGAACGTGAGGGTCACGAGCACCGCGCCGAGCGCCATGATGCCCTGGGTGCCGCGCAGCCTCCTGAAGAAGAGCGGCAGCAGCAGGCAGGCGAAGGCTGCCAGCACGAGGAGCAGCGGGCCCGAAAAGGCGGCTGCGGCGTAGGCGGCGGGATCGGAACTCATCTTGCTTCCTTCCCCCCCAGGGCGAGGTTTACCTCGGCCGCGGGAGGCGCGGTGTTCTGCCTGGAAAGGCTGATGTAGCTGTCGGCCGCGGGCAGCGCGCGCCGCAGGAAAGGATTGGGGTAGACGCCTATCAGCAGGATGAAGGCCAGCAGCGGCAGCAGGTAGGCCCACTCGCGCGGGCTAAGGTCCTGCAGGGCGTTGTTCTCGGCGTGGCGTACCGGGCCGAAGACCACCTGCTGGTACATGCCCAGCATGTAGACCGCCGACAGGATCACGCCGGTGACGGCGGCCGCGGCCAGCCACGGGTAGACCCGGAAAGAGCCGAAGAGCACCAGCACCTCGCCGATGAAGCCGTTAAGGCCCGGCATGCCCACGGAGGAAAGCGTCACTATCATGAAGACGGCCGCGAAGCCGGGGATCACTTTCGCCAGGCCGCCGTAGTCCTCTATCAGGCGGGTATGGCGGCGCTCGTAGAGCACGCCGACGAGGAGGAACAGCGCGCCGGTGGAGAGGCCGTGGTTGACCATCTGCAGCACCGCTCCGGAGACCGCGGCCGGCTCGAAGGCCATCACGCCCAGCATCACCGTGCCGAGGTGGGCCACCGAGGAATAGGCCACCATCTTCTTCATGTCCTTCTGCGTCCAAGCCACGAGGGAACCGTAGATTATGCCCACCACGCCCAGCCCGGCCAGCCACGGGGCGAACAGGCGCGCCGCCTCGGGGAACAGCGGCACCGCGAGCCGCATATAGCCGTAGACGCCCATCTTAAGGAGCACGCCGGCCAGGATGACCGAGCCCGCCGTAGGCGCCTCGACGTGGGCGTCGGGCAGCCAGGTGTGGAACGGGAACAGCGGCACCTTGACCGCGAAGGCCAGCGCGAAGGCGGCGAAGAGCCAGACCTGCGCCTGGTGCGTCAGCAGCGTGCCGTACAGGGCCGGTATCGAGAAGGTCCAGGCCCCGGCGGCGGCGTGGTGCTCGGCCGCCAGCCACAGGATCGCGGCCAGCATCAGCACGGAGCCCGCCATCGTATAGATGAAGAACTTGAGCGCGGCGTAGACGCGGCGCGGGCCGCCCCAGATTCCGATCAGGAAGTACATCGGGATCAGCATCGCCTCCCAGAACAGGTAGAAGACGAACAGGTCCAGCGCGGCGAAGACGCCTATCATGCCCGCCTCGAGGAACAGGAGGCTCGCGTAGTAGGCGCGCTGGTCCTCCTTGATGTAGTTGAACGAGGCCAGCACCGAGATGGGCATCAGGAAGGTGGTGAGCAGCACCATCAGCAGGCTGATGCCGTCGAGGCCGACGCTGAAGTTTATCCCGTAGGACGGCAGCCAGGGCTTGTCCAGGCCGAACTGCATAGCGGACTGCGCGGGGTCGAAGCCGGTCCACAGCTTGAGGGAGACAATGAAGACCGCGAGCGTGCCGAGCAGCGCGAACTTCTTCAGCAGCGCGTCGTTGCCGCGCGGGACGAGGAAGATCGCCAGGCCCAGGAGGGCCGGCAGCAGTATGATGAACGAGAGCGGGTTGGCAAGTAGTTCCATCGTTTACATCACCCAGTAGAGCATCAGCGCCACTCCGGAGGCGAAGACCAGCGCGTAGAAGTCGAGGCGGCCGTTCTGGACCCTGGCCAGCAGGCGGCCGGCGGCGTAGGAGGCCTTGCCGGAGCCGTTGACCATCAGCCCGTCTATCAGGCCGGCGTCCACCATGGCGAACAGCACCTTGTCCGAGACGTAGCGCAGCGGCCTGATGATAACGAGGCCGTAGATCTCGTCTACGTAGAACTTGTTGAAGACCAGCGAATGCAGCCTCGGCAGCGCCTTTTTCAGCGCGGCTGCCGGCTTCGGCAGCGTCAGCAGGAAGGCCGCGGCTATGCCGGCTAGCCCGGCCGTCACGGAGATGTACATCAGGCGCGCGGCCTCTTCGCTGTGCTCCGGCGCGGCGTAGGCCGGGTCCAGGAAGACGAAGAGCCTTTCCTTCAGCAGGAAGCCGCCGGCGAGCGCGAGCAGCGCCAGCACAGCCATCGGCAGCGTCATCGTGAGCGGCGACTCGTGCGCGTGGCCGTGGCCGCGCTTGGCGCGCAGGAAGGTCAGCACGAAGAGCCTCGTAGTGTAGAAGGCGGTCAGCGCGGCGGTCAGCACTCCTACGCCCCAGACGAAGGAGCCGCCGTGCTCGAAGACCTTCTCGAGTATCAGGTCCTTGGAATAGAAGCCGGAGAGGCCGGGCACGCCGGCGATGGCCAGCCAGCCCGCGCCCACGAGCAGGAAGGTGAAGGGCATCTCGCGGCGCAGGCCGCCCATCTTGAACATGTCCTGCTCGCCGCTCATGCCGTGTATCACGGAGCCGGCGCCCAGGAACAGCAGGGCCTTGAAGAAGGCGTGCGTGGCCAGGTGGAACACCGAGGCGGAGAAGGCCCCGGCGCCGGCGGCCATGAACATGTAGCCGAGCTGGCTGACGGTGGAGTAGGCGAGCACCTTCTTGATGTCCTTCTGCAGCAGGCCTATCACGGCGGCGAAGAAGGCCGTGAAGGCGCCGGTCAGCAGCACCACCTCGAGGGCCTTCGGGGCCAGCTCGTAGAGGAAGCTGAGGCGCGAGAGCATGTAGACGCCGGCGGTGACCATCGTGGCGGCGTGGATCAGCGCGGAGACCGGCGTGGGGCCGGCCATCGCGTCGGGCAGCCAGACGTAGAGCGGGAACTGCGCCGATTTGCCGGTGGCGCCGAAGAACAGCAGCAGGCAGATAAGCGTGGGGGCGCCCACGCCGAGAACGGTGACGGCGGAGAGCTGGGAGGCGCTGGCGCGCAGGGTCTCGAAATCCATGGACAGGACGCCGCGCGAGGCCAGCAGCGACGACAGCAGCATCAGGCCTATAAGGAAGCCCGCGTCGCCCACGCGGTTGGTGATGAAGGCCTTGCGGCCGGCGGTGGCCTTCTCCGGGTCCTCGTACCAGAAGCCTATCAGCAGGTACGAGCAGAGCCCCACGCCTTCCCAGCCGACGAACATCACCAGCGGGTTGTCCGCCAGCACGAGCGTCAGCATGAAGAAGACGAAGAGGTTAAGGTAGGAGAAGTAGCGGTTGTAGCCCTTGTCGCCGTGCATGTAGCCGGCGGAATAGACGTGGATCAGGAAGCTCACGCCGGTAACGATCAGCGCCATCACGGCGGACAGCGGGTCGAAGCGGAAAGCCGCGTCGGCAGTGAAAGTCCCGGCGGAGATCCAGCTGAACAGGGTCTCGCGCAGCAGGCGGGCTTCGGGCGGGAGCTTCAGCAGGTCGGAGAACGAGAGCGCGGCGAAGACGAAGGCCGCGAGGATAGCGAGGGAGCCGACTATGCCCCCCGCCTTCTCGCCGAGGAGCTTCCTGCCGAAAAGGGCGTTGAGCGCGAAGCCGGCCAGCGGGGCCAGCAGGATCCACTTCAGGAGAGGGTAGGAGTTGGCGTCCATGTCAGCCTTTCAGCTCCTTTATGTTCTCCGTCTCCAGGGTCCTGAAGGCGCCGGAGAGGGCTATGATCAGCGCCAGGCCTATGCCGGCCTCGGCGGCGGCTATCGCGAAAAGCATCACCGTGTAGGCCTGGGAGTACGGCTGGGGGCCCAGGGCGACCAGCGCCACGTTGGCCGCGTTGAGCATCAGCTCCAGGAACATCAGCATCCGCAGCAGGTTGCCGCTGGTCAGGAAGCCGGCCGCGGCCAGCGAGAACAGCACGAAGCTCAGGGCGGCGGGCACGTAGGCGCTCATGCTTCCCTCCGTTTCTGCGCCAGGGCGACGGCCGCCACGATGCCGGACAGGATCACCAGCGACAGCAGTTCGAACTGGAAGGCGAAGCGGCCGAACAGCGCCCGGGCCAGGCCCAGTGCCCCGGTCTCGGTGAACGCGAACTCGCCGCGGAAAGGGGCCAGCGCGGAGGAGACCTTCAGCAGCTCGGTGAGGATCACGGCGGCCGCGGCCAGGCCGAGCACTTTGCGGAACGGGCGGCGGCCGGGATGGTCGCGCCAGGCGGCCGGCATCACCGCCATGGCCACGGTGAAGAGGACCATGATGGCTCCGGCGTAGATTATGATCTGCAGCACGGCCAGCATCTGCGCGCTGAGGGCCAGGTAGACGCAGGCCGTGGAGAGCAGCGCGGCGAGCATCAGCATCGCCGCCTTGACCGGGTGGCGCTGGAACAGCATCAGCAGCGTCGAGAGCGCGGCGGCCGCGCCGAAGAAGATGACGGCGAACTCTATCATTGCGCGCCTCCGTTCCCGGCGCCGCGTTTGGCGAGCCGGTTGGCCGCGCCCAGCAGGGAGGGCTCGCCGGGCAGGTTGCGCAGCAGAGCTTCCTTGTTCAGCAGCAGGGTGTTCCTGTCCTCCACGCCGCCGGGCAGCTCCCTGGTGTCCATCGCTATCGCGTCCTCGGGGCAGGCCTCGACGCACATCCCGCAGACCACGCAGCGGGCGAGGTCTATGTCGAAGGAGGCCGGGTACTTCTCCACCGGGTTGTCCGGGTATTCGGCGGCCTCGATCTTTATGCAGTAGGCGGGGCAGGCGGTCTGGCACATGAAGCAGGCCACGCACTTGGGCGTGCCGTCGGCGCGCAGCTTGAGGCGGTGGCGCGTGCGCAGGTTGGCGTTGCCGGGCAGGGGGCTCGCCTGCTCGGGATAGCGGATGGTGGGAAGCCTGGAAGGGTGCAGCAGGTTCGAGAAGAAATGCCCGGCCGTCACGCCTATGCCCTTGACGACTTCCCAGAGGTAGACGCGCTCGAGGAAGCCGAGCGGGCGGTTGTTGACCTTCTTGACGCTGATCATGGGACCATCCCCAGCGCGAGCAGTACGGCGCCGGTGGCCAGGATGTTGAGCAGGGCCAGCGGCAGCAGGTTCTTCCAGCACAGGGCCATCAGCTGGTCGAAGCGGAAACGTGGCAGCGTCCAGCGCACGACCAGCAGGAACCAGGAGAAGAGAACGGTCTTCGCGGCGAAGGCGCCGACCTGCAGCAGGGCCACCGCCGGGTGCGGCAGGGCCAGCTGCGCGCCGCCGGGCAGGATGAAGCCGATGTCGTAGAGCCACGGCACCTGCCAGCCGCCGAAGAAGAGGGTGGCCGCCAGCATCGAGACCAGGATGATCTCGACGAACTCGGCGAACATGAAAACGGCGAAGCGCATCGAGCTGTACTCTAGGAAGTAGCCTATGATCTCCGACTCGCCCTCCACCAGGTCGAACGGCGTGCGCTTGTTCTCGGCGATGGCGGCGGTCAGGAACAGGACGAAGGCCAGGGGCTGCGTGACCACGCCCCACGCCGGCAGGAAGCCGAACAGCAGGCGGCCCTGCGCCCGGACCAGGTCCTGCAGGCTGGCCGAGCCGTAGATCATCATCAGGCCGACCAGCGTCAGGCCCAGCACCACTTCGTAGGAGACCATCTGCGCTACGCCGCGCATGGCGCCCAGCAGGGCGAAGTTGTTCTTGGAGGCCCAGCCGCCGAGGAAGACCGCGAAGATGGCCAGGCCGGAGAAGGCCAGGATGAAGAAGAGGCCGAGCGGCACGTCGGCTATCAGCAGGTCGAACTTGTACCCCGCCAGCATCACGTAATCGCCGAACGGGACGAAGGCGAAGAGGGTCAGGACCGGGACCAGCGCGAAGAAAGGGGCCAGCGCGAAAAGGAGCTTCTCGGCCTTGGCCGGGACGAAGTCCTCCTTCATCAGCATCTTGATGCCGTCGGCCACCGGGTGGAAGAGGCCGTTAAGCGCCA
>JAJZOZ010000114.1 GCA_021811405.1 bacterium | reverse complement strand
CGACGAGCTCTTCCAGTTCAGCTCGCATTACGCCGACAGCCTGCGCTTCCTGCAGCGCGACCGCGTGGCCCTGCAGGAGTACGACAAGCTGCTCAAATGGCCCGGCGCCACCCAGGAACAGCTCTGCCCGGTGCATCTGAACCGCGCGGATTCCTTCGTCTACCTGAAGGAATACGACCGCGCCCTCCGGGAACTCATGGAGGCCTCCAGCCTCTGCACGCGCAGCCCCGCCAAGGAGTCCACGCAGACCCGGCTTTACTATATGAGCGGCTCGGCCGGCCCGGCCGCCGTGGCCTTCGCCCAGAAATCCCGCTTCCAGCCCGGCCAGCCCCCAATAGGCGAGCTCCGCAAAAAAGAGCTGGCGGACCTCAAGGCGAAGCTGGGCCCCAGGAACGCCAAGTACCTGCCCAGGGACCAGTGGATGGCCGTGCACGTGGCCGGGCCCGAATACCGCGTTTTCCTGCGCCAGGAGGGGCTCAGCCCCAGGACGAGGAAGCAGGAGACGCAGACCCTCTACACTTTTCTGATAAACCTCTGGACCGGCAGGGCGGCGGTGGAGAAGGCCCCCGGCCAGGACAAGCCCGGCGAGTTGACGCCGGAAGGCAAATAGTTGATCTTGGAGGAAACATGTTCAAGAAGGTACTGATCGCCAACCGCGGCGAGATAGCCGTGCGGGTGATACGCACCCTGCGCGAGATGGGAGTGGGCTCCGTGGCGGTCTATTCCGAGGCCGACAGGTCCTCGCTGCACGTGCGGCTGGCCGACGAGGCCGTCTGCATAGGCCCGGCCATAGCCAGGGAGAGCTACCTCAGCATCCCGGCCATCATCGCGGCCGCCAAGGTCACCGGCGCCGACGCCATACACCCCGGCTACGGCTTTTTGTCCGAGAACGCGGACTTCTCCGCCGCCTGCCGCGACAACGGCATCACTTTCATCGGGCCCTCCCCCAAGTCCATCCAGCAGCTGGGCCACAAGGCCGAGGCCCGCAAGGTGGCCATGAAGGCCGGCGTGCCGGTGACCCCCGGCACCAAGGACTGCGTGGGCAAGAACTTCAGGACCGAGGCCGCCAAAGTGGGCTTCCCGCTGATGATCAAGGCGGCGGCCGGCGGCGGCGGCAAGGGCATCCGCATAGTGCGCGAGGAGTCGCAGCTCGAGAAAGAGATGACGATGGCCTCCAGCGAGGCGCAGGCCGCTTTCGGCAACGGCGAGGTCTATTTCGAGAGGTACATCGAGCTGCCGCGACACATAGAGGTGCAGTTCGCCCGCGACACGCACGGCCACACGCTGGCCTTCCCCGAGCGCGACTGCTCCATCCAGCGGCGCCACCAGAAGCTGGTGGAGGAATCCCCTTCCCCGGCGGTGGACAAGAAGCTGCGCGAGAAGCTGGAGGAGGCCGCGGTGAAGCTGGCGGACGCCGCCAATTACGTGGGCGTCGGCACCGTGGAGTTCCTGCTGGACCAGCAGGGCAACTTCTACTTCATGGAGGTCAACACCCGCCTGCAGGTGGAGCACCCGGTCACCGAGTACATCACCGGCTTCGACCTGGTGCGCGAGCAGCTGCTGGCGGCCTCGGGCGAGAGCCTCTTGTACACTGCCTCCCACAGCGTGCCCTACCGCGGCCACGCCATAGAGCACCGCGTCAACGCGGAGGATTTCTCGAAGAACTTCGCCCCCTCGGTGGGCCGCGTGGAGGAATGGCTGGTACCCGGCGGCCCCGGCATACGCGTGGACACCCACGTCTACGCCGGCTACAACCTCCCGATCTATTACGACAGCATGCTGGCCAAGCTGATAGTCTGGGACCAGACCCGCGAGCTGGCCGTGGCCAGGTCGGCCAGGGCCCTGCGCGACTTCCAGGTCTCCGGCATCAAGACCACCATAGACGCCCACAGCCTGATAGTGCGGAGCGAGGACTTCAAGGCCGGCAAGACCGACACCGGCTTCATGGAGCGCCTGCTCGCTCCG
This sequence comes from bacterium, assembly GCA_021811405.1. Taxonomy (GTDB): domain Bacteria; phylum Elusimicrobiota; class Elusimicrobia; order Elusimicrobiales; family UBA9959; genus UBA9959. The sequence goes on along the minus strand of JAJZOZ010000114.1, from coordinate 6,331 downwards.
GCGGAGGCCGCCGGCAAGTAGATGCGCACCTCCGGCAAGATAGTCACGCTGAAGAAGGCTATGGCCCTGCGGGCCGCGCTCAGGAAGGCGGGCAGGAAGGCGGTCTTCACCAACGGCTGCTTCGACCTGCTCCACGCCGGGCACGTCCATTCCCTGGAGAAGGCCCGTTCTATGGGGGATTTCCTTTTCCTCGGCCTGAATTCGGACGCCTCGGTGCGCCGCCTCAAGGGCCCCTCCCGCCCCATCAACGGGGCGCGCGACAGGGCCCTGGTCCTGGCCGCCCTGCAGGCGGTGGACGCCGTGGTGCTGTTCGGCGAGGACACCCCGCTGAAGCTGATAAAGGCCCTGCGCCCTGACGTCCTGGTCAAGGGCGCCGACTACCGCAACGGTACCGTCGTGGGGGCCGAGTACGCGGGCCGCGTGGCCCTGGTGCCCCTGCTCAAGGGACGCTCCACCACCGCGCTGGCGGGCAAACTCGCCCGCTCCTGAACGCCATTTTTTCCCCCTAAAGCCCCCCCAATTTAATAAAATATGACGATATTACCTATGACCGACATTTTCGACAAGTGCCGCAACTTCACCATCGCCCGCCAGCTCATAGAGTCGGGCATCTACCCCTATTTCAAGGAGCTCGAGTCCGAACAGGCCCCTGAAGTGACCATCCAGGGCAAGAAGTTCATCATGTTCGGCTCCAACAACTACCTGGGCCTGGCCAACGACCCCCGCATGAAGGCCGCCGCCATAGACGCGGTCAAGAAGTACGGCACCGGCGTGGCCGGCTCGCGCTTCCTGAACGGCAACACGGTGCTGCATACCGACCTGGAGCGGAAGCTGGCCGCTTTCAAGGGCCGCGAAGCGGCCCTTATTTACGCCACCGGCTACCAGATGAACCTGGGCGTGGTCAGCGCGCTGGTCGGCAAAGGCGATTTCGCGGTGGTCGACAAGCTCGACCACGCCAGCATCCTGGACGGCTGCCGCCTCTCGCACGGCGAGGTGCGCCGCTTCAAGCACAACAACCCGGCCGACCTGGACCGCGTCCTGAAGGACATCGGCCCCGGCCACGGCAAGCTGGTCATAGTGGACGGCGTCTTCTCGATGGAGGGCGACATCGCCCCGGTCCCCGAGATCTCCAGGGTCTGCAGGAAGCATGGCGCCCGCCTGATGGTGGACGACGCGCACGCCACCGGCGTGCTGGGCAAGCGCGGCCACGGCACGATGGAGCATTTCGGCCTGACCAGCAAGGACGTGGACCTGGTGGTCGGCACCTGCTCCAAGTCCTTCGCCTCGGTGGGCGGCTTCGTGGTGGGCGACGAGGACATCATCCATTACATACAGCACGTTTCCCGCTCCATGATCTTCTCCGCGGCCCTGCCGCCCTCCTCCGTGGCGGCCATCTCCAAGGCCATAGACATCATCCAGGAAGAGCCGCAGCGCATAAAGCAGCTCTGGGACAACTCCGCCTACCTGATGAAGCGCTTCAAAACGCTCGGCCTCAACACCGGCGAGACCGCCACCCCGATCATCCCGGTAGTCATCGGCGACAACGAGAAGACCTTCACCCTCTGGCGCATGCTCTTCGACGCCGGCCTGTTCACCAACCCGGTGGTCAGCCCGGCCGTCCCCCCCAAGCGCTCTCTCTTGCGCGTGGTGGTCACCGCCACCCACACCAGGGAGCAGCTGGACCGCGCGCTGGACATCTTCGAGACCTGCGTCAGGAAGGTCATAAAGACCAAGCCCGCCCACGCGGCCAAGTAGTACGGCCGATACATGCCAGCGGAAATCAGGGAAATCTCCGAGAACGACCTCGGGCTGTTCGTGGACTACCCGTACGCCCTTTTCAGGGACCACCCGTACTGGGCCGCGGACCTCAAGAAGGACGTCACGCACCTGCTGCGGACCGGCCATCCCTTCTGGCGCCACGGCGAGCGGAAGCTGTTCATGGCCTGGCGCGACGGCCGCCCGGTCGGGCGCATAGCCGCCATAGTCAACCACGCCTACAACAATTTCCACGGGGACCGTACCGGTTTCTTCGGCTTCTTCGACTGCGAGGACGACAAGGAAGCCGCGGCGCAGCTGTTCGCGGCCGCCGGCGCCTGGCTGAAGGCCCGCGGCATGGACTGCTCCGTAGGCCCGGTCAACCCGTCCACCAACGAGACCTGCGGCATGCTCTCCGAGGGCTTCGACTTCCCCCCGGTGGTCATGATGCCGTACAACCCGCCCTATTACCTGGGCCTGGCCGAGGCCGCCGGCTACGCAAAGGCCAAGGACCTCCACGCCTACAATTACGAGACCGCCGGCGGGTTCCCGGAGCGCTTCGAGAAGATCCTGGCCCGCTCCAACAGGGCCGGCAAGCTCACCGTGCATTTCGCGGACGTGAAGAACGTAGAGGGCGCGCTGGGCGAGGTCAAGGACGTCTACAACTCCGCCTGGGAGAAGAACTGGGGCTTCGTGCCGATGACGGACGAGGAGCTAGACGACATGGCGGCGGCCTTCAAGCCGGTGCTGAAACCAGAGTACCTCTTCTTCGCCCGCTTCGAGGGCAGGCCGGCGGCCTTCTGCCTGATGCTGCCGGACTTCAACATAGCCCTTAAACCCGCGCGCGGCTCGCTCAACCCCCTCAATATCCTGCCTTTCCTTTACCGCTTCGCCTACCGCCTGGACAGGGGCCGCATGCTTACGCTCGGCGTCAAGAAGGAGTTCCGCGGCAAGGGCATCGAGCTGCTCCTTATAAAGCACGCCTTCCTTTCGGCCCGGAAGCTGGGCTGGAAGTCGGCCGAGCTTTCCTGGACCCTCGAGGACAACGAGCTCATCAACAACACCATAGAGGCCCTCGGCGCCAAGCTCTACCGGAAGTACCGTATCTACCGCAAGGACCTGTAAAGGGCCAGGCCGGGTTTAATCATTTTGTAATCATTTCTTAACCCCCGCGGGTTATAATAATAACATGCGTTTCTCCGAGCTGAAGAAACTTAAGGAGACCTCCGCGCCGCCGCCGGCCAGGAAGTCGCCGCCGGAGCCCGTTCCCTTCCCGGCGCCCCCCGCGGAACAGAAGCCCCCGGAGCCTCTCCGCGAGGAGCGGGCGGAAGCCCGGAAGCCGGAGCCCGCCCCCCCGGAGATCCGCCCCGCGAAGGCACCGCCCGCCCCCCCGCAGGCCGCGCCCCGGGAGCAGTCCCGGGCCTCCGAACGCCGGGCGCAGGAGCGGAAGGCGCCCGCCGGTAAGCCTTACCGCGAGCTCGAGACCGAAGCCAGGGAGATCTACGCCCGCCTGCTGCGGCACTCCGCCCAGTACCTGAAGGCCTCGGAAGAGCCATACACAGAAAAGTATGAAACCACGCTGGCGCTGGCCTCGGCCACAGCCGCCTCGCTGAAAGAGAACCCCGCGCTGCTGGGGCTGACCGCCTATTCCACCGCCGACGATTATCTGCGCGGCCACACCGCCAACACCTTCGCGCTGGTGCTGGCCATGGGCCTGGAGGCCGGGCTGGAGCGCCAGGAGCTGGGCCTGCTCGGCTTCTGCGCGATGGCTCACGACGCCGGCATGACCGGTTTCTCCTCGCTTTACAACACCCCGGGCCGGCTCGGCGACTCCGAGATGGCCGAAATGACCCTCCACGCGGAGGCCGGCGCCGCCAAGCTGGACCGGGTGCTGGACCTGGACTATAAGGTCAAGGACAGGGCGCGCCGCGTAGTGCTGCAGGTCCACGAGCGCGACGACGGCTCCGGCTACCCGGACAGGCTTTCCAGCGAGGAGATAGACCCGCTGGCCCAGATGATAGGCATAGCGGACGCCTACGAGGCCATGTCCCACCCCCGCCCCTGGCGAGACGAGATGCCCCCGCACGAGGCGGTGAAGGAGCTCATCGAGAAGGAAGGCCGTGGCTTCAACTCCGGGCCGGTCAAGCTGCTGCTGGCCTCGCTTTCCATGTTCCCGCCCGGCTCGCTGGTGGTCCTCTCCACCGGGGAGACGGCCCGCGTGCTGATGCCCAACCGCGGCCTGCTGACCCGGCCGGTTGTGGAGATACTGCTGCACCCGGACCACTCTCCGGCCGAGGGCAGGCTGACCGACCTGAAGGAGCACCCGCTGGTCTCCGTTGAGCGGGCGATCACCCCGGCCGAGCTCAGGGAGCGAAACCAGAAATGCGCGGCCAGGATGGAACTGGCGCGCTGGTGGACGGACTGGTAGGCCGGCCCATGCAAAAACGGCAGCTGCTGCTGATAGAGGACGAAGGCTACGTGGTCTCCCGCGTGCAGGAGATCCTCTCGGCTTTTCCCTATCTCGAGGTTACCCGCACCGACGACGCCGAGCGGGCCCGCGCGCTGCTGGACGAGAGGCCCTTCGACGTGGTGCTCTCCGACGTCTACCTGCGCGGCGCCTCCGGCCTGGAATTCTCCTTCAAGGCCCTGCAGAAGAACAAGGACGCCTGCGTGGTGCTGATAACCGGCATAGACAACGCCGACATGGCGGCCAAGGCAGTCAAGGAAGGGGCTTTCGATTTCGTGATCAAGCCGCCCGGGCTGGAGCGCCTGGCCGGCATACTGAAAATGGTCTCCCTCGTCAGGGGCTTAGCGCCTCAGGAGGACGGAGAGGAACAGCCTTAGCGGGCGCAGCAGGTAGGCGAGCGCGCCGGCCGAGCCGTAGCGGCGCTCCATGAAGCGTCTGTCCGGCACGGCATATTTTACCAGCAGCGCCGGGCGCAGCAGGACCGGCAGCAGGTATTCCAGGATCCCGGAACGTTCCCGGGAGGCCTTCTCGAAGAGGGCCGCCGCGAGTTTTTCCGAGCCGCGCGGCCTCAGCTCCTCCAGGGTCCGCTCCGGCACGCGGCAGGGCCCGGCGGCCAGCCGCCGCGCCGCGGGCCACAGCGCCGGGCGGATGCCGTAAAGCGCCGCCTTGCGCGCGACGCCGGCCCAGAATCTGCCGCCGTCGCCGGGAGCCCCCAGGGCCAGCCGGGCGCAGTCCTCCAGCGCGCGGGCGGTGAGCTCGCCGTGGTGCAGCAAAGGGTGCACCGCGCAATGCAGGAAGAGGTCCTCCCTGTTCAGCGCCGGCCCGCCGGGCCCCGGCTCCAGCCCCCAGTTGAAAAGGCCTTCGATGTCCCTGATATGCCAGAGGCCGGTATGCACGTCTATGATGGCCGGCGGGGCGCTCCCCCCGGAAGGCCTCGCCCAGGCGTCGGCGCTGTCCGGCATCGGCTCGTAGCCCAGCCCCCTGAGCGTCCTCTCGAAAGCCTCCAGGTCCGAAGGCCGGACCAGGACGTCGGCGTCCGTCATCCCCCTTTCCCCGGGCCGGTACAGCCCCAGCTCCAGCAGCGCCGTCCCCTTCAGCGCGGCCGCCTCGACGCCGGCTTTCGCGGCGGCGGCGCGGGCCTCCTCGAAGGCCCCGAGCAGGAGTATGTCCCTGGCGGCGGCGGACCTGTCCATAGCTAGTCCCAGCGCTCCTTCTTCTCCCCGGTGGGGTGCACTTCCGTTACCGCGTCGAACCTAACCCCGTAGACGCTCCGCCCCCCGGCCTGGCGCACCCAGACCACCTCGCCGCGGGCGTCCAGCACCCCGCGGCCCAGCAGCCGCAGCCTGGCCCTGACCTTTTCACCCTTCCGGAATTCCCTGTCCGAGGAGAAGGCTATCCCGCTCGCGGAGACGTCGGAAAGCCGGCCCGTGGCCTCCAGGCGGCCGTCCTCCCCGAGCAGTTCCACCACCGAATCGTGCCTGTCCCTTTCCGCCCGCCGCTGTTCCCTGCCCATGCTTCCTCCCGTGCGCCGCCTGCTCCCATTCTATAATATCGCCGCCCGCGCGGCTCAGTTCCCGTATTTTTATAATATAATACAACTGGGCGCAAGGCGCGCAACCTAAGGGGGTCCGGGGACGTTTATGAAGATACTGGTCGTTGACGACAACCTGCTGACCAGGAGCATGATCAAAGACCTGCTCAGCGAGATGGGCCACGAGATAGTGGGCGAGGCCGAGAACGGCGACGAGGCCGTCAGGCTGTTCAAGGAGCTCAGGCCCGAGCTGACGCTGCTGGATATGATAATGCCGGGCAAATCCGGGCTGGAGACCCTGCAGGAGATAAAGGCGAGCGACCAGGCCGCCAAGGTGGTGATGGTGACCGCCGTGCAGCAGGAATCGCTCAGCAGCCAGCTGCTGTCGAGCGGGGCCGCCGCCGTGCTGCACAAGCCCTTCATGTACGGCGACCTGGAGGAAGTGCTGAAGACGCTCTGATAAGATGCCTCGTAAACCCACCCTGGACGTGCTGGCGCAGCAGAGCCTGGAGAAATGCCTCTCCAGGCTGTCGCGCATCTCCACCGGGGAATGGCGGGCCGCGCTGGTCGCCTCCTGC
>JAJZOZ010000113.1 GCA_021811405.1 bacterium | reverse complement strand
ATCTCTCTCGATAAACGGCAAGGCGAGCGTCTACCTGCACGCCAAGCCCGGCGCCTCGGTGATAACGGCCGAGGAAGTGCTGAAGACCCTGGAGAACATCGCCAAGAAGGGGGTTAAAGAATATGCAGCTGCAAAATAAGAATCCCGAATCACTGCTCGACGTCAAGATGCACTACTGCCCCGGCTGCGGCCACGGCACGATACACCGCCTCATCGCGGAGGCGATGGACGACCTGGGCATACGCCGCCGCACGATCGGCATAGCCCCGGTGGGCTGCGCGGTGTTCGCGGACACGTACTTCAACTGCGACATGATCCAGGGCCCGCACGGGCGCGGCCCCGCCGAAGCCACCGGCATCAAGCGCGCCAAGCCCGACACGGTGGTGTTCTCCTACCAGGGCGACGGCGACCTGGCCTCCATCGGCATGGCCGAGATAGTCCACGCGGCCATCCGCTCCGAGAACATAACGGTGATCTTCGTTAACAACGCGATCTACGGCATGACCGGCGGCCAGATGGCCCCGACCACGCTGATAGGCCAGAAGGCGACCACCTGCGTGGAGGGCCGCACCGCCAAGCAGGCCGGCTACCCGATAAAGATGTGCGAGATGCTGGCGACCATAGACGGCGCCTCCTACCTGGAGCGCACCACGGTGCACACCGTCCCCGGCGTCATAAAGACCAAGAACGCCATCAAGAAGGCCTTCCAGTACCAGCTCGACGGCAAGGGCTTCTCGATGGTGGAGGTCCTGAGCATGTGCCCGACCAACTGGGGCACGCCCCTCGACAACCCTTCCGAGGCCACCAGGTACGTGGCGGAAGGCATGCTGCCGGTGTTCCCGCTCGGCCTCTACAAGGACGCCTGCGCGGAGAAGAAATAAGGAGGCTGACATGTACCAGGGAATAAGGATATCCGGTTTCGGCGGCCAGGGAGTCATCTCCGCCGGCGTGCTGCTGGCCCAGGCCGGCATGATGGAGGGCAAGGAGGTCAGCTTCTTCCCGTCCTACGGCGCGGAGATGCGCGGCGGCACCGCCAACTGCTCGGTAGTGATCTCCTCGGACGAGGTCTCGACGCCCATAGTCTCGACCCCGGACACGGCTATAGTCTTCAACGAGCCGTCTCTGGCCAAGTTCGAGCCTATGCTCAAGCCGGGCGGGCTGCTTATAGTCAACACCTCGCTGGTGAACTCCAAGCCTACGCGCAAGGACATAAAGGTCCTGAACGTGCCGTGCAACGAGGTGGCGGGCGAGCTGGGCAACGCCAAGGTCATGAACATGGTGGCCATGGGGGCTTTCGCCGCCGCTACCGGGGCGATGAGCCTCGACGCGATAGTGAAGGCGCTGCCGGTGGTCTACAAGAAGCTCAAGCCGCAGGTGATAGAGCTAAACGTAAAGGCCCTTAAGCGCGGGGCCGAGTTCAAGATCGGCTGAGCCTTCCGCTCCGGAAAAGGCCCGGGCGAGCCAACCCGGGCCTTTTTTGCGGGCGGGCTGCACCGGCGCTGCGGCATTAAAATTGTTCCGTTTTCCCGGCGCCTGAGCGCCGCTTATGCACCACGACGACCACGACGACGGGCAAGACCCGAAAGAGACCATAAACTACAGGGAGACCTTCCGTCTCCTCGCGGGGCTTATTAATTCCAGAAGGCGCCCGTTCGCCGTCGCGCTGGTCTATACCATGGTCTCCACGCTGGTCAGCCTGCTGATCCCTATCATCGCCAAGTACGTTATCGACACCGCGCTGCCCGCCAAGGACCCCTCGGCCCTGCTGCTGGCCACCGGGGCCTACCTCGCCACCACGGTGGTCTTCCTTTATTTCAACTACCTGCAGGTGGTGCAGCTGGCAAAGGCCGGGCAGGACCTTATTGTCGACCTGAAGGAGCGGCTGCTGGGCCACATGCTGTCGCTGGACCTGGAATTCTACTCGTCGATGCCCGTCGGGCGCCTGACGGCCAGGGTGCAGTCCGACACCAGCACGCTCTACGCCCTTTTCACGAACACCGTAATCTCCATCGTGAACGACGCGCTCATGTTCGCCATAGCGTTCTTCGTGATGGCCTACTACAACCTGAAGCTCACGCTGATGCTGGTGCCGATGTTCCCGGTGCTGGCCGTGCTGGGCTGGGTCTTCGTAAAGGTGACGTCCCCGATGTACGTGAAGGTCAGGAAGCTAGCGGCGGAGGTCCCCGGCTTCCTCACCGAGCAGCTCAACGGCATAGGCGTGCTGCAGGCCTTCAGCCGCGAGGAGGACACCTCGCGGAAAATGGAGGACCTGAACCGCCGCAAATTCACCGCCGAGATGCGGGTGGAACTGCTGAACGTGGTCTTCTTCCTGTCGATAGTGTTCCTGCACCCGGCCACCACGGCCGCCGTTTTCGGCATCGGCGGGAAGATGGTGATGGCTGGCAAGCTCACCGTGGGCGTCATCGTGATGTTCGTGATGTACCTGGGTTACCTGTTCGAGCCCATCTTCAGGTTCTCCGAGCACCTGAGCGTGATACAGCGCTCTTTCTCCGCCGGGCACCGCATCTCGAAGATACTGGCGCTGAAGCCGGCGCTGACCGAGCCGCCGGAGCCGCATTTCCTGACCACCGTCCGCGGCTCCATAGATTTCCGCAACGTCTGGATGCGCTACCGGGAGGACGCCGGCTGGGTGCTGAAGAACGTCTCCTTCACGCTGCCGCGCGGGCAGAGCCTGGCGATACTGGGCGAGACCGGCGGGGGGAAGACCACCGTCACCAGCCTGCTGTTCCGCTTCTACGATTTCCAGAAGGGCCATATCGAGATAGACGGCACCGATATCAGGAAGCTGAGCTTGGGCTCCCTGCGCTCGGCGATAGGGCTAGTCCAGCAGGACATCTACCTCTTCCCCGGCACCGTGATGGACAACCTGAAGCTGATGGACGCCTCGATCCCGGACGGCCGCGTGCACGACGCCATCCGGGTGATGGGCCTGGACTCCTTCTACAAGAAGCACCCGCTGGACAAGAAGGTCAAGGAGAAGGGCGCGAACCTCTCCATCGGCGAGAAGCAGGTGATCTCGCTCACCCGCGCGATGGTGCTGGACCAGGAGGTGCTGGTTCTCGACGAGGCCACCTCCAACATGGACCCCCACACGGAAAGGCTGATCACGTCCGCCATCAAGAGCCTGCTGAAGCACAAGACCGTCATCATAATCGCGCACCGCCTGTCCACCATCCGCAGCGCCGACCGCATCATGATGATCTCCGGCGGCGAGGTCAGGGAGCTGGGGACCCACGACGAGCTGCTCGCGGCCGGCGGGCTCTACTCCAAGTACTACCGCCTGCAGTACGGGGAGGGCGAATGATCTTCACCCTTAAATGGTTGCTGCCGTACTGGCGCAGGCACGCCGCGCGCATGGCCGTGATCGTGGTGTTCGGCATGGCGAGCGCCGCGCTGCAGGCCTACAACCCGATGCTGATCAAGAACATCGTCAACGGGCTGAGCGGCAACCTGACGCCCGAATACCTGCGCCACAACGTCCTGCTGATACTGGGGGTGGGCTTCGGCCTGTTCTTAGCCAACCTGGTGGCGCAGCGCAACCGCGCCTGGATGAACGCCAGGCTGGAGTGGGAGATACGCCGGGACGTGTTCGACCACGTGATCCGCATGGACCGCAACTTCTTCCACCGCTTCACCACCGGCGACCTGGTAGCGCGCCTCTCCGACGACATCTCCGAGAAGATCTCCTGGTTCTCCTGCTCCGGCGTGTTCCGCTTCGTGCAGGCCTGCTTCACGCTGGCGGCCATAGTAGGCATGATGCTCTACCTGAACCCGGTCTTTTCGCTCTGCGTGCTGGCGCCGCTGCCGCTGGTGCTTTTCCTCTCGCTGAAGACGGGCCGCCTGCTGAGCGGGAAGTACAAGGAGCTCCAGGAATCCATAACCGAGCTCTTCGACTTCCTCGAGACCTGCTTCACCGGCGTGCGCGTCATCAAGGCGAACGCGAAGGAATCCTCCCAGCTCGGCTTCTTCAAGGGCCGCACGGCGGCGCAGCGGGAGGCCGAGGTCAGCACGGCCAGGCTGCAGGTGCTGTTCTCCTATTTCTGGCACGAGGCCGGGTTCCTCTCCATAGCCCTGCTCTACGCCGTGGGCGGCCTGCTGGTCATCAACGGGAAGGCCACGCTGGGCGAGCTGATAGCCTTCCAGTTCTACGCCAACATGGTGGTCATGCCGCTGATGGACATAAGCCAGTTCGTAGTGGCGGGCAACAGGGCGGGGGTCTCGATACGCCGCGTCAACGAGCTGCTCGCGTCGCGCTCCTCGCTGAAGCACGACCTGGGCGACATGACCACGCCGGACCATATCACTTCGCTCGAGTTCCGCAAGGCCGGCCTGAAGAGCCCCGACGGCCAGTCCATGCTGGTCAGGGACATCACGTTCAGGGCGGCGCGCGGCCAGCGGGTGGCCGTGGTGGGCAAGATAGGCTCCGGCAAGTCCACCCTGCTCTCGCTGGCCCTGCGCCTGTCGGAGCACGACGCCGGGGAGATGCTGGTCAACGGCGCCGACATCCGCGCCTGGAACCTGCCGCTGTTCCGGGAGCGGGTGGGCTATACCGCGCAGGAGGCGGCCATCTTCACCGGCACGCTGCGCGACAACATCCTGATGGACCGCAAGTTCGGAGTGACCGAGGCCATGCTGGAAAAGGCGCTGGAAACTTCCCAGCTCAAGCAGGAGCTGCACAAGTTCCCGAAAGGGCTGGACACCGTGGTGGGCACGAGGGGCTTCGCCCTTTCCGGTGGCCAGAAGCAGCGCGTGGCCATAGCCCGCGCCCTGCTGACCGGTCCGGACGTGCTGCTCCTCGACGACGCGACCAGCGCGATGGACGCCCAGACCGAGCATCTGTTCTGGAAGGCCTTCCGCAGGGAGCACCCGGACGCGCTCTGCCTGGCGGTGACCCACCGCGCCAGGACCATCGAGACCTCCGACCTGATACTGGTGCTGGAGGACGGCAGGCTGGCCGAGCAGGGCACGCACGAGGAGCTCATGGCCAACGGCGGGCCGTACAGGCAGATCTACGAGCGCCAGAAGCTGCGCGAGGAGCTGGGCGGAAAGGACTAGGGCTCCGGGCCCGCCCGCCATGAGAAAGAGCCGCGGGAGCGGCTCTTTTTATTTTACGCCGGAGGAAGCTACAGGAACCGGAGCATGGCCCAGTCGTAGAGGTAGAGCAGAGGGAAGAACGCCAGCGTCGAGAAGAGTATGCTCTGGCTCACCAGGTCGGCGTCGAAGTCGAACTCCAGGGCGATCACGTAGTTGAGCACCGCCACCGGCATCACCATCTCTATGAAAGCGACCTTTGGCACGAAGCCGGAGAAACCGGAGGCTCCAGCCGTCAGCAGGTAGAACAGGGGCAGGGCCAGCAGCTTGAGGCCGCTGACCAGCGCTATGCGCGGCAGGTTGTGGGCCACCTTCTTGCCGTACAGGCTGACGCCTATAGTGAACACCGAGAGGGGAAGGGTGGTCTTGCCGAGATCGGACAGGACCTTGTGGAGCAGCTCCGGCAGGCGCAGGCCGGCCGCGGAGAGCAGCAGGCCGGCCACCGAGGACCAGAGCACCACGTTGCGGCCTATGAGCCGCATGAAGCGGGAGGGGGGGCAGTCGCGCTCGCAGACCAGGGTCATCAGGGCGAAGCCGAAGGTGAAGATGAAGATGTTCTGCACCGAGGTTGCTATGGCCGCGTAGCCTATGGCCTGCTCGCCCAGGCGCATCGCCGCCACCGGGAAGCCCAGGTATACCGTGTTCCCCATAGCGGAAACTATGATCAGCAGGCGCCCGAGCCGCCAGTCTATCTTGCCGGCTTTCCAGAGCGCCCAGGCCAGCCCCATCACGACGGCGAGCGGCAGCGTGTTCGCCAGCAGGAACTTCCAGCCGAGGCCGCCCAGCGGGGTGTCGGCGATCTTCACGATTATCAGCGCCGGGAGGGCCAGGTAGTAAAGGTACTGGTTGAAGGACTTCTCCGAGCCCTCGCCGACTATGCCGAACCGGCGGAACAGCCAGCCGGCCGCCAGTATCAGCGCGAGATTGCCGATTATGTAGGTCATCTGAAGAAGAGTATGACCATGACCTGCGCGGAGACGACGCGCAGGATCATCACGAGCGGGTAGACCGTGGCGTAGGACATGGCGGACAGGTTGGACGGCGCCAGGGAATTGGCGAAGGCCAGCGCCGGCGGGTCCGTCATGGAGCCGGCCAGCGCGCCGCACAGGGACATGTAGTTCAGCCTGAGTCTCGCCTTGGCGAAGACGCCGGCGATAAGGATAGGCAGGACGGTGACCAGGAAGGAGAGCAGGACTATGGTCAGGCCCGGCCCGCTGGCCAGGGTCTCGAAGAAGCGCCCGCCGGCCTTCAGCCCTACGCAGGCCAGGAACAGGACTATGCCCAGCTCGCGCAGCATCAGGTTGCCCGCCGGCGGCAGGTACCAGGTGAGCGGTCCTATGCTCTGGATATAGCTGAGGAGGATGCCCATTATCAGAGGGCCGCCCGCCAGGCCCAGCCTAACTGGAGTGGAAAGGCCCGGCAGGGATATGGGGATGGAGCCCAGCAGCACGCCGGCCGCTATGCCGATGAAGGCCGGGATCAGCTGGGGATGATTGAGGTCCTTCGGGGAATTGCCGAGGGCGGCCGCGGCCTTGCCCACGGCGGCCTCCTCGCCCACTATGACCAGGTTGTCCGCGAACTGCAGCTCGTAGGAGCCGGAGACCAGGAACTCCACGTCGGCCCGCGCGGCCCTGGTGACGGCCACGTCGTAGCGGGACTCCAGGCCCAGCTCGCCGAGGGTCTTGCCTATCACGTCCTTCTTGGTGACTATGACCCGGGAATGGATGATGCGGCTGGGCATCTTCTTGAGGTCGGTGGGGCTGGGGGAGCCTACCACCAGAGTGAACTTCCGGACGCTCTCGGGCTGTCCGACGGCCAGCAGCGTGTCCCCTGCCCGCAGCACGGTATCGTCGTGGGCCACGGACAGGACGCCCTCGTGCAGCACGCGCGAGACGACGATGCCCAGCTCGTCGAGGGCCGGGACGTCCTTTATCCTGAGGCCGTCGAGGTTCCTGTTCTCCACGGTGATGCTGGCGGCCTGCAGCGAGGAGGCGGCCTTGTCGGGCTCAGTCTCCAGCAGTTCCCGCTCGGCCTGGCTGCGGAAGAGCCGGCGGATCAGGACCATAGTGAGTATAATGCCGATGATAGCGCCGGGGTAGGCCAGCGCGTAGGCCACGGAGGCCGCGTTGGCCGCCTCGGGTCTTACGGCGGAAAGGGCCTGCTGCGCGGCGGCCAGAGAAGGGGTATTGGTGACGGCGCCCGAGTACAGGCCTACGGCTGCAGGGACGTCGAGGCCCGCGAGCTTAGCCCCGAGAAGGGCCGCAGCGGCCCCGCCCAGCACTATGGCGGCCGCTATCAGGTTCAGCCGGATGCCCTGCTTGCGGAAAAGGGAGAAGAAACCGGGCCCCACCTGGGTCCCTATGGAGTAGACGAAAAGTATCAGGCCGAACTCGCGCAGGAACTCCAGCGTATGCTCGTCCGCGGAGAGGCCGAAATGGCCGGCCAGTATCCCGGAGAAGAGGACGCCGGCGATGCCCAGGTTGATCCCGAGCACGCGGAGATTGCCGATGGCCAGCCCGGCGGCCGAGACCAGCATGATCAGGAAGACGGTCCAGGCCGCGGAGCCGGGGGAGAAAAGCGCGGAGAAGAGCTCCATAGATACGATTCTATCAAAATGGCGGCCGGGCCTGTTTGACCGGTGTCACCGCCCCGCTTGAATTTACTATGATTGCTGTATCCTGCGCGACAACGGAGAGAGCATGACAGCCAAAGCAGAAAGCCGCAACCCCTGGAGCTTCGTCCCCAGCACCTATTTCGCCGAAGGCCTGCCGTACATGATAGTCAACGTGCTGGCGGTCATCATCTTCAAGAAGATGGAGGTCCCTAACCAGCAGATAGCGGCCTGGACCAGCCTTCTCTACCTGCCGTGGGCGATAAAGATGTTCTGGGGGCCGCTGATAGACATGTATTTCACCAAGCGCGGCTGGACGATCTGGACCCAGGCCCTGATGGCCGCGGGCCTGGTGGCGGCGGCGCTGTCGCTCAGGTCGCCGGACTTCCTCTACCTGGCCACCGCCTGCTTCATGGTGATAGCCGTGTTCTCGGCCACGCACGACATAGCAGTGGACGGCTTCTACATGATAGCGATGAACGACAGGGACCAGGCCTTTTTCGTCGGCATCAGTTCCTTCTTCTACCGCATGGCCATGCTTACCTGCACCGGGGGGCTGGTAGTGCTGGCGGGCTCGCTGGAGGCCAGGACCGGGGTGGCCATGAGCTGGGTGCTGGTGCTGCTGGCCGCCGCCGCCATCA
>JAJZOZ010000112.1 GCA_021811405.1 bacterium | reverse complement strand
GAACGTTTTCCGCCGGTCCGTGACCACCAAGGCGGACGGCACCGGCGTGGGTTTGCTGATCACGAGGGACCTGCTGATACGCAACGGGGGGGACATACGGCTGCACAACCGCCCTTCCGGCGGCCTCAGCGCAATAGTTGAGATGCCCGCGGCCGGCTGAGGCCGGGGCAAAGGACTGCTTCATGAGAAAGAACACCGGGATACTTATGCTTTCGACGGGGCTGGCGGCGCTGGCCTGCGCGTCCGCGCCTTCTCCGGCCGGCGCTTCGGGCTACGAGTTCGACGGGGTGGGCGCCAGGGCCGTGGCCCGCGGCGGCGCGGTGATAGCCGACGCTCCCGACTGGACCGCGATATACTGGAACCCCGCCAACCTGGCCGACGTGAAAGGCCGGGAGGCGGGGCTGGAACTGAAGGCCGGCAAGAGCTACATGCGCGACGGCAATTCCTTCAACGTATCCGGCACCGGCGGTCTGTTCCGCGAGAAGAAGATGGATTCCTCCTTCTTCTTCGGCTCGGCCGGTTCGGCCGTTCCCCTGGACGAGAACTCGGCGTTAGGCGTAGGCGTCTACATGCCGCTGCTGCAGGGTTCCAACTTCGAGGACTCCGATCCCGTTTCTCCCGTCTTCAGCTCAATAGATTACGAAGGCAGGGCCGCGATAGCCGTGGCCAACGTCTCCTATGCCCGCAGGCTGACCGACAAGCTCACCGGCGCGGCCGGCCTCGGCCTGGTCTACGGCCAGCTCAAGTCCGACCTGACGATGGACTACACCCTCATACTGCCCGGTCCTGTAGTGATCGGCCCCGACCACCTGACCCGCAAGCTCGACGGGAAAGGTTATGGGGCGGAGGCCGTGCTCGGCGCCAAATATGCGCTGAGCGATTCTCTTTCCCTCGGGGCCGTGTTCCGCTCGGGGTCCAAGGTGAAGATAGAGGGCAGCGCCGACGGGACTTCCACCAACCTGGGGATGCAGAATACCGACTTCAAGTTCACGCTGAAGCAGCCGCCCACCTCCGGCATCGGCGCCGCTTGGAGGTACCGCAGGGACCTGACGCTGACCCTGGACTTCGCCCAGACCTGGTGGAGAGGCTTCTCTAACGCGACCACCTATAAAGCCCAGGGCAACATCTTTACGGACCAGGGCAACACCTTCGACTGGAAGAACTCCTATAAGCTCCGCGCCGGAGTCCTGTGGAACTACAGCGAGCGCACCGACTTCATGGCCGGCTATGCCTACGACACCCCGGCCATAGACGCAGGCAGCCTGGACCTCTCCACTGCCATAGACGTGCCCATGCACCGCCTTTCGGCCGCGGCCAGCCGCCGCTGGGGCGGGTTGGAGGGCACGCTGGGCGGCCTGTTCGGGTATAATTCCAGGAACGCCGGCGGCGTCAACTATCGCCTCGGCGGCTGGTACCTGATAGGCGAGCTGAAGTACAAATTTTAGTATCATATAGCTGTAACGCAGAAGGAACGGGGTGCGAATCCCCGGCTGCCCCGCAACGGTGATGCCGACGGCTGAGGCCGCCTGAAGCGCATAGCGCTTGAAGCGGCACGGCTACAGGCCAGCCCGGTCTACTGCGGACCCCGAGAGGGGGCTTCCGAGGGGGAACAAGGGCCCTTTCTCTTTGGATAGGGCCTTTTTTTATGCGCGATATATTCCTGCTCCTGCTGCTCTGCTTCCCGCTCTCCGCCCGCGCCGAAGGAAAGCGCGTAGTTTCTCTGATGCCCTCCTACACGGAGATAATCTTCGCGCTGGGGGCCGGCAAGGACCTCGTTGGAGTATCCAATTTCTGCAACTACCCTCCGGAGACCGCGAAGATAGAGAAAGCCGGCGACTACCTGCGCCCAAACCTCGAAAAAGTATATTCGCTGAAGCCGGACGTAGTCTTCACGGGCGCCTGGGCTTCCGCCTCCACCGCGAGGCAGCTTTCCTCGCTCGGCATAAAGGTGGTCACGCTGCCGGAGGAGAAGAAGGTGGACGATATCCTGACCACCGTGAGGCTGATCGCCGCCGAGCTGGGACTTAAGAAAGAAGGGGAGAAGCTGGAGAAGCGGCTTTCCGCCTCGCTGCCGCGCAAGCCCGCCGGGAAGCCGGTTAAGGTCTATATCGAGGCCGACTCCGGCGGCTGGACCACCGGCGGGGACTCCTTTCTTTCCGACGCCGTTTCGAAGGCGGGAGGGGTGAACGTATTCGGCAGGGAGAAGCGCGGCTATTTCCAGGCCACCTGGGAAGAAGTGCTGCTGATGGACCCGGAGGCCGTGATACTGCTCAACGGCGGCGGGGACGAATTCGTCTCGAGGCCGATGGCGAAGGATATGGCGGCGGTAAAGGGAGGGCGCGTGATAACCGGGCTGGACCGGGACGCCTTCTCCCGGCCGGGCCCGAGGCTCTTCGGGGAGATCGGGAAGCTGGCCGCACTGCTGGCGCCGGCCGCCCACGGTGATGACGAAAAGTAAATACCTGCTGCTGCCCGGCGCGCTGGCCGCCGCCTGCCTGCTTTCTCTGGCCGCGGGCCCGGCCGGCCTGTCGCCGGACATAATCTGGAACCTGCGCCTGCCGCGCACGCTGGCGGCCCTCGCCGTGGGCGCCGGGCTGGGCCTGGCGGGCGCGCTGTTCCAGGGCGTGCTGAAGAACCCGCTCAGCGACCCTTACATCCTGGGCACCTCGGCCGGCGCCACCGCCGCCGCCGTGCTCTGCTTCATCGCCGGTATAGACCGCGATTCCCCGCTCTTCTTCCTGGCCGTTTTCACCGGGGCCTTCGGGGCCACCTTCCTTTCCTACTGGCTGGCCCGGCTGGCGGGCCGCCTCTCGGACGCCTCGCTGGTGCTGGCCGGCGTGGCGGTGAGCGCTTTCCTGACGGCGCTGGTCATGCTCACCCTCACGGCCGCCCGCGAGCGCTCGTTCTCGCTGTTCTACTTCGTGCTGGGCGGGCTGTACATGGCGCGCCCCGGGGTGCTCATGGCCTCCGGCGCCATAATAGCGGTCTGCGGCGGGCTGGCCATGGCCCGCTGGAGGGCGCTGGACGCTATGTCGCTGGGCGCGCAGAGCGCTTACCACCTGGGCGTCAGCCCGGAAAAGGAAAGGATACTTTTCTTCGTCTTCGCCTGCGCGGCCACTTCGGCCGCGGTCTCCCTTGGGGGCACCATAGGCTTCGTCGGGCTGATGACGCCGCATATAGTGCGGCTGCTGACGGGGCCTTCCTCGCGCACGCTGGTGCCGGCTTCCGCCATAGGCGGCGCCGCGCTGCTGGCCGCGGCCGACGCGGCCGGGCGCTCGCTGTTCGCCCCGGCGGAGATCCCAGCCGGCGTGGTGATGGCGCTGGCCGGGGCGCCTTTCTTCATGTGGCTGCTCTGGCGGTCAGCGCGGGGGAGGGCCTGATGCCGGCGCTGAAGGTGGAGGGGCTTACCTTCTCCTACGGCGGCGCGCCGCTGATCTCCGCCATGTCCTTCGAGCTGCTGCCGGGGGACTTCATGTGCGTGCTCGGGCCGAACGGCTCCGGCAAGTCCACGCTGCTCAGGCTCTTGACCGGGTTCCAGGCCCCGGCGGCCGGCTCGGTGCGCATAGGCGGGCAGGAGGCCGCCGGCCTCGGGCCGGAGCGCCTGGCCCGCCTGCTGGCCTATGTGCCCAGCGAGACCTTCACGCCTTACGACTTCTCGGTCAGGGAGGCGGTGCTGCTGGGACGCACCGCCCGGGCCGGCCTCTGGCGCGGCTATTCTGCGGAGGACCGGGAGGCGGCCGACAGGGCGCTGGAGGAGACCGGGATAGCCAGGCTGGCCGGCCGCTCGATAAACACGCTTTCAACCGGCGAACGCCAGCTCGCTTTCATCGCGCAGGCCCTGGCGCAGGAAACGGGGGTGCTGCTGCTGGACGAACCGACCTCGCACCTGGACCTTAAGTACAAGGCCGCGGTGCTGGACCTGCTCGGGCGCCTGGCCGGGCGCGGCCTGGCGGTGGCGGCGGTGCTGCACGAACCCGCCCTGGCGCGCCTAGGCTGCAGCAAGGCGCTGCTCTTCCGCGGCGGCGGGGCCTATTCCTGCGGTCCGGCGGCGGAGATGCTCTCGCCGGGCATGCTGGCTTCGGTTTACGGCATGCCCGCTGATTCCCCGCTCATTCCCAGGTAGGGCCTCCGGCCGGGAAAAAAGAAAAGAGCGCCGCGTGGCGCTCTTCTCTTTTGCCCGGAGAGGAACTTACTCCGCCGATGCGCCGCGCAGCTGCCGCATCGCGGCGGCGTCGGCGGGGTCGTAGGGATAGTCCTGCATCCTGAATTCGGGGGCCGGCGTGTAGACCACCGGCAGCTCTATCTCGCCGTTGACCACGGGCTCTACGCCCTTCTTGGGCGCCGGTATGGTCAGCGTCTGCGTGCCGTCCAGGGTGGTGAAGACCTGCAGGCCCGCGGCCACCAGCCTGTCCATGGTCTCCTTGTGCGGATGGCCGAACTTGTTGTCCTTGCCCACCGAGATGATGGCCACCCGGGCCTGCACGCGCTCCAGGAACTTGGCCGAGGTGGAATAGCGGGAGCCGTGATGCCCCACCTTAAGGTAGGTGGAGTTGAGGCCGGACTTGAAGATGCGCATCATCGCGTTCTCGACTTCGCTTTCCGCGTCGCCCATCAGCAGGATGGCGCTGCCGTTGTAATAGAGACGCAGCACTATGGAGCAGTTGTTGATCGGGGTGTTGTCCTTGGCCGACATCGGGGAAGCGCAGGAGTTGAGGACCTTGACGGTCACGTTGCGGTCCCAGTTCAGCTGGTCGCCTGGCTCCGGGTAGATGGTCTTGCAGCCGGGCTCGGCCTGGGCCAGCCGGCGGAGGGTGTTGTCGCCCTGCGCGTCGGTATTGTCCATTTTGGTGTCGTAGAACTCGTTGACCTGGAACTTCTTGAAGACCTCGAGCAGGCCTATGTAGTGGTCGCTGTGGGGGTGGGTGAGCACGACGTGGTCTATAGTGGTCACGCCTTTGGCCTTGAGGAAATTGCGGATGGAATCGCCGTTGGGGCCGCCGTCGATGAGGGCGTTGTGGCCGTTGGGCAGCTCTATGTAGATGGAGTCGCCCTGGCCCACGTCGACGAAATTGGCGGTAAGCTGGGCCCTGGCGGCGGGAACTCCGAGCAGCAGGAAGGCGAGTAAGGCTGTGAGCTTTTTCATCATTTCTCCGTTGCTTGCTGTCTTTTGCCTGCGCCATATTGTAACGCGCGCGGCGCCGCATCGCCAGCGTCAAAGGGCCCAGGCTTGCCGCGTCAATGGGCCTATCTTTGATAAGCGCATTTATAGGCCTTTCGGGCCGGCCGCGGGGGCCTTACAGCCCTTGTGGCGGCCCGCGTTTCGCGTATAGAATTGATATATGACGATCTTTCGCAACACCGCGGCCGCCCTTCTAGGCGCGGCTTTCCTGTTTTCCGGAGCCCGGCCCGCGGCGGCCGCGCTGCCTCCGGGCGACGGACCGCGCGACTTCGATATAGCCTTCTCGCCGGAAGAGCTCCAGGCTCCCGCGGTGCCGGCGCCGCTGCCCGCGGTCCGGGCCGGGGACTTCAGCTCGGTCACCCCTTACAACTTCTCCTACCTCAACGACGTCAACACCAGGCTGATAGACCTGTCGGCCGTCAGCGTCGACGTGGTGATGTTCAGCATAACCCTGAAGGACAACCCGGACGCGCTGCTGCGGGCCAAGGAGCGGGGGGTGAAGATACGGATGGTGGTGGACGAGTCCCACGTCTACCCGAAGGCGGACCCGCAGATAACCAGGCTCAGCTCGGCCGGGGTGGAAGTGCGCACGCTGCGCGGCACCGGCCGCTACGGCGTCAACCACAACAAGATCCTGATCTGCGACGGCAAGGCGGCGGCGGTGGGCTCCTACAACTGGACCTTCGGCGCCACTTTCTCCAACCACGAGAACACCATGGTCGCCCAGCACCCCGCCTACCTGGCCGGCTACAACGCCTATTTCGAGTGGATGTGGTCCAAGGCGCGCGCCCTCTCCCAGGGCCCTTCCGCTGAAGTGCCGGAGGGCTATTACGGCAGGCCTCCGCAGGACCCTTCCCCGGTCATGGAGCTCAACGGCGCCAGGGTGCCGGCCTACCTGTTCTCGCCCGGTTCCGGCACCGAGGAGCGCCTGGCCGCGCTGCTGAAGGCCTCCAGCCGCAGCCTGGACATCGTCACTTTCTCCTTCTCCTCCAGGGTGCTGGCCGAGGCCGTGACCGACGCCAATAGGAGGGGCGTGAAGGTGCGCTTCCTGATGGACAGGAACATGGCCAAGGGCTCGGGTCTGGCAAAGCTGCTTTTCTCGGCCGGGGTTCCGTTCCGCTGGGGCATAGGCCGCAACGACAAGGGCGCCCTCCACGACAAGTTCGCCATCCTGGACGGCCAGGTAATGGAGACCGGTTCCTTCAACTGGACCTCCAACGCCAGCCGCCATTCCTTCGAGAACGTCATCTTCACCAACGACGCCGAGGCCGTCAAGGCCTACCAGGCCGTCTTCGACTGGCTTTACGACCACGCGCAGGCGCCGGCCGCAGGGGATTTCGACGCGGAGGAGTAACAGGGCCGCCCAGGTATCTTTATGGCCGGGGTGGCGGCGGCAGGGGGGTTTTTTGGTATAATTGTACGGTAGGGTGACTGGGTAACCAGCCGATGTCCCATGTCCGCGCGGTAGAATTGGGGTCGGGGGCCGCAGGGGGAGGAATCATGACTTCGTCAGGTAGGATGAACAAGGAGAACCGGGGGCCGGAGGCCGAGCATAAGGCTCTGCCGGAGGGCTACGGCAATACCGAGGCCGCTCTGCTGCCGCGCGATCCGAACTGGATGTTCATATACTGGGAGATCTCGGATAACTCCCGCGCCAACCTCAAGCGCAAGCACGGCGCCGACGTCTTCGAGAAGGGCAGGCAGGTCATCCGCGTGCACGACGCCACCGACGGCGCCAAGGCCTTCTTCGACATCTCGGTGATGCACGAGGCCCGCAGCTGGTACGTCAACGTGCAGGAGCCGGGCCGGTCCTATTATTGCGAGGTCGGCCTGGTGCTGCCCGACGGCACTTTCCTCTCCATCGTGAAGACCAACACGGTAGCCCTGCCCGCGGGCCGCGTCTCGGACGTGACCGACGAGAAGTGGATGGCCGTGACCGCCGATTTCGACAAGCTGCTGCAGCTCTCGGGCGTGGAGTACATAGGCAAGGGCTCCGGCGAGGTGGCGAAGTCCCTCGCCCAGCGCTGGGAGATGCTGCGCGCCGTCTTCAGCCGGGCTTCCAGCTGGGGCGTGAGCTCCATGTCCTCGCAGGCCCTGCACAAGCAGCCGGAGGAGGCCAGGAAGTTCCGCCTGGTGGCCGACTGCGAGCTGATACTTTACGGGGCCACCGAGCCCGACGCGTTCGTCACGGTGGCGGGCCGCAAGGTCGGCCTGAACCCGGACGGCACCTTCAGCATGCGCTTCGCGCTGCCGGACGGCGAGATGGGCCTGCCGGTAAAGGCCATGTCCAGGGACGAGAAGGATCTCAGGGAGATAGATATCAAGGTCCGCAGGACCACCAAGACCGATGGTAAATAACGAGAAAGGCTACCTGGCTTTAGTTCTTCACGCGCATCTTCCGTTCATCCGCCATCCGGAGTACGACGACTTCCTCGAGGAGGACTGGTTCTTCGAGGCGATGTGCGAGACCTACCTGCCGCTGCTCGACATCTACGAGCGGCTGACGGCGGAGGGGACGGACTTCCGCGTAACGATGTCCCTGACGCCGCCCTTGTGCAACATGATGGCGGACGAGCTGCTGCGCGAGCGCTTCCGCCGCTACTACAACCTGCGCCTGGAGCTGGCCGAGAAGGAAGCCGTGCGCACCCGCAATACCCCTTACCAGGACGCGGCCAGGATGTACGAGGCCAAGTTCCGGCGCATCCGCGAGCTCTACGAGGATTATTATCACGGCCGCATCCTGGACGGGTTCAAAAAGTTCCAGGACATGGGCAAGCTCGAGATCATCACCTGCGGCGCCACGCACGGCTTCCTGCCGCTCGCGCTGCGCAAAGAGGTGGTGCACGCGCAGGTCAAGCTCGCCGCCGACGACTACAGGAAGCATTTCGGCCGGGGCCCGCGCGGCATCTGGCTGGCCGAGTGCGCCTACAACCCCGGCGACGACGTCTTCCTCAGGTCGCAGGGCATCCGCTATTTCTTCCTCGAGACGCACGGCATCATCTACGGCAGCCCGCGCCCGCGCTACGGCGTGTACGCGCCCGTCTACTGCCCTTCCGGCGTCGCCGCTTTCGGCCGCGACATGGAGAGCGCGCAGCAGGTCTGGAGCGCCGAGACCGGCTACCCGGGCGACCACCGCTACCGCGAGTTCTACCGCGACCTCGGCTACGACCTCGAGTACGACTATATCAAGCCCTACCTGCACCAGGACGGCGTGCGCCGCAATATCGGCCTCAAGTACCACAAGATAACCGGGCGCGTGCCGCTGGACCAGAAAGCCCCGTACGACCCGCACGAGGCCCGCGACGTCGCGGCCTCCCACGCCGGCAAC
>JAJZOZ010000111.1 GCA_021811405.1 bacterium | reverse complement strand
CTGGATAAAGGCCGAGGCGGTCATAACCGGATCGCGCGCCCTGGAGGACAGGGGAGGGCGCGGCGGCGGGAACCCGTTCGAAGTGATAGTGGAATATGAATACTCCGCGGGGGGCAGGCGCTACGCCGGCGCCGGCTCCGCGGACAGGAACACACTGTATACCCGGGAGTCCGCCGAGGAAGCCGTAGCCGGCCGGTTCGCCGCGGGCAACACCCTGGATATCTACTACGACCCGGCGGATCCGGCGAACTCCGCGCTGGGGCTGTCCGACGCCTCCGGGCGCTTCTGGCAGGCGGCGCTCGCCGTCATAGGCCTGCTCATGCTGGCCTCGACGCGCAGGAAAGCCTAGACCGGCTCCGCGGCTTCGATAGGCGCGGAAGGCGGCAGCGGAAGCGTTCGCAGCCCGTCCTGCTCGCGCGTAAGGCGGCGGCCCAGCGAGACGAAGCCCAGGCAGGCCAGCACGGCCAGCCCCGCTATGATGTACCACGGGCCCTCGCGGAAAACGGGGCTCAACAGCCCGACGGCGTTGGAGCCGACGAAAATACCCGCCGAGCGGCCCACCTGCTGGAACACGCCGTGCACGCCCAGGTAGCGCCCTTTCTCCCCGGGAGGAGACATGTTCGCGCCGAGCGCCTGCATGCCCGGCGAGACCGCCAGTTCGCCCAAAGTAACCACCGCCATGGCCGCGGCCGCCAGCAAGAAAGACGGCGCGTAGCCGAAAAAGAGGTAGCCCGCCGCGTAGCACAGCGCGCCCGCCGCCAGCCCAGCAGTGATGCGACGCCCTTCCAGCAGGCGCGTGACGAAGTACTGGAAGAAGACCACCATCAGGCCATTGATGGAGAACAGCAGGCCTATCTGCCGCTCCTCCAGCCCGAGGTAGGCCTTGGAATACAGCGAGGTGGTCACCACCAGCTGGCTGACCACGGCGCTCATCAAGAAGCTGAACGCGCAGAAACGCAGGAAAGCGCCGTCGGAGAGGGCCGCCGCGGCGCCCGAGAAACCCGGCGTTTCCAGGCGCCCCTTAGCCAGGCCGGGAAGGTCGCGGACCGACGCGGAGAGTATTACCGCGCAGACCGCGGTTACGAAGGCCGTGACGAAGAACATCAGCGAATAGGAGCCCGCCGCCAGGAAGCCGCCGAGGGCGGGCCCCACCGCCCAGCCGGCGTTGGTGCCCATGCGCAGGAAGCCGTAGGCCTTCATGCGCCCGGACGGATGCGTGTAGTCGGCCACCCAGGAGCGCGCGGCAGGGTCGAAGAAGGAACCTATGAACATGGAGACCGGGTGCACGCAGAAGATGACCCACAGCGGCAGGCGGGCGTATACGGCCCAGGCGATCACGGCTATCAGCATGGCGCGCAGCCCCAGCGACCAGACCATCACCTTGCGGCGCCCCACGGCGTCGGAGACCTCGCCGCCTATGAACTGGGCGAGGGACGAGACCAGCATCGAGCCCGCCAGGAAGAAGCCCACCCACGGCATCGGCATGCCCCGGTGCGAGCTCAGGTATACGGCCAGGAAGGGGAAGGAAATGGCGTAGCCGGCGGCCATCAGCCCCTGGGCGGAGGCCAGTATCCAGAAACCCGGCGGTAAAGCCATCTAAAAATCATAGCATTTAGCCCGCCCGGGCGTTTTCCCTATGAAAAACCGGCATTTTTTGCTAAAATATAGTTATCCAGACCATGCCGACCGCCGAAATCACACGCAAGGGCGCCCTTCTTTCCAACTTCCAGGACATAGGCGCCCGCATAGCCGCCGCGCGCTCGCGAGCGGGCCGGCCGCCGTCCGGCAACGATTTCATAGCGGTCACCAAGTACGCCGCGGTAGAGGACGTGAAGCTCCTCGTGGAGAGCGGCGCCGTGAAGCTGGCGGGCGAGAGCAAGGTGCAGGACGCCAGGGCCAAGTGGGCGGAAGGCCCCCTGGCCCCGCTGCGCCCGAAGGTTCAGCTGCATTTTATAGGCCACCTGCAGACCAACAAGGCCAAGGCCGCCGCGGAGCTCTTCGACTGGATAGACTGCGTGGACAGCTTCAGACTGGCCGCCGAGCTCGACAGGCACGCGGCCGCTCTCGGCAAGACGCTCCCGGTAATGCTGCAGCTCAAGCTGAACGCTTCGCCCACCCAGTCCGGGATAGCGCCGGAGCAGGCCGCCGGCGTGCTGGAGCAGGTCCGCCGGCTCCGCAGCCTAGACCCCAGAGGCTATATGGGCATAGCCCCCGCGGACGCCGGCGAGACGGAGCTGCGCGCCGTCTTCGCGCGGGCTAAAAGACTTTTCGACAGGGACTTCCCCGGAGAGGGGAACTACCTGTCCCTCGGCATGAGCGGGGACTACGAGCTGGCCGTGGAGGCCGGCTCCGACCTGCCGCGCATAGGCAGCGCGCTCTTCGCCTAGGCGGCGGACGGAACGTTTTCAGGAACAGGAGGTAGGCAGCATGATCGTTAAAGTCAGAGTCATCCCGAACTGTGAGGACAACGAGGTGGTTTCCCGCATCGGCAGCGTGCTGCGCGTCAAGGTATGCGCCGCCGCGGCCGACCTCAAGATCAACGTGCTTCTGCGGGACTACCTCTCCGAGTTCTTCGAGGTTCCCGCCAAGATGGTCAACATCATACGCGGCGCCAAGGGCCGCGAGAAGACCGTGGAGATAACCGGCAAGACCGAGGAAGAGCTGAAGAACCTCCTGGACTCCATCCCGTAAGCCCTGCCGGGCTGTACGCCGGGCCCGCCCAAAGCGGGCCCTTACTTTTCTAAGGGGAACAAGATGATACCTCCGCGCTTGATATTCAGGAAGGACCGCATGATGGTGCTGGACCAGCGCCTGCTGCCCGACAGGATAGAGTACATCGCCGTGCGCGACGCGGCCGGGACGGCCAAGGCCACCAGGGACATGGCCCTGCGAGGCGCGCCGCTGATAGGCTGCGCCGCGGCCTTCGGCTTCGCGCTGGAGATGCGCCGGCTGAAGCCGGGGACCTCCGCGGATATAGAGCGGCTGGCCCGCAGGACGGCGGGCCTGCTGAAGGCCGCGCGCCCGACGGCCGTGGCCCTGTTCTACGCAGCCGACCGCATGCTGGACCTGGCTCTGGCCTTCGCCGCCGCGCACCCCGGGAAACTCTCTCCGGCGGCCCGCGGAAAGTTCCCGGCGCTGCTGGACAAGGAAGCCCGCCTGCTCACGGCCGAGGACGAGAAGGCCTGCCGCGACATGGGCGAGCACGGGGCCGCGCTGCTGCCCAGGAACTGCGTGATCATGACGCACTGCAACGCCGGGGCCCTGGCCACCATGGGCATAGGCACCGCCGTGGGCGTCATAACCGCGGCTCACAGGAAGGGGAAGATAAAGCACGCCTATTCCTGCGAGACCCGCCCCTACCTGCAGGGCGCCCGCCTGACCATCTGGGAGCTGATGCGCGAAGGCGTCCCGTCCGAGCTGATCACCGACAACATGGCCGCGCACATCATCAAGACCTGCGGCGTAAACGCGATCGTCGTCGGGGCGGACCGCATCGCCTCCAACGGAGATACCGCCAACAAGATAGGCACCTACGCGCTGGGGGTGATAGCCAGGTACCACAAGATACCGTTCTACGTGGCCGCCCCCACTCCTACCATCGACATGACGGCGAAGGACGGGGACGCGATAGTCATAGAGGAGCGCTCCTGCGACGAGGTCACCTACGTCAAGGGGGCGCGCATAGCCCCGAAAGGCGTAAAGGTCCGCCACCCGGCCTTCGACGTGACCCCTGCCTCCCTGATAACGGGCATAATCACCGAGAAGGGAGTGATCAGCCCCGTAACCCGCGCCAACGTCAGGAAGAACCTGGGGAAATAGCGGGGGAGGGGGAGGAAAAGGCCCCGGCAGCGGGGCTTTTTTATCGTAATCTCTTTGTAACACGCCTTTGCTACCATTTAAGCATGACGCAACAGATCTCGCGGTACTACGTGTACATCAAAAAATCCATCCGGGGTCCCTTCTACCCCAAGGACATAGCCGCCCAGCCCGGCTTCGGCCGCGGCTCGCTGGTCTGCCCGGAGAAGGCCCTCGGCCAGTGGAGGGAGGCCTTCATGGAGCCCGTTTTCCAGGAGATGCTGGAAACGCCCCTGCAGACACTTTCCAAGCCGCGCCCGCCGCTGACGGCGGAGGCGGCGGAAGAGACCGCCTCCCGGTCGCTGCTCGAGAAGGCCATCTCCAAGAACGCCAGGCTCGAGAACGACGTCAAGGAGCTGAAACGCTCCTACGCCAAGGAAAAGCACGGCTTCGAGGAGGAGCTGCGGCGCAAGAACGCCGAGATCGGCGCCCTCGCCGAGAAGCTCAAGCGCTCCATAGCCAACGCCCAGGCGGTCAAAGGCGAGCATCCTTCCTGGGAAGCCCTCTACAAGACGCTCAAAAAGCGCTCCGAGGAGAAGCTGGCCGAGGCCACCCAGGCCCTCGCCGAAAAGGCCGCCGAGAACGCCAAGCTCCACGAGCGCCTGATGCTCACCGCCGACAACGCCGACGCCGCGCTGAAGAAGGAGCAGGCCGCGTCCGCCCAGCGGGCCCACGAGCTGGAGAAGGAGCTCCACGAGCTCCGCTCGCAGCTCGAGGAGAAGGACCTGCTGGCCAGGACCCTCGGCGACAACATAACCTCGCTGGTCGGCAAGAACGAGGAATTCCAGAGCATCATGCTCGAGGAGCGCCGCGACAACGAGGAGCGTTCCCGCAAGCTGAGCGAGGAGATAGGCCGCCTGCGCGCCGACCTCAAATGGCGAGACCAGGAGCTCGCCAAGCTGCGCGACGAGTTCTCCGGCGCCGTCAACAAGCTCAAGGAACTGGAGACGATGGACGACATCAAGTCCCGCGAGCAGGCCGAGCTCTACGACGTGATAGCCGCCAAGCTCAAGCTGCTCTCCGGCTATTTCGAGAACCTGGAAGCCCGCGTGAAATACGCTTTCCGCAAAGCCTAGCGGCCCGCACCAGGTCCGCTCCGCTCCCCGTCCCCCGGACCCGCGGCCGCGCGCCTGCCCCGGCGCCGCCCTAATTGCTATAATCCTATCTAAGAACGACGCACCGGAGAGCCCATGAACATCACCTTCAAACAGCTACTAGTGGCGGGCGGCCCCATCCTGTTCCTGCTCGCCGCCCTTTCCATCTACTCCACGGCCCTGATCTGGGAGCGCTGGACCATGTACAAGCGCACCTTCAGCGGCATGAAGGACCTGCTGCACAAGATCAACGCGCTGCTGCGCACCGGCGAGCTCAAGCAGATCGACGAGCTCTGCGCCCGGTCCAAGAACCCCGCCGGCGACATAGTACACAAGGTCATGAACCACCATGGCACGCCGCTCGAGAAGCGCGAGCTCGCCGAGAAGGCCGTGGAGTGGCACGTCTCCCGCCTGGGCCGCAGCCTGACCGCGATAGCCACCATAGGCAGCATCAGCCCGTTCATCGGGCTCTTCGGCACCGTGATAGGCGTGATCCGCGCTTTCCGCGACCTGTCCACCTACGCCGGCGCAGGCCCCTCTGTGGTGGCTATGGGCATAGCCGAGGCCCTGGTCAACACCGCGGCTGGCCTCTTCGTGGCCATACCGGCCATAGTGGCCTACAACTACTTCTCCCATAAGGCCGCCGACTTCGGCAGCGAGATGAACTGGATCACGGAGCAGGTCATAGACCGCTCCGTGGCCAGGGAGCTCAGCGGCGTAAACTGAGGCGAGCGATGCGGCTACACAACAAGAAAGGCGGCATCATAGCGGAGATCAACATGATCCCGCTGATCGACGTCTCGCTGATACTGCTGATCATCTTCATGGTGATCACCCCTTTCCTCGTCCAGTCCCAGATACTGGTGACGCTGCCCAAGGCGTCCACCGGCACCAAGGGAGGGGACGAGAACGTGCTCAAGGTGCAGCTGGCCGCCGACGGCGCGATGACCGTGGACGGCAGGCGCGTCAAGTTCGGCGGCCTCGAGAAGGAGCTCCGCCTGCGCTTCGGCAGGTCCTACAAGAAGACCGTCCTGGTGGAGGCCGACAAGGCCGTGCCGGTAGAAAGGGTGGTGGCGGTCTTCGATACCGCCAAGAAGCTCGGGGCGGGCAAGATAGGCATCGCCGTGAAGGCGGAAGACTAGAGCGCGCCGGGACCCCTCATGCGTTCCTACCTGATCTATTCCGCCTCCGCGCATTTCGTGCTGCTGGCGGGGCTGTTCCTTCTCTCCAGGAACGCCTTCCCGCACAGGAAGGAACAGGCCTATTACATCGACTTCATAGGCCAGGATAAGGTGGTGACCATGGCCAAGGCCGCCGACAAGCCAGGCCGCGAGGCCCCTCCGGCCGGGGAAGCGGCCGCCGCGCAGGCGGCGCCGGCGCCGAAGGCGGCCGCGAAGCCCGACGAGGACGACTTCTCCTCCGCCCCGCTTCCCAAGCCCAGCGTCCTCTCCAGCGGCGCGAAGCTCTTCGAGGCCGAACAGAGGCGGCCCGCGCCCGCGGGCGACGACGGGGAAGAGGGCACGCCGCTCGTGACCGATTCCGACAACTTTCCCTATCCCTGGTACATCGCCCAGGTCCGGGAGGCCCTGTGGAACGCCTGGACCGAGCGCATGCCTTCCGCGGGCAGCCTGCGCTGCACGGTGCGCTTCACCATCCTGAGGAACGGCACCAAGGGGATAGTGGTCGAGAAATCCTCCGGGAACCGGCTGTTCGACAACGCCGCGGAAAGCTCCGTGCAGGCGGCCTCGCCTTTCCCGCCGCTGCCGGACGGCTTCGCCGAGGACCGCCTGACGGTGCACGTAGAGTTCAAGGCCGCCGACTGACCCGCCATGCCGCTCAGCGCCCTCATCTTCTCCGCTGTCCTCATACACCTGGGGATCTTCGTCTGCTACCCCGAGAGCGGGCAGATGGGCATGCTGTTCCTCTTCGTCGCCCCGCTTATGTGGACCGGCCTTGCCGTCTTCACCGCCAACGCCGTGAGCGGCTGGAACCGCGGCAACAGGATCATCTTCGCCGTTTTCTTCCTGCTCGCCTGTTTCTTCTCCGCGCTCTCGCTGATGCCGCAGAAGGACGGCAGGAGCCCTTTCACCAAGATCATGTACGACGAATACCCCGACGGCAAGTCGCTCTTCGCCGGCCTGCTGCGGCTGGGCATCTACGTCCCGCGCCTGCTGCCGCCGGCCCCGCCGGAGAAGCCGCTATGAAAATGATACTGAAGATCGCAGGCGCCGCGCTGGTCCACCTGGCCTTCTTCGCCTGCTACCCCGACACCGGCCCGCTGGGGATCTACTACCTGGCGGTCTCGCTGCTGCTCTGGAGCGTCTTCCTGCTGTTCATCAACACCAGCACGGCGCTGATCCGCTTCGTCAGCGGCGCGGCCGGGCTGGCCGTCAACGCCGCCTCCTTCGCCCTGATGGCCGGCGCCCTAGCGGTCACGCTGCCGCAGGCCGACAAGGTCAGCGTGCTGGAAAAGCTGCAGAACGAGGATTACCCGGACCGGGCCACGGTCGCCAGGGGCCTGGCGCGCCTGGGCATACGCCTGGACGTCAAGGTGCCGGAGGGCGCGGCCCTCAGGAGCCTGGACAAGGAAGCCGCCAGGGCGGTGGAAAAGCTGAAGGAGAAGAAATGAGGACCATAGCGGTTACCGGAGGCACCGGCTTCGTCGGAACGGCCCTTTGCAGGGCCCTGCTGGCCTCCGGCAGCTCCGTGAGGATAATCACCCGCCGCCGCCCCGCCGAACCGCTGGAAGGGGCGCAGTACGCCGTGGCCGATTTCTCGGACCGGGAGAGCCTCGCGCGGGCGCTGGCCGGGGCCGACGCGGCGGTGCACCTGGCGGCCGCGCTGTTCTGCCGCTCCGAGAAGGATTTCATGCGCGCCAACGCCGAGGGGACCGCTAACCTGGTGGCGGCGGCGGGCTCGGTCCCGTCCCTGAAGAAGCTCGTCTACGTCTCCAGCCTGGCTGCCGGCGGCCCCTCGCCGGCGGATTCGCCCCGCACCGAGGACCGGCCCGAAGCTCCCGTGTCTTTCTACGGGAAGAGCAAGCTCGAAGGCGAGAAGGCCGTGCGCGGCTTCCAGGGCGGGGCCTTCGTGATACTGCGCCCGCCGATAATCTACGGCCGCAAGGATTCCGGAGTCTCCAAGATCGCCGAGTGGGTGCGCAAAGGGGTCATGGTGAACGCCGGCTCGGCGGGCGGGCGCTTCAGCTTCGTCTATATCGACGACCTCGTGGCCGCGATGCTGGCCGCGCTGGATACGGACCGCTTCGACGGGAAGGCCTTCTACGTCTGCGAGCCGCGCTCGTACGAATGGCGCGAGTTCATCTCCATGCTGGCCGCCGGCATGGGCGTGAAGATGCCCCTGATGCTCCCGCTGCCGCCCGCGGCCGTCTACGCGGTAGGCTGGCTCTACGAGGCCGTCACCGCCCTGGCCGGGGCGGAACCGGTGATGAACCGCGACAAGGCCCGGGAGGCCGCGGCCCCGAACTGGACGGCCTCGCCCGCCCTGTGGGAGAGGACGGCCGGTACCGCCGCCTGGACGCCGCTGGCCGAGGGGATAAAAAAGACTTTCAGTTAGCCTTTCGGCTT
>JAJZOZ010000110.1 GCA_021811405.1 bacterium | reverse complement strand
GTCGACGCCCTTCTCTATCATCACGGCCGAATCGAACCGGAAGGCCTTCAGCACGGCCGGTTTCAGCCCGGCCAGCGACTTCACCTTTGAAACTCCCACCGACGAGCCCAGCGACACCGGCTTGACGAAAAGCGGATAGCCCAGTGAGGCGGCTTTTTTCAGCAGCGGGCCCATCGAAAGCTTCTGGTGCGCCCGGATGACCACATGCGGCAGCACCGGAACCCCCGCCAGGGCCGCCAGCGCCTTAGAGATCTCCTTGTCCATCCCCACCGCGGAGGCCGTGACGCCGCAGCCGGCGTAGGGAATGCCGGCCAGCTCCATGAAGCCCTGCAGCGCGCCGTCCTCGCCGGTCGTGCCGTGGACGATGGGGAACAGGGCGTCCGGCTTCAGCCTTCCCCCCCCCTTCTTGACGAAGCAGGCCCCGCCGAGCGAGGGCTCGATCTCGGTGCCGCGCAGCCGGCCGGCCAGCAGGTCCGCGGGCTTTACCAGGCGCCAGGCCCCGGCGCGCGGCGCGTAGAGCGGGAATACCGCGAAGCCGGCGTTAGCGAGCTCCGCGCAGACCGTCTTGGCCGATTCGACCGAGACCTCGTGCTCGGAAGACCTGCCGCCGAATATCACGCCTATCTTTTTTTTCATGTCGTCAGCCTCCGCGCTATGCAGCGCCTGCTATGCCCGAAATTATGCCGCCGCCGAGCACCTCGTCGCCGTCGTAGAAGACGGCCGCCTGCCCGGGCGCCACCGCGAACTGCGGTCTGTCCAGGCTCACAGCGGCGCCGCGCCCGCCCAGGGCTACCCGGCACGGGGCCGGCTTATGCCGGTAGCGTATCTGCACGCTGGTCCGCAGCTCCCGGCCCTCCGGGACCCTGAGCCAGTTCAGGCCGGTAACCGAGAACGCGGCGCTGTGTGCGGCGGAAAGCGGTCCCATCACCACCTCGTTGGTCTCCGGCCGGACCTCGGTCACGTAAAGGCGGGCGCCGCCGTGCACGCCCGTGCCGCGGCGCTGGCCCACCGTGAAATTGAAGAAGCCGCTGTGGCGGCCCAGCCGCTTGCCGGACATGTCCACTATATATCCGGGCCGCGGCTTCACGCCGGCCTCCCTGCCGAGATAGGTCCCGTAATTGCCCTGCGTGACGAAACAGATGTCCTTGGACTCCGGTTCCGCGGCGGAAGGCAGGGAGAGCTTCGCCGCGGCCTTCCTGACCTCGCCCTTATTCATGGCGCCGAGCGGGAAAAGCAGATGCGGCAGCTGGGCGCGGCGCAGGCAGTACAGGAAATAGCTCTGGTCCTTCAGCGGGTCCGTGCCGCGGCAAAGGGCATAGCGCCCATCTTTCTTCTCGATACGCGCGTAATGGCCGGTGGCAAGGTAACCGGCGCCCAGCGAAAGCGCGAGCTTGTAGAGGTAGTCGAACTTGAGGTGCCGGTTGCACTCCACGCAGGGGTTGGGCGTGCGGCCGGCCAGGTAGGAGCCCACGAAATCGCCGATGACCTTCTCGGAGAACAGCCCCTGCGCGCTCTTGAAATAATGCCGGATGCCGAGCGCCTGCGCGGACGCGCGGGCCTTGTCGGCGCTCTCGTCCCCGCCGCAGCACTTGATGCCGCCCCTGCGCTCCGAGAAGAGGCGCAGCGTGACCCCGATGACCTCGTAGCCCTGCTCCAGGAGCAGCGCCGCGGCCACCGACGAGTCCACGCCGCCCGACATCGCCACCACGACCTTCTTCTTCATCCACATTATTCTATCTATTTAGCGAAGCCGAAGGAAAAGAGGGGCGCAAAACCGGACAGCGGCGGCCGGGGATGGGTCCGGAGGGCCGTCGCGGACCGAAGCCGCTTGCGCAGCGCGGCGAGGGAGTGGCGAGCGGCGCGAACGGTGTTCGCGACCGCGTGCCCGACGGAGCCATCCCCGGCCGGACGCAAAAAAGGGACCCGGAGGTCCCTCTTTTCCCCGCCCTGAGCGGCCGTCATTGGCCGAAATCGAAGCCCTTGAAGAGGTCCTCCTCGGCCTGGCCTCCGCCCGCGGGGGCACCGGCCGGCGCGGCGGTCCCGGCGGGGGCACCGGCCGGCGGGGCAGGCTGAGGGGCGGGCGAGCCAGGCAGCGCCTGCAGCCTGCCCTTGCCCTCGCCCACCGGCTGCACTATGATCTTGCGTATCCCCTCGGGAAAAGCGAGGAACCCGGTGTCCATGTTGTAGTAGATCCGGAAAGGCGTCTCCTTGACCTGCGGCTCGTAGGCCTTGCCCAGGTTCAGCTTCTGCTGGTCCCAGCCGGGATTGTAGACGAGCTTTCCGCGCACGTCCACCTCGTTGTCCTTCACCGGGAGCGAGAAATGTATCTTGTACAGGCCCATAGTGTCGCTGATGCCGGGCGCGAAGGAAAGGTTTATAGCCGAATTCGCGTTCTCTTCCAGCGGCAGCTCCCCGCCCACGCCTCCGCCCTCGCCGCCGGCCTTGTTGCCGGTGTCGGGCATGACCTTCACGGTCACGCCTTCGATGGGATTGCCCTGGTAATCCGTCACCACGCCCTGTATGTTGCCCTCCAGGAACAGCCCCATCTTCGTGGTGGAGAAGAACAGGAACTCTCGCTTGCCGGTGACCTTCTTGGTGAGCGACAGGTCGCCTACGCGCTGGTCCGAGAAATCCACCACGTTGAGCCGCTTGAGGCCGCCCATGCAGCCCGTCAGGGGGGCCGCCAGCAGAGCGAGCGCGAGTATCTTGATAGCGTGTCTGTTCATATAAGACTTTCCTGCTCAGGGGCCGGGCTCGGCCGGGGCGTCTCCGGCGGGGGCGGGCGTCTCCGGGGCCTGCGCCTCCGGCGCGGCCGGCGCTCCGCCCTCCGGCGGAGGCGGCGCCTTCTCCGCGGCGGCGGGGGCGGCCTTGCCCTTCTCTCCCGGGGGACCGGTGGGGTCGGGGTAGGGGTTGTTCTTGATGAAGAAGACCACCCTGCGGTTCTTCTTGCGGTCGGCTTCCGTGTCGTTGGGCACTATGGGGTGGTATTCACCGTACCCCACGGCCGCCAGGTGCTTGGGCGGGAAATTATCGGCGAGCAGGGATTTCACCACGCTGGTGGCGCGGGCCGTGGACAACTCCCAGTTGGAATCGTACTGTTTGGTCCTGATCGGGATGTTGTCGGTGTGGCCTTCCACCACGATATCGTGCTTCTCGGCCAGCTTGAAGAGTATAGGGCTCAGCTTGGCCATCTGCTCGGTCATCTGCGGGGTCAGCTCGGCGCTGCCGCTCTGGAAGAAGGCCACCTGGCTCTGCTCCTCCAGCGTGATGCGCATGCCTTCCTTGTCCATCTGCACCTGGCCCACCATCTTGCCCTGGTCTATCATGTCCTGCACTTCCTGCTGGGCCTTCTGCATGTCCTTGTTCAAGGCGGCGGACAGGGCGTACAGGATGACGAAGAAGCAGACCAGCTCCGTCATCAGGTCGGCGTAGTTGACCATCCACGGCGGGGCCGGGTGGCCTATAGGGGCCACCCTGGAATCGTCCTCGGGGATCATCCCCTTAACTTTGACGGCCATAAGTTAAGCGGCGGCTTCCTTCTTCACCGCCTTGCGCTTCTCGGGCTCAAGGTAGGCCTTCAGGTTGGCCTCCACCACGCTGGGCGTAGCGCCGCTCTGCAGCAGCAGCACCCCGCGGATGATGATCTCCTTTACGAACAGCTCCTCCTCGGAACGGTGCTTGAGCTTGCCGGCCATAGGCAGGAAAAGCCAGTAGCCCGAGCCCAGGCCGAAGAACGCGGCCGCCAGCGCCAGGGCCATGCGGCGCGGCACCTGGGCCACGTCGTCGATGGAGGAGAGCATCAGGATCATGCCGAGCACGGTGCCGATGATGCCGAACGCCGGGGCGTAGGTGCCCAGCGCGTTGAAGATCTCGCGGCCCGCCTTGTGGCGCTCGCGGATGAAGTCCAGCTCGGTCTCGAGCATGTTCCGGATGAACTCGTGGTCGGCGCCGTCGATCACCAGCTGCACGCCGCGCTTCAGGAAATCGTTGTCGATGGCCTTGGCGTCGGCCTCCAGCGCCAGGAAGCCCTCGCGCTTGGCCTTCTGCGAGAGGGAGACGAAGGTGGAGACCAGCTTGGAGGTGTCCTCGCCCTTGGAAGCCATGACCTTCTTGAGGACCTTGCCGACGCTTATCACCGAGGAGAGCGGGAAGTTGACCAGCAGCGCGCAGAAAGTGCCGCCCATGACGATCAGGAAGGCCTCCACGTTCAGGAACGGCTTGAAGCCCGCCATGCCCTCGCCCAGGTAGACCGAGACCACGACGAAGCCGAAAAAGACCACTATGCCGGTCAGCGTTGCTATGTCCATAAGCCGATGAGTCCCTTATTTCTTCTCGTAGCCTTCGAGCGGGTTGACGCATTTCCGCTCGGAATAGACCTTCTTCTTGTACTCCACGACCAGCGCTATCACCTCGTCGACTGGGTTCTTCACCAGGAACCGGTTGCCGGTGGCCAGGTTGATCACGGTGTCCGGGGCGGATTCCACGCTCTCTATGAGCTCGGCGTTGACCACCACGGTGGCGCCGTTGAGTTTCTGCAGCTTGATCATCGTAGTAATTATACTTTAATTGAAATACGGGACAAGGCGGCGGAAACGCGCGTTCCCCCGCCCTGCCGCCGCCCTGCGGGGTATTACTGAGGCTTCTCCTCTTTCTTGCCCTTCAGCGCCCACTTCAGCCTGGAGGCCACGGAGGCCTCCATGTCCTTGTAGCGCCGCACCTCGGCGGAAAGCTCTTCCATGCGGGCGGAGAGGTCGGCCGCCTGGGCGTCGGCCGCGGCCTGTATGGCGGCGGCGTTGGAGCTCTCGTTCTCCAGCTGGACGGCGGCCTCCTGGGCCGCGAGCTCCATCTGCTGGACCTTCTGCTTGAGGAAAAGCACCTCGGACTCGAAACGGGCGCGGTTCTCGCTCTCTATGCGCAGGCTCTCGGCCTGGGCCTTGAGGTCCTCGGCGGCCTTGGCGGCCCCGGAGGAGGCGGAGGCGGAAAGCTCGGCCAGCCTCGCCTCCATGGTGGAAAATTTCTCGCGCAGCGCGGCCAGCTCGGCGGAGGTCTTCTGGCGCTCCTCCTCGGCCTCGCGGGCGGTCCGCTGGGCGTTCTCTTCCCTTACCACTGCCTCGGCGCGGCGGGCCTCGGCCTTCTCGGCCTGCTCGTCGCGGCGCTTGGCCTCGGCTTCGGCGCGGGCGAGGCGCTCCTCGAAATCCTTGCTGCGGGCCGACATGGTCTTCTCGAAGACCGCGGCTTCGGCGGCCAGGCGGCGATTCTCTGCCTCCAGGCGGACGATCGCGTCGGCGGAGGAGGAGGCGGAGGCGCGGGCCTCGTGCAGCTCGGAGGCGTGCGAGGCCTCCAGCTGCTTCCTGACCGCGGACTTCTCCTCTTCCAGCGCGGACTCGTACTGCATCCTGAGCTGGGACACCCGCGAATCGAACTCGGCCTGGCGCTCGGCGGCCAGGCGCGCGAGCTCGCCCTGGTGCTCGCCGGAGATCTTGGCCACGGCGGCCTGATGGGCCGCGGCTGCCCTGGCGGCCTCCTCGCGGCGGGCGGCTTCCAGGCGGGACACCTCGGCCTGGTGGGCCGCGGCCGCCTGCGCCAGCTCCTGCTGGTGCACGGCGGACAGGCGGGCCTGCTCCTCCTGGTGCAGTCGGGCGGCCTCGGCCATCTCTTCGGAATGCTTGGCGCCCATCTCGACGGCGTAGCCGTTCTTGATCCTGTTTATCTCGGACTTCGCGGCCGCGGCCTGCGAGTCGAGCTCCTGCTGGTGGGCGGCCTTGATGCCGTCAAGCTCGGCCTTGAGCTTGCGCATCTCCTCCACCTGGCCGGCCATGGTCTGGGCGAGCTGCATCTTCTCCATCTTCAGCTGGCCGCGCTCCTTCTCGAGCACGGCGTTGATGGCCTGCACGCGGGAGACGAAGCCCTTAAGCTTCATCAGCTCCGATATCGCGCGGACCTTCTCGCCGGACACGTCGGCAATGATCTTTTCCTTCTCCTGCAGCTGGGCCTCGAAGCGCTCGGCCTCCTTGCGCAGGGCGTCGTTCATCTCGGAATTCTTGCGGTCGGCTATGGAGCCGAGGTCGGCCTGCAGGCGCCCTATCTCGCCCTGCAGCTTCTCGATCTCGGCGGAATGCTTCTCGGAGGAGTGCCTGGCCTCCATGCGGGCGGTCTCCTCGCGGGCCTTCAGCGAGGCGTTCTCGGACTTCACCTCGGCGATCTCCCGTTCCTTCTCGGGGATCATCTTGATATAGGATTCTATGGACGCCTTCTCGCGGTCGGCGCGGGCCGCCTCGTCGCGCAGCTTGGCCAGCTCGCGCTCCGACATGGTCTTCTCCATGGAACGCTCCATGGACACCTTGCGGTACTCGTCCTCCAGGTCGCGCAGCTTCTCGGCCGCGGACTTGAGCGAGCGTATCGTCTCTTCGCGGGAGATGATCTCCTTCTGCCACTGGGCCTTCTCGTCCAGCCAGCGGCGCTCCATCTCCTGCAGGCGGTAGATGAAATGGCTCTCTACGTCCTTGCCCTGGACCTCGCGCTCGGCCATCTGGTTCTTGAGCGTGGTCATCCAGGTCTCGCGCTCCTGCGCGAGGCGGGTCTCCAGCTCCTTGATCTTGCTCTTGAGGGTGAGGCGCTCCTCCTCGACCTCGTGGTCGCGGCGGTCGCGGCGCATCTTCTCCTGGATGTCCTTCAGCGAGGACTCCACGCGGGAGGAAAGGGCCTCGTCCTGCTGGTTCTTCAGCGTGGCGAGCAGGGCCTTCTCCTTCTCCTGCGAGAGGAGCTTCTCCATGTCGTTGATCTTCTTCTCCAGCCTGTCCTTCTCCTCCTGCAGGCGGCGCGCCTCGGCGTCGTCCTTCTGCGGGGCGGCGGCCTGCTGCGGCGCGGGCTGCGCGGCGAAGCCGCCGGGGGCCATGGGCTGGAAGGCGGCTGGCGCGGCTCCGGGGAAAGAGGGCAGGGACGGCATGGAAGGCAGGCCGGGCTTTCCTCCGGGAGGCGGCGGCAGGCCGGGCTTCATCGCTCCCGGGGGGAGCGGCGGCATGCCAGGCGGCTTCGGCAGTTTGTTGTCCTTGTCGTCCATATTGAACATCGCGCCTAAAGCTGGTATCACGCAAATATTCTAAAAAAACCCCGTTTCGCTTTGGTTACAGACTTATTAACAACTTGCTCCTTCCATA
The DNA here is from genome assembly GCA_021811405.1 of bacterium. Classification (GTDB taxonomy): domain Bacteria; phylum Elusimicrobiota; class Elusimicrobia; order Elusimicrobiales; family UBA9959; genus UBA9959. The sequence continues at coordinate 1,486 of JAJZOZ010000110.1, read as the reverse complement.
CGGCAGGCCTGCGAGTTCGCGGGTCCTGTCGATGGCTTCCTTCGTCAGGCACGGCGTCGCGAACACCGTTCGCGCGCCTCGACACACTGCGGTGTCGCTTCGCTCCACTCGGCCCTCGCGCTACGCAAGCTCGGGCCTCCGCGACGGCCTTCCTCAGAAAGTCATCGCCACCCGCTCCAACCTGTCTGCCTGCCTGCTTCTCCCGCCATCCCAAGGCTTTGGACTGACGCCGGGGCCGGGTAAGCAAAACCTTCGCGAAGGCGAGGCTTGCATAGCGCCGAGCCTGAGTGATGAGCGAGGCCACGGTGTGGCCGAGCGGGTTTTGCGTCCCGACCCGGCGGCAGGCCCTAGCGCCCGACGCTCTGCTTGAAGCCGGCCAGCCATTCCTGCGTCGCCGGGTCGCCGGACAGGGCGGCGTACTTCTCGTAGGCCGCCACCGCGTCGTCCACCCTCTGCAAAGCGTAATAGGCCGCGCCCAGGTACTGCCAGGTCTGCGCGTCGCCGGGGTTAAGCGAAGCAGCGTACTCCAGGTACTGCAGGCTCTCCTGCACCTGGCCCTGGCCGTACATGTTCACGCCCGCGGCCGCGTACTGGGCGGCCTGCTGCAGCTGCTCCGGGGTGGGGCCGGCGGACTCGGCCGGCTTCTGGGCGCCGCCGAGGCTCTCGAACTTCTTGCGGCGGGCGTCCCCCGAGGACATCTCCGCGCCGTCTATGATGTAGACCTCCTGGCTGTTGCCGCCGCGGGAGGCGATCTTGCCCTCCGCCTCCAGCTTCTTGATGGCGTCCAGGATCTTGCCCTGGGCCTCGTCTATCTGCACCGGGCTGACCTCGCCCGAGTACTCCATGATCTCCTTGACGGCGTTGACGGCGCCCTGCGACATGTTGGAGAAGAACTTGTTCACTATGGCGGGGTCGGCCTTCGCCAGCGCGCGGGCCACGTCCTCGTTGTTGAGGTTGCGGATGATGGACTGGATGTCGCGGTCGGAGAACTCCACTACGTCGTCGAACATCAGCACGATGCGGCGCACCTTGTCGTAGATGTCCGGCTTCTGGGTCTTCAGGTACTCTATGATGTTCTTGCGGGTGCCGGGGTCGGAGTCCTCGAGCATCTTCGAGAGGCGCTCTATGCCGCCCATCACGAAGTCCACGTTCTCGCGGATGTCCTTGTCTATGGAATCTATCTGCTCCCGGGTGGCCTGGCGCACGGTCAGCGCCTCCAGCGCCACGCGGCTCTGCATCTCCACCGGCAGCATCGACAGCGCCTGCCTGGACAGCTCCGGCTTCATGTAGCTCAGCACCACCGCTATCACCCAGGGGTCCTCCTTCCTGAGCAGGAACAGATAGATGAGGCGTTTGAGATTCTCCTCGTTGAGGTACGTGAAAGGTTCGAATTTCTTCATAAGCTCGTCCTCTTCTTCCTGCTTCTCCTCCTCCTTCTGGAGGAAATTCATGTCTATGCTCTGGTGGCCTTCGGTCTCCTGCTTGC
>JAJZOZ010000005.1 GCA_021811405.1 bacterium | reverse complement strand
TGGTATAAGCGGTGCCGTTGCAGAAATAGCGGAGGTCGTCGTAGCGGTACAGCACGGAGCCGTCCGTCGCGTCGATGTAATAGACCCAGAGCCCCCTGGCGCGGCCCCTTATCTTCCAGGCCAGCCGGAGCCTGCCGGAAGCCTCGTCCGGGTAGATCACCAGTTCCGCGCGGGAGACCCGCAGCGGAGCGCCGTAGCTGGCGGCCGCGGCGATGGCCGCCCCCTGCTCGGAGATGAGCGGCGTGGTGTTCGCGGGCAGTTCCGGCTCTATCCTGCCCTGGTAGCCGGAAACCTCCCCCGCCGGGGAGATATGCACGCGGGCATAGGAGAATTCCACCGGGATGCCGTCCTTGTACTGCTGGTACTGCAGATGGGTAACGCCCATGAACTCGCGCTTCAGCACGAGGCGCAGCGAGGCGGGATCGGTCTTAAGGAGTTCTTTATTATCTGTAAAGAAGGCTGCGGCCGCCTGCTCCGGAGTGCCGGCGTAGCGCGGCGTGCGGCCGCCCGTTATAGCCTCCGGCAGCGCGGTGCGCGGATTATAGCGCACCTTCCAGCGGCCGCCGTTCCTCCTCGAGAATTCACGGAAGGCCTGCCTTGCCGCCGGGGAAGGGGTCTTGCGCACTTTGCGCATGGAATCCGCTAGCGGCGACGGGGTCCTCTCCTTGGCGGGGCGGGCCGCGGAAGGCCAGGCCCACGCGCAGAGCAGGGCGGCGGAGATAAGCAGGGTTCGTCTCAGCATATCACTTGCGCTCGGCCGTCCTCAGTATGTACAGGGCGGCGTAAAGTTTCACCTTCGTATCCGGGTCGTCCAGCGCCGAGGCCAGCAGCGGCAGGGACTTGTCCTCGGGAAAAGCCGCCGCGACCTCCAGCGCCTCCAGCCTGATATCGGGGCTGGCGGCCGTCAGTGCGTCCCCCGCAACGGAGAAGTCCGCCGGGACGCCGGAACCCATAAGCGCCTTCTGGGCCGCTATGCGCAGGCGCACGTCCTTGTCCGCGGAGGAGATCTCTTTGAGCCGCGCCAGGACCTTGTCTTCCTTTATGCCTCCCAGGGCAGAGACCGCCTTGTAGCGTATCGTCGGGTTCTCGTCCGAGGTCAGCTTGAGCAGCTCCGCGGCCGCGTCCTTCTTGCCGGGAGAGCAGGCCAGCGCGTCCAGCGCGGCCATGCGCACGCGGACGGAATCCCCGCCTGAGGCGAGCCTGGCCAGAGGCCCGACGGCGGCCTTGGCGCAGATGCTGGAGAACAGCCCCGCGGCGTTGTAGCGTATCCCCTCGTCCGGGTCCGACAGGGCCTCCAGGAAAGGGGCCAGCTCGTCCTCGTGCCCCAGGCGCGCCAGCTCCTTGCCGGCCGCGTCCCTTATGGTGCCGTAATTGTCGTTCTTGAGCTTGTAAAGCAGGTCGGCGGCCTTCTCCCCCCGCATCCAGGCGTAAGTCTCCATCGCCTTCTCGCGTATCCTGTTCTGGGAAATGATCTTGAGCTCCACCAGCGGGGTATTGGTGACCGCGACGGGGCCCTGGGCGGGGACGTCGTCTATTATGTCCTGGAGGGTCTTGAGTCCGGCCGGGCTGCCGATCTGCCAGAGGGCGCGGGCCGCCGCTATGCGCACGTGCTTATCGCGGTCCTGGAGCATCTTGCGCAGCATTCCCGAGGCGGCCTTGTTGCCCGCCTCCCCCAGCACCTGCACGGCAAGACCGCGGACCTCGGAGTCGTCGCTCTTGAGGAAATCGACCACCGACTGCAGCGCCTTATGGCCTAGTTCCTTCTTCGACGGGGTCTGGGCCTGCCCGGGGAGGGCGGCCAGAGTCACCAGAACGGGCAGGAGCAGTGGAACCATGTATAAATTGTAATCTTCGTTGTTTTCGGTATGGTTAAGTTTTGATTACAAAATAGTTACACGCGGACGCGGGGCCCATGCCGAAACTGGCGCCCCCTAGAGGACTCGAACCTCTAACCTACTGCTTCGAAGGCAGCCGCTCTATCCAGTTGAGCTAAGGGGGCCGTTGCCGCGCTGAGCCGCAGCGGGCGCGGCGCGGTTGAGTAAAGCAGCCGCGTTATTATATAATTTATTTATCGCGTGCGTAAAAAAGCCGCGGTCTATCTCAAGAAATACCATTAGCGGGCAAGGAGTTCACCATGGGCGGACATTCTCACTGGGCGGGCATAAAGCACAAGAAAGCGATCACCGACGCAAAAAGAGGCAAGGTCTGGACCAAGATAATCAAGGAGATCTCCATAGCCGCCCGCACCGGCGGCGGCAAGCCCGAGGACAACCCCCGCCTGCGCAAGGCCGTCGAGGACGCGAAGGCCGCCAACATGCCGCTCGACAACGTCAAGCGCGCCATCATGCGCGGCACCGGCCAGGAGCCCGGCGTCACCTACGAGGAGATCACCTACGAGGGCTACGGCCCCAACGGCATCGCCATCATCATCAACGTGACCACCGACAGCAAGAACCGCGCCGCCAGCGAGATCCGCAAGATCCTCGACAACCACGGCGGCAACATGGGCTCGGCCGGCTGCGTGGGCTGGATGTTCGAGCAGAAGGGCTATATTGCCGTCGCCAAGGAAGGCGCGAACGAGGACGAGTTGATGAACCTCGCGCTGGAGCTGGGCGCCGAGGACTTCCGCTCCCCCGAGGGCGACGAGTTCGAGATCATCACCGCCCCGCAGGATTTCGACGCCGTCAAGGCCAAGCTGGAGGAGAAGAAGATCGTCCTCGCCACCGCCGAGGTGACGATGCTCCCGAAGAACGAGGTCAACGTGGGCGAGGACAAGGCGCAGCAGGTCCTGGACCTGATGGAGGAGCTGGAGGACCACGACGACGTGCAGAAGGTCTATTCCAACTTCAACATCCCCGACGACATCATAGCCAGGCTGGGCAAATAGAACGTGAGGATACTTGGCATAGACCCGGGGCTGGACAGGACCGGCTGGGCCGTCCTGGAGAAACGGGGCCCGGCGGCCCCGTCGTTGTCCGCCTCGGGTCTTGTCCACACGCCCAAGCAAGCCCCGCTGGAGGAGCGCCTGGTGGCGATCTACGACGCCTTCAGCGCCCTTATCAAGGAGCACGGGGCGGAGGAAGCCGCGATAGAGGAGGTCTTCTTCTCGAAAAGGGCCGACACGCAGGCTAACACCACCCATGCCAGGGGCGTCATACTCCTCGCCTGCGCGAAAGCCGGCATCCGGATCTATCCGTACAACCCCAAGGTCATCAAGAAGACCGTTTCGGGCAGCGGCACCGCCGAAAAGCGCCAGATGCAGCGCGTGGTGCAGCTCACGCTGAACCTGGCCTCGGCCCCGGAGCCCGACGACGTCGCCGACGCCATGGCCGCCGGGCTCTGCCACCTGCGCCTGGCGCCCTTCGCGAGGGCCGTCGCCGCCGCAAGGAGGAGCGCATGCTAGCGTACCTGCGCGGCAGGATAGTTTCCAAAGGCGGGGAGAGCGCGGTGATAGAGGTCAACGGGCTGGGCTACGAGGTCTTTCTCTGCGTCCCCTCGCTCGAGGACCTTGGCCCGGAGGGTTCCTCCGCGGAGGTCTTCCTGGCGGAATCCATCAGCATGTACGGCGGCACCGCCCTTTACGGCTTCCGCACGCGCGAGGAGAAGCTGCTGTTCGACCTGCTCCGCGACGCCGTCCCGAACACCGGCGCGAAGAAGGCCCTCGATTACCTCGGAAAAGCCGTCCGTTCCATGCCTGAATTCGCCGCCGCCGTGGCGGCCAGGGACCCTAAGCGCCTGACGGGGATCTTCGGCTTCACCGCGAAGACGGCCGACAAGCTGATAGCCGCCCTGAAGGACAAGCTGCCGGACGCCCTGCCCGCCTACGCCGGCCCCCGCGCCCAGGCCGCTTCAGGGGCCTATGCGCAGGCCATGAGCGCCCTTGCCGCGCTTGGCTTCAGGGCCTCGGAAGCCAGGTCGGCCCTGGAGGAAGCCGCGGCCGAAGCCCCCTCCGGGGCCGCCGCCGAAGTCATCATACGCCTGGCGCTGAAGCGCCTTTCGCCCAAATAAAGATGGCAGACAAAGAGGACGTTCTTTCCCCCCGCACCGGCCCCGAGGATTCCTCGAGGCTGGAGACCGCGCTGCGTCCCAACACCCTCGACGAATTCGTGGGGCAGCGCAAGCTTAAGGAGAACCTCAAGGTCTTCATCCAGGCGGCCAAGGGGCGCCGGGAGCCGCTGGACCACTGCCTCTTCTATTCGCCCCCCGGCCTCGGCAAGACCACCCTTTCCCATATCCTGGCCCGGGAGATGGGCGTCAACATCAAGGTCACCTCGGGGCCGGTCCTCTCCAAGCCGGGCGACCTGGCGGCCATGCTGACCACAGAGCTTTCGGAGGGCGACATCCTGTTCATCGACGAGATACACCGCCTCAACGCGGCGGTCGAGGAGGCGCTCTACCCGGTGATGGAGGATTTCCTCTTCTTCATCAATACCGGCCAGGGGCCCGGGGCCACCACGCTCAAGCTCGCCGTCCCCCGCTTCACCCTAGTCGGGGCCACCACCCGGAGCGGCCTGCTGACCGGCCCGCTGCGCGACCGCTTCGGCATAGTCTTCAACCTCGGCTTCTACGGCGAAGAGGAGATCTGCAGCATCCTGGCCAGGTCGGCCTCCATACTCGGCAGCAGGGCCGAGAAAGAGGCCCTGGCCCTGATAGCCCGCCGCTCCCGCGGCACTCCCCGCATAGCCAACCGCCTGTTGCGCCGCGTCCGGGACTTCGCGGACGTCAGGGCCGCGGGGGTGGTGACCAGGTCCGTCACCGAGGCCGCCATGACCGCGCTCGAGATAGACCCGGAAGGGCTGGACAACCTGGACCGCAGGATACTGACGACCATCGCCGAGAAGTTCGGCGGCGGTCCCGTGGGCATCGAGACCCTGGCCGTCGCCGTTTCCGAGGAGCCCGACACCCTCACCGACGTCATCGAGCCCTTCCTGATGCAGTCCGGCTTCCTGAAGCGCACTACGCGCGGCCGGGTGCTCACCGCCAAGGCCGCGTCACACCTAGGCTTCAAGCTTCCAGGCCAGCCCGACCTTCTCTGAGCCTTAATGAGACGCTTCCTACCGCCTCTCCTCGCATTGCTTTGCACCGTCCAGGCGGCTTCCGCCACGGCGGGAGAGCCCGTCATCCGGGTGGCCATCTCCCGCGGCGCGTCCTCCCTTAACCTGAAGACCTCCGCCCGCCTGTACGTGTTAGAGGTGGACGGCGGACAGAAGTTCATGCTCCTCGAGAACTCCTCCTACGAGGTCAGGCCGCAGGGCTCCGGCATCGCGATCGCGGGACAGCATCTCTCCTCCCCTATACGCCTGCTGCCCGGCGAAGGGCAGGAGAAGGTGCGCCTGGGCAAGCATCTCTACCAGGGCGATATCTACATCGACCTGACCGAGGACAGGAAACTCGACATCGTGGAGCATCTAGGCCTGGAGGAGTATCTCTACGGCGTGCTGCCAGCAGAGATGAGCCCGGACTGGCCCATGGAGGCCCTGAAAGCGCAGGCCGTGGCCTCGCGCACGTACGCGCTCAAGCATATCAGCCCCAACCGCGATTACGACGTCAGCAACGGCACCGAGAAACAGGCGTACAACGGCACGCACAACATCAGCCCCCGGGTCAAGGAGGCGGTGGACTCCACCAAAGGGCTGGTGCTGAAGTACAAGGGCAGGCTGATCACCGCTTTCTTCCACGCCTGCTGCGGCGGGCACACCGCCAGCGCCAAGGCGGCCTGGGGCGAGGAGGTGGTTAAGCCGCTCTACGGAGTGACGGACCCCTATTGCAAACCCTCCTCCCATTATCGCTGGAGGCTCTTCGTGCCCGCGCAGGACCTCCTGAAGGCGGTGCAGTCCCTCGGCTCCACCGCACTGAAGATAAAGAGCGTCAAAGTGGGCAGCACCGACCGCTCGGGGCGCGCGCTCACCATCCGGGTCAGGTCGGACAGCGGCTCCGGCTCGGTCCCGGCCTCCGACCTGCGCAACGTGCTCGGCACCTTCGAGTTCAGGAGCACCTATATAACCTCCATCAGCGCGGTCAAGGGCGGCTACGAGTTCGCGGGCCGCGGCTGGGGGCACGGCGTGGGCATGTGCCAGGACGGGGCCAAATACATGGCGCTGAAGGGGCGCCCTTTCAAGAGGATCCTGCGCCAGTATTACCCCGGCGCGGCGATAACGGATATATGAGCTCCGGGTCCCTTACGGAGTTCTCCTCGCTGGAGATAGAGCCGCTCATAGCCGACCGGCCCGCGGAGCCGCGCGACTCGTCCCGCCTGATGCTGGTGGACAGGGCGGCAGGGACCACGGCCAACCGTTCCTTCAGGGACCTGGCGGAAATACTGGGGCCGAAAGACCTGCTGGTGCTGAACCGCAGCAAGGTCTGGAAGGCGCGGCTGGCGGCGGCAAAGCCCACCGGCGGGAAGTCCGAGCTGCTGCTGATGGCCCCCGCCGGGCCCGGCGGCCTGCTCTGGACGGCCCTCTGCCGGAAGATCCAGCCCGGCCAGCGCCTGAACTGCGCCGGAGGGGCTTGCGCGGAATGCCTGGCCCGCAACCCCGACGGCAGCTACTCCTTCCGCTTTTCGCAGCCCGTGGACGAGGCCTACCTGGCCGCCAACGGCGAGGTGCCGCTGCCGCAGTACATACTGAACGCCAGGAAGCGCCGCGGGGCGGAAGCCCCCGCCGACGAAGACCGCTACCAGACCGTCTACGCGCAGCAGGCCGGCTCCATAGCGGCGCACACCGCCGGTTTCCATTTCACCCCGGAGCTCTTCGCGCGGCTGGACTCGGCCGGGGTCAGGCGCGCCTTCGTGACGCTGCACATAGGCTGGGGCACCTTCAAGCCGGTGCGCTCCGAGGACCCCTCTTCCCACGTGATGATGGAGGAGGCCTGCGAGGTACCCGCCGGGACGGCGGAGGCCGTTAACGCCCACCGCGCGGCAGGCGGACGCGTGATAGCGGTAGGAACGTCCTCGATGCGCACCCTCGAGACCTTCTCCGAAGATAACGGCACGGTCCGCGCCGGCAGCGGCAAGGCCGGCCTCTTCATAATGCCGGGCCACAGGTTCAAGGTGGCGGGCGGCTTCATCACCAACCTGCACGTGCCGGATTCCGCCCCGCTCTACATGACGGCCGCCTTCGCCGGCCGGGAGCTCCTTTTCAAAGCGTACGCCGAGGCCGTGAAGGAGAAGTACCGCTTCTACTCCTACGGCGATTCGATGCTGGTCTTTTAGCGGCAGGATACGGAGCAGAAGTCCGGCAGGCTGAATGACCGGAGCGGGTGGCGAGGGTGAGCCTTTGGAGGGATGTCGCGCAGGGCGAGGCTTGCGCAGCGACGAGCCCGAGTGTCAAGGTGCGAGCACGGTGTGCGAGACACCGGCCCGACGAAGGCTCACCCTCGACAGACCCCGCGAACCTGCAGGCCTGCCGGATACTTGGACTATATTTTCGAGGAATTAACTCATGGAACATCATTTCAAGGTACTGCACAACGACAAGGAGACCCGGGCAAGGGCGGCCGTGCTGACCACCAACAGGGGCCTCGTGCATACGCCGGTCTTCATGCCGGTGGCCACGCAGGGCACCGTGAAGGCCGTCAACGAGCGCGACCTCGTCGAGATAGGCACCGAGTGCATGCTCTCGAACACCTACCACCTCTACCTGCGCCCGGGCCTGCCCACGCTGGAGAAGTTCGGCGGCCTCAACGGCTTCATGAACCACCCGGGCTCCGTGCTCACCGACTCCGGCGGCTTCCAGGTCTACAGCCTGAGCCGCCTGCGCAAGATCACCGACAACGGCGTCCACTTCCAGTCGCACATCGACGGCAGCCCGCATTTCTTCACGCCGGAGAAGGTGATAGATTTCCAGGCCTCCATCGGATCCTCCATCTGGACCTGCCTCGACGTCTGCGTCAAGAACCCAGCCTCCCGCGCCGACGCCCTGGACGCGCTGAAAAAGACGAAAAAGTGGGCCGAGCGCGCGAAGGCGCATTTTACCGAGAAAGTGCGCCACATCCCCCAAGAGAAGCGCCCTAAGCTCTTCGGCATAATCCAGGGCTCGGTCTACACCGACCTGCGCGCGGAAGCGGCCAGGCATATGGCCGACCTGGGCGTTGACGGTTTCGCGGTAGGCGGGCTGTCCGTGGGCGAGAGCAAGGCCCAGATGATGGAGTCCCTCGCCGCCGTGATGGAGAACCTGCCGAAGGACAAGCCGGTCTATTTCATGGGCCTCGGCACGCCGGAGGACATTTGGAACTCGGTGGAGCTCGGAGTGGACATGTTCGACTGCGTGCTGCCCACCCGCAACGCCCGCAACGGCCAGGCCCTGACCAGCAGCGGCAAGCTCTACATCAAGAACGCCCCGTTCAAGAACGACGAGTCCCCGCTGGACCCGGACTGCGACTGCTCCTGCTGCCGCAACTACAGCAAGGCCTACCTGTCGCATCTCTTTAAGGCCGGGGAGATCCTGGCCAGCCAGTTGATCTCCGTCCACAACCTGCGCTTCCTGATGAACCAGACACGCCTGATGCGGCAGGCGGCCGCCTCGGGCACCTTCCCCCAGGCCAGGAAGGCCTTCATGGACGCCTACCTACCCGCCAAGTGAGCTTTTACGGGGCGGTTTCTAACTATAAGTAAATTTGTTAGAATATTTGCCGGCCCGAGCGGGCCGACGGAGGACAGATGAACCAGAACGCGGCATTCATGCAGATAGTCCCTTTCATAGCGGTAGCCGTCATCTTCTATTTCCTGCTTATCCGCCCGCAGCAGAAGCAGATAAAAGATACCAAGGCCATGCTTGACGCCCTAAAGACCGGCGACAAGGTTCTCACCCGCGGCGGGCTTATCGGCGTGATAACCGCGGTCAAGGACGAGGAGCTGGAAATAGAGATAGCCAAGGGCGTGAAGGCGCTTTTCGCCCGCAACGCCGTGGGCGCGGTCCTGAACCAGCCGAAGTAAACTCTGCAAGGAGCGATAATAGGAAATGAACAAATTACACTGGAAGATAGGCACCATCCTGGGCCTCCTGATCCTTTCCATCTGGCTGCTGTACCCTACGGCCGAATGGTACACGAAGACTCCCGACGAGCGCGCCAAGCTGGAGGCCGTGCGTATGCGCCCCAAGCGCATACTTAACCTGGGCCTCGACCTTCGCGGCGGCACGCACCTGCTGCTGGAGCTCGACGTCACCAAGCTCGACAAGAAGGAGAACATCAACGACGCGATGTCCCGCGCCATCGAGATCCTCCGCAACCGCATAGACCAGTACGGCGTCGGAGAGACCCCGATCTCCCGCCAGGGCGAGCGCTGGATCTCCGTGGACCTCCCCGGCATCTCCAACACCGAGGAGGCCGAGAACCTGATAGGCAAGACGGCGCTGCTCGAGTTCCGCCTGGTCGACACCTCCAACGAGGCCCAGTCGGTCCTGTCCAAGGTGGACGGCCTGGACGAGCCGCCCTTCGACAAGGACGGGAAGCTCGTCCCCGAGATAGCCAAGCTGATGCCCAAGGGCACCATCCTCTGCAAGGCGGCCCCCGGCGCCGAGGGCGAGAGGGCCCGCTATTATGTCCTCGAGGACACGGTCCCGGTTACCGGAGCCTACCTGGAGGGCGCGCGCGTTGAGACCGACAGGCAGTTCGGCACCCCGACCATAGGCTTCACCTTCAACCGCGAGGGCGGCAGGCTGTTCGAGAACTTCACCGGCGCCAACGTGGGCAAATACCTGGCCATAGTCCTGGACGGTGTAGTCCACTCCGCGCCGGTCATCAAGACCCGCATCGGCGGCGGCTCGGGCGTCATAGAAGGCCAGTTCACCATGGAGGAGGCCCGCAACCTGGCCATCATCCTGCGCGCGGGCGCCCTGCCGGCCCCGGTCAACATCATCGAGAAGCGCGTCGTGGGCCCCGGCCTCGGCGAGGACTCGATCAAGAAGGGCCTCGGCGCCTCCGCCGCCGGCTTCCTGCTGGTCGTGCTGTTCATGCTGGTCTATTACAAGGCCGGCGGGTTCATAGCCGACCTGGCCCTCGGCCTGAACTTCGTGTTCCTGATAGCCGCTATGAGCTACTTCAACGCCACGCTGACCCTGCCCGGCATAGCCGGCGTGATCCTCTCGCTGGCGATGGCCATCGACGCCAACGTGCTGATCCTGGAGCGCATGCGCGAGGAGCTGGACCTGGGCAAGCCGGTAGCGATGACGATACCGACCGGCTACGACAAGGCCTGGAGCGCCATCCTGGACTCCAACGTGACCACCTGGATCGCGTCGGTCTTCCTGTTCCAGTTCGGCTCGGGCCCCGTCAAGGGCTTCGCAGTTACGCTGACGATCGGCCTGGTGATCGGTATGTTCACTTCGGTCTTCGTCACCAGGGCCGTCTACGAGTTCTGGCTCACTTCCAACCCCAAGGAGCTCAGCATATGATAAGGCTGCTTCACAAGACCAACATAGACTTCATCAAGCTTCGCTACAACTTCTTCGCCCTTTCCGGGATCGTGGTCCTGGCCGGTATCGTTTCCCTCTCGGTCAAGGGCCTAAACCTCGGCCTGGACTTCACCGGCGGCACGCTGGTGCAGGTCAAGTTCGAGAAGCCGGTGCCGATAGCGGACGTGCGGGCCGCCCTGAATAAAGCCGGCGTAGAGGCCGGCCTCCAGAGCTTCCCCGGCGACAGTTCCTACGCCGTCAAGGTGAAGGGCTCCCAGGACAGCGTGAACGCCACGGCCGAAAGCATCCTCGGCGCGATGAAGGCCATCCAGGGCGCCTCGTTCAGCGAGGAAAAGCGCGACTACGTGGGCCCCGTCGTGGGACGCGACCTGGCCAAGAAGGCGCTCTTCGCGATAGTGCTGTCGATGTTCGGCATCATCGTCTACGTGGCCTTCAGGTTCTCCAACCCGGTCTGGGGCACGGCCGGCGTGGTCGGCCTGCTGCACGACGTCTTCGTGGCGATAACAGCCATGTCGCTCACCAACCGCGAGGTGGACCTGGTCATAGTGGCCGCCTTCCTCACGATCGCCGGCTATTCCATCAACGACACCATCGTCATCTTCGACCGCATGCGCGAGAACATGAGGATGTTCCCCAAGATGGCGCTGGCCCAGCTGATCAACGCAAGCATCAACGAGACCATCTCCCGCACGGTGATAACCACGATGACGGTCTTCCTGGCGGTGCTGATGCTGTTCCTGTTCGGCGGCAGCGCGATCAACAATTTCGCGTTCTGCATGCTGGTCGGCACGCTGACCGGCGTCTACTCCACCGTTGCCCTCTGCACCCCGATGGTCTACCAGTGGGAGCGCAAGGGGCACAAGTAAGTCCGGCAACAGCGGGGACGAGGCGAGTGAGAAAGATCAAGAAGTTCAAAATACCGGTCTACTCCTACGAGGTGCTGCGCAAGGCGCGCAAGCACAAGCTCGACCTCGCCTCCGCCGGGCTGGCGGACGAGGCGGCGGTGCGCGAGCACGCCGCCTCGCTGGCCTCGTCGCTGGAGCCCGCGGTGGTCTTCGAGTACTTCCCGGCCGAGGACGAGACCGCCGCCCGCATCAACGGCGACTCCCGGCGCGCCCTTACGGCCGGCATACTCACGCTCGGCGCGAAATTCGAGGAGAAGCTCTCGGCGCCGTCCGACGACACGCACAAGAGGCTGGCCCGCATAGCCGCCCAGGTCTTCCTGCAGACCGCGGTCAGCGTAACGGCCGAGCTGGCCGCCCGCGAAGCGGAGCCGGAGGGCTTCGAGCTGGGCCCCGCCATCTATATAGCCTCCTGCCCCGAGCCGGACCCCCCCCCTCAGGAGGCCACGGCCGTCCCGCTTTTCGAGAACGAGCTGATAAAGGCCCTCTGCGAGCGCCTCGAGGCCTCCAAGATCGGCGTCTCGTTCGACACCGGGGCCTTCTCCCCTAAGTATTCCGCCGTCTTCGCCCTGCCCTGGGTATCCAAGAAGAAAAAGAAGGCCGCGGCCTCCTCCAAGAAGTAAGCTCCCTGATGGGACACCTGCTACTGCTACTCTACAGCCTGCTGGCGCCGGCCATAGCCGCGCTTTACGCGCTGTTCTTCCTGTTCTCCCCGCGCCGGGCGCTGATGAAGGCGCTCAGCGGAGAGCTGGACGAGCGCTTGGCTCTGCACCCCCCTTCCTTTGACCGCCCCCCCGTCTGGCTGCACGCCGCCTCCATGGGTGAGGTCAAGGCCCTAACCGTCCTGGCCCCGGAACTGGCGGTCAAATTAGACGCGCCGCTGCTTATAACATCCTCCAGCGCGGCAGGCCGGCAGCAGGCCTCCACGCTGGGCGGCTTCAGGAACTACGTGAACAAGGCGGTCATCGCCCCGCTGGACTTCTATCCCCTCGTCGCCCGGTTCATAGACGCCGTCCGCCCGCGTCTGCTGGTCGTGGTGGAGACAGAGATCTGGCCCGCCACGCTGTACGCCGCGGCCAACACGGGCGTGCCCGTATACATGGTCAACGCCCGCATCTCCCCGGCGACGGCGCGCCTTTACCGCTGGCTGGGCCCTTTCACCAGGCTGGCCTTCACCGGCGTGAAGAAGGTGCTGGCGCAGAGCGCGGAAGACGCGGAGCGCTTTGAGCGCCTGCCCGGCCTGGCCGGGAAGGTTTCCGTCACCGGCAACCTCAAGCACGACCTGATCTCCGCCGGAAGCGCTGTCCCCGAAGAGGCGGTCCGGGAGCAGTTCCTGCCCGGGGCCTGGGGCAAGGACCCGCTCTTCACCGCAGGCAGCACCCATCCCCCGGAGGAGCCGGTCATTATCGACGCCTGGAAGGAAACCCTCAAAAAGGTCCCCGCCCTGAAGCTAGTGCTCGTTCCCCGCCACCTGGAACGGATAGGCGAGACCGAAGAGCTGCTGAAGGGCCGCGGCGTGAAGTATGTACGCTGGACGCAGGGTACCGCTGAAAGTTCGGAACCCTGTCTGCTGGTGGATAAAATGGGCGTACTTACGGCTTTCTATGCCGCATCCGCCGTCTGCTTCGTGGGAGGCACGCTGGACGAGACCGGCGGCCACAACCTGCTGGAGCCGGCCACTTTCGGAAAGCCGGTGCTGTTCGGCCCGAATTACAGGACCGCCAGGCTGGCCGGAGACGCCCTGCTAAAGCACAAGGGCGGCTTCCTCGCGGAAACCGCCCCTGAAATGGCCGGGATACTTTCCACACTTCTCACCGACGAGGCGGCCATGAAAGCCGCCTCCGACAACGCCTCAGCGACCCTGGCGTCGCTGAAAGGCGCCACGGAACTGACCGTTAACGCCATCCTGCCCTGACATCAGATCGCTCCCCCTGCGGCCGTAGCGTAAGCCCCGATCGCGGTACCGGTGGATATCACGAGCGGCGCAGAACAATCCGGGCAATAATATTCCTCGCCGGCTGCCGCCGGGGTCATACCCTGCAGCGTGAGCTTGGTCTTGCTGGCGAGCCGTACCGCTCCTGTAAGTCCGGAAAGCGCCGTTATATCCGAGTTGGCTCCGCTGGCCGCCGCGCCCAGACTGGTCCTCGCGCCGGCGGCGGTGCCCGAGCCGGTGCCGCCGTTGCCGACGGGCAGGGTGCCGGATACCTCGGACCCAAGCGCCACGTTGCCCGCGCTCATGGCGGCGGCGCCGTTGCCGTGCACTACGCCGGTCAGCGTGGCAGCGCCGGTGCCGCCATAAGGGACGGTCACGGTGTTGCCCTGCCAGGCGGAGCTCGCCCCCATGGTCTTGTTCGTCAAGGTCTGGCTGTCGCTGGTGCCCACGAGGGCGCCGGTTGGAAGGGCCTGGCCAGAGCTTTCCAGGGCGGTGCCGCCGGAGTTCATCCTGACCAGCTGGCTGGCCGTGAACGCGGCGGCGCCGGTGCCGCCGTTGCCGATGGGAAGCGTACCGGAGACTTCCGAGCCCAAGGCCACGTTCCCGGCGGTGAAAGCGGCAGCGCCGTTGCCGTGCACTACGCCGGTCAGCGTGGCGGCGCCGGTGCCGCCGTACGGCACTGTCAGAGCGTTCTGCAGCTGCAGCTGTCCGCCTGCGGTGATGCGCGCCTTTTCGGTGGCGTTGGTCTTGAAGACCAGATCGTCGTTGGAGTTCGAGCCGAAATAGTACGGGGTAAGCCCTCCGAGCCCCCCGAGACTGTTGCCCGAAAGGCCCCACGCCGCGCCGCCGCCGGTAGCGCTGTCGACGTAGGACTTGTTGGCGGCGTCCCCGGAAGCGCCCGGCGACGCGAGGTTGGTGATCTTGCCGCCGGTCATATTTATGACGCCGTTATTGACGAGAATGCCGGAGGCGGTCTCTACGCTGTACTGCGAGGCGCCGCTGGCCCGGAAAGTGGCGCTCGACGTCGCGGTCAGGGAGCCGGTGACGTCGGCGGAAGCGGCCACCGTGAAGCGCGAGCCGTCGTCGGAGAGTATCGAGCTGGCGGCTATGGTGTTGGCGTCGGACCACCGCGTGACGCGGGAGGCGGTCCCCGTCATGGCGGTCGGGGCGGAAGAACCGTTCCCCTTGAGGACGCCGGTCAGGGCCCCGGTGGCGGCGAGGGCGGAGGCGCCCTTGTAGACCAGCCCTCCCTGCGCGGCCGCGGAGAGGTCGGCGTTGGTGCCGCCACGCGTGAGCGCCGCGTACTGCTCCGCGGCTATGGTATTGGCGTCGGACCAGTAGGTTATGTAGTTGGCGGTGCCGTTAACGGCGCCCGGCGCCGCGGCGCCGTTGCCCTTAAGCATGCCGGTAAGGGCCGCGGTCCCGCCGACCGTAGCCGCGGCGCTCTTGTAAAGTATCCCGCCCGTGGCCACGCCCGACAGGCTTGCCCCGGCGCCGCCGTAGGCCACCCCGAGGGGATTGGCCAGGTAAAGATAGCCGGAAGAGGTGAACGTGGACTTTACCGTTCCGGGGCCGAACTGGGCGTCGCCGTTCACGTCGAAGGTGGTATAGGGGCTACGGGTGCCGACGCCGGTCCTCGCGGCGGCGGTCGTGGAGAGATAGACGTCGCCGGCCACTATCAGCGCGGACAACTGGACCGGCAGGACCGAGCGCTGGACGAGCTCGCCGTCGAAGGCGATGTTCCCGCCCACCACCAGGTCCTCGGTGGAATCGGAGGCGTAGGGATTATACGGGGTGCCCAGCACCAGGTCGCCGCCGCGCAGGTTGAGCCGGGAGACGGGGTTCAACGTGCCTATGCCGACGTTGCCGCCCGTGTTGAGGATAAGGCCGTCCAGGGAACCGGCCCGCAGTATGACGTCGCCGCCGCCGCTGAGGTCCGCGTTGGACTGGACCACGGCGTCTCCGTTCGCGGAGATGTTGTTGGCCGAGGTGGCGCTGCTGGTGGTCATGCTGGTGCCGTCGGCGAAGATGATGGCGCTGCCCGCCCCGGAAAGGCGGAGGTTGCCCGCCACGGTGAGCTTCCAGTTCGGGTCCATGACGCTGGTGCCCATGCCCACGTTGCCCATGTAGGAGCTGACGTAGATGGCCGGCGTGGTGTTGTAGGCCGTGGATATCCAGACGACGCTGTTCTGGATGCGGTGGTAGGTGGCGTCGGTGATGGTCTTGGTGCTGCCGCCGATGGCCAGGACCAGGTTGGAACCTCCCTGGGTCTGCAGGCGCGCCGCCTCGGAGGCCCCGCGGTAAAAGGACAGCCCGGCGTTGGCGTTCGAGCCGCCCACCAGGTAGGCCCTGGCGTCGTCGTTGGCGTATTCGGGCTTGTTGTCGCCCACCTGCAGGTACCGGGCTCCGGCGAAATCGAAGTCGCTGACCCCGGCGCCGAGCCGGTTGACCGTCAGGATGTCGCTGGAGACCACCACCTGGTTGAGGAAGGTGTTCTGGCCGGTAAGCGTCTGGGTGGAATTTAGATAGACCGGTATGCCGGCCTGCGAGCCGATGCCGCCGGTGACCTGAAGCGTGCCGTAGATCACCGTGGTGGAGAGGTAGACCATGTTCCCCTTGGACGAGTTGGCGTCCAGGTCGCCGTCCACCTGCACCCCGGAGGAGAACGCCGCGGTGGCGGCGATTATGCCGTAATCCGAGCGGACGCTGCCGCGGACGTGCAGCTTCTCGCGCGGGGTGGCGGTGCCTATGCCGACGTTGTACGGGCTGCTCTGCTGCAGCAGGAGGTCGTAGCCGTCCTGGGCGCGGACTTCGTTGGCCTGGCTGGCCCAGCCGGTGTAGGCGCCGGCCGAGACCCGGCCGCCGCGCAGGCCGGAATCCGCCGCGACGTCGGCGGCGGAGTGTATCATGGAGGCCGGGGAAGTCAGACCGACGCCCAGATAGCCGTTGGAATGCACCCTCATGCGCTCGGCCCCCCCCGAAATAAGGGAAATGACGTTGTTGGTCACGCCGAGGTTGATGGACTCGTCGCTCTTGCCGTAGATGATCCCGCTGTCGACCCCGAGGTTCTCCCTTACGTTGACGGTGCTGTCGTCGCGGTCGTAGATCCCCTCGTTGCCCACGTAGAGCGCGCCGTCCACGTCCAGCAGGCCGTTGGGCGGGGCGCCGCCGGAGTCCGAAGTGAAGGACGGGCCTATGCCGACCTTGCCGGAATTGGTTATGCGCATGAACTGCAGCGTAGGCTTGTGCATTACCACGTCGCCGTTGCCGTCGCTGTCCGAGTCGGCGAGCACGTCGCCGTCGGAAACGCTGGCTATGTTGCTGGCGGAGCCCACCCCGGCGGTGTTCATGGACGTGCCGTTCGGGAAGAACAGGCTCCCCGACAGGAGACGCACCGATCCGTCCACGGTCAGCCTGGCCCCGGCGTAAGGGATGTCGGTGCCGACCGCGGCCTGGGCGCCGGCGGCGGTAGAGAGGTAGACGTTGTTCAGGGCCGTCAGCGTGGAGACGCCGACGTCGGCGCCGTCCTCCAGGCGCTTGGCGATCAGGGCGTAGGCCACGCTGTTGAGCGGCTCGCGCGGCGCCAGGACGTCGCTTTCCACCTGCACCTCGAGGTAAAGCTGCTGCGCGCCGGCGAGCACGGTTATCGGGGGAGTGAGGTCCGCGCTGAAGATGCCCTGGGTGGCCTGGGCGGTTATCTCGGAGCTCTGCCAGAGGCAGGGCTGGAAGGCGCCCCCGCAGGACCCGCCGGGGGCGTTATTGGCGGTGGCGGAGTTGAAGACCCGGAAATAGAGATGCACCGGGCCGGTTATCGGGGCGTTGTCGCGCTCCAGGCGCCCCTGGTAGTTCAGCGTGCCCGGAACGCTGCCGGCGGATATCTCCCCTCCGCTCGAGGGCAGCGGGAGCGCGAGCGCAGCCGCGAGAGTTAGCATGAATTTTTTCATAGTTGGCACCTTACCTGACCACGACCAGCCGGCCTTTCTTCGTGGAGCCTTCCCCCTTCACCACGTAGAGGTAAAGCCCGCTGGCCACTTTGGCGCCGGCGCTGTTCCGGAGGTCCCAGCCGACGCTGTCTATATTGCTGTTCTTTTCCACCGTGGCGACCTTCTCGCCGGAGATCGTGAAGATGCTGATGGTCGCCCGCAGCGTGAGGCGGGTGAACGTGACCCCGGTGCAGCCTGCCGAGAGCTTGCAGGGGTTGGGATAGGCGTGGGAGGTGGAGACGTCGGCCTGCGGCGGCCGCCAGGAATTGACCGCGCCCCACGTCACCGAATAGTGGCCGCCGGTAAGTTTGCCGTAGCCGAGCTGGCCCGTGCTGCCAAGCAGGGAATACGCCCCCCCCGTCTTCGGCATGCTGTTGCCCACGGTGGTCTGCTCGCTTATCAGCATGCGGAACACGCCGGCGCTCATCAGCGCGTAGGCGGAGACGTAAAGGCCGGCGGCCCCGAGCAGGGCTACAGCTGTAAGGCGCGCGATCCTGGGACGCATAATATATAGATATATGAAAACTGTGACCGTGTCAATGACAAATAAGTTAACTTTTTGTTACGGCGCGTCTGCCTGCGCCGGGACCCGTAAATGATATAATTTTTTATTCATGGCGGAAATAACGCGCCCGGACCCGAAGATACTCGTGATACGCATGTCGTCCCTCGGCGACATCATCCTGACCGCGCCGGTTTTCCGCAACCTCAAGGCCAAATGGCCGGCGGCCAAGCTGGAGATCCTCGTAAAGCCGCAGTTCGCCGGCGCAGTCTCCAGGAACGCCTTCATAGACCGGGTGGTGCCCTTCAAAGGCCTGCTGCCCACCCTGGCGGAGGTGAACGCCGCGGCCTACGACGCGATAATCGACCTGCACGACACCCCGCGCAGCCGCTTCATCTCCCTTATGGCCGGCGCGCCGGTGAAACTGCGCTACCGCAAGGCCTCCCTCGCGCGGAGGCTCTTCGTCGGGCTGCGCATCCCCAGCCCGGTGCTGGAGAAGCACACGCTCGACCGCTACCTGGAACCGCTCAAGGAGATCGGCGTCCCGGTGTTCCATTCCGGCCCCGAACTGGGGGACTGGCCGCCGTCGGGCGACCGCGCCGGGCTGAAGCCGGGCCCGCTGAAGATATGCCTGCTGCAGACGGCTTTCCTGGGCGACTGCGTCCTTACCCTTCCCCTGCTCAAGAAGATCAAGGAGGTTTTCCGCCACGCGTCGGTCACGGTGGTCACCAGGCCCGAGACCGCCGGAGTCTTCTCCGCCTCCGGCCTGGCCGCGGAAATTATCGAGGACAGGAAAAAGACGGCCTCCTCCCGCTTCGCCGAGTTCGGGCGGCTGGTCTCTGAGCTCCGTTCCAGGAACTTCGACGCGGCCATAATCCCCCACCGCTCTCTGCGCAGCGCGCTGATGGCCTGGCGGGCCGGCATCCCGGTGCGGGTGGGCTTCTCCACGAGCGCGGGCCGCGCGCTGCTGACCCACAAGGTGCAGTTCTCCTGGCTGCTGCACGACGTGGAGCGCAACCTGTCCCTCCTGTCCCCCATCGCGGGGGACCTGGCCGCGGTCTTCCCCGGCCTGAAGCGCGACGCCGGCGCCCCGTACTCCAAGGAGGACCGGGTGATAGCCGGCGTTAATCCCGGTTCCGCCTGGCCCACCAAGCGCTGGCCGCCGGAGCGCTGGGCCAGGCTGATAAGGAAGCTCGCCGCAGCCCACGGCGGACGGGTGCTGATAGTGGGCGGCCCCGGCGAGAAGGACTGGAACGCGGCGATAGAGGCCCAGGCCGGCCCGGAGAACTGCCTGAACCTGACCGGCAAGACCTCTATGACCGGGCTGATGGAGGCCATCCGGCCGCTCAAGGTCTTCGTCTCCAACGATTCCGGCCCGATGCATATCGCCGCCGCCCTGGGCGTGCCGGCGGTAGGGATATTCGGACCGACCACCAGGGAGCTCGGCTTCTTCCCCTACGGACCCTCCAACAGGGTCGTCGAGACGCCGCTGGAATGCCGCCCGTGCGCCCTGCACGGTTCGAAGAGATGCCCGCGGGGGCATTTCCTCTGCATGAGGCTGCTCACCGTCGGGGAGGTCTTCAGGGCGGCCGAGGAATGCAGGAAAGGACACAGGAAAGCTACGGAGGCGCAGAAATGACCATTGCCGCGGCGGCGTTGCTGCTTATAGCCCTGGGCGCGAGCGCCCGCTGGACCTGGTGGCGGGCCTCCAAGCCCGGACTGAAGGTGCTCTGCTATCACAAGGTGGGCGTTCCCCCGCCGGGTTCCCGGCTCAAGGACCTCTGGGTCAGCCCCCGGAAGTTCAGGTCGCAGGTGAAGTATCTCCTCGACAACGGCTACGCCACCCTCACTTTCTCCGACCTCAGGAAGGCCCATGAGACAGGCGCAGACCTGCCCGAAAAGTCCGTGCTGATCACCTTCGACGACGGCTACGAGAACAATTATTCCATAGCCTGGCCCATACTGAAGGAGCTCGGCGCCAAGGGCAACATCTTCGTCGTCTTCAACACCATCGGCAAGGCCAACCTCTGGCACAGCCCTGCCTCCGAGCCGTGGGTCAACATGGCGACGCTGGAGCAGCTCAGGGAGATGCAGGAGAGCGGCGTCATCGAGTTCGGCTCGCATACCATGAGCCACCCGCGCCTCTCCTCCCTGGAGCCGGAGAACGCCGCGTGGGAGCTGGCGGAATCCAAGCGGCAGCTCGAGGCCGCGCTGGGCCGGGAAATGTTCGCGTTCGCCTACCCCTACGGCGACGGGGCGTACGCGCCGGCCGTGAGGGAGAAGGCCCTCGAAACGGGCTATCTGTTCGATTTCAGCTTCACCCAGGGCAAAACTCCCTGGCCCTGGGACAGGAAGGCCGGCCCGCTAGACCGTCTCTTCATACGCGGCCGGGACAACAACTGGGACCTGGCCCTTCAGCTCTCGAGGGGGGCTTCGAGGCTCTGACCGCCGTTTTTGTATAATATTACCCCTGAGGTGCGCATAACCATGAAAGATCTCGGCATAGGAAAACTGGTAAGCGAGCTGGCGATGACCAACACGGAGCTCTGGCACGAGGAAGACAAGGCCAGGGTCGGGGACGTGCCCGCCATAGCGGCCGCCAAGAAGAACATCGACAAGCTCAACCAGAAGCGCAACGACCTGATAGAGCGCATCGACGAGAAGGTGCTGGAGGCCATAAATGGCTGAGACCGTAGGCAGCCTCGCGGACAAGATCAGCATCATCCAGCTGAAGATCTTCCACATGCGCGAGCAGCTGCAGCGCAAGGACGCCTCCGACGAGCACAAGGCCTCCTGCCAGGCAAGGCTGGACGTGATGGCGGTCCAGCTGAAGGACCTCGAGGAGGAGCTCTCGCAGCTCGTCTCGGACGTGATCTCCGGCAGGACCAGGCTCAAGGTCTACCGCCAGTTCAAGATGTACAACGACCCGCGCTACCGCGCGAAGACAGCGCAGTAATGGGCCCCGGCATCCTCGTAATAGTCTACAAGGGCATCGGCGACGTACTGCTGACCACGCCGCTGCTCAGGGCCCTGAAGAAAGGCCTTCCCGGCTCCCGCGTCTATTTTCTCACCCGCCGCCCCTCCCGCCCTATACTGGAGGGCAACCCCAACCTCGCCGGCGTCTTCTGCCGCGAGGACAAGCCGCTCCTGGCCATCCGCGCCGCGGGCATAGACATAGCGGTGGACTTCATGCGCTCGGCGTCCTCCGGCTTCTACGCCCTTTTCTCCGGCGCCGGCAAACGCCTCGCCTTCAGCTACCGCGGCGGCCGGCTGTTCTACAACGTCATGCCGGAGCAGCGTCCCGGCGGCGGCTACACCGTTTACGACCGCCTCCAGCTGATAGAACCGCTCGGAGTGCGCCCGGACGGGCACTCTCTCGATCTTGCCATCCCCCCCGCCTGCTCGGACAAGGCGGACGCCTTCCTGGCCGCCGCCGGCGTAAAGCCGGGCGAGATGCTGGTAACTATGGACATCACCAGCCCGCGCGACCACCGGCGCTGGGCGCCCGGAAATTTCGCGAAGCTGGCCGACTCCCTGGCGGAGTCCAGGGGCGCCAGGGTGGTCTTCCTCTGGGGACCGGGCGAACTGGACTATGTAAAGGCGGCGATGGCCGCCGCCGGGCGCAAGCACCTGCTCTGCCCGGATTTCGGCCTGCTCGACCTGGCTGCCCTGCTGAAGCGCGCCTCCCTGCACGTAGGCACCAGCTCCGCCCCTATGCACATCGCCGTCAGCCAGGGCACGCCGACCTTCACCGTGTACGCGCCGCAGAACTCGCCGCGGAGCTGGTCCCCACCCGGGCCTGAACACGGCTGGGCCCAGGGCGAGCTTTCCGCGCTCCCTTTCTCGGCGGTGCTCGAACGCCTTGAGACCCATATCTCCGGTCCGGGAGCGAAAAAATGAGCGCCTTCTCCCCGGAAAAGACCCGCGACTCCCTGAAGTCAGGCCCGGCGGGCAGGCTGCTGCTCTCGGCGCTCTCCCTGGCCTACAGGGCCGGCATAGCCGGCAGGAGGCTGCTCTTCGCCCGCGGCCTGCTCCGCTCGCGCAGCCTCCCGGTCCCGGTGGTATGCTTCGGGAACATCTCCTCCGGCGGCACCGGGAAGACCTCCACCGTGGTGACGGTGGCCCTGGAACTCGCCCGGGCCGGCCGCCGGCCGGCCGTGCTGCTGCGCGGCTATAAGCGCCGCGTACCCCCGAAGAAGATCACCGTGCTCGCGAAGGGCCGCCCGCTCAGCCTGGACGAGGCCGGCGACGAGGCCATAATGCTTTACCGCCTGCTCGAGCCGGCCGGGATACCGGTGGTGGTCTCCGCGGACCGCTTCGCCTCCGGCTCGCTGGCGGCTTCCGAGCTCGGCGCCGACATCATCCTGATGGACGACGGCTTCCAGCACTTCGCCCTCCGCCGGGACGCGGACATAGTCCTGGTCAACGCCACCGAGCCTTTCTACTCCGACCGCGTGCTGCCCGCCGGCAACCTCCGCGAGCCCCCGTCGGGCCTTGCCAGGGCCGGCGCCGTGGTAATAACGCACTGCGAGCAGGTGCAGCAGGAGGCCATCGACGCTCTGAGGGCGGAGATCTCCAAGGCCGCCCCGCGCGCCGTCGTGGTCGAGAGCATGCACACGCCGGATACCTTCCTCGATCCGGCCACCGGCGAAAGGGTGGACCTGAACTCCCTCAAGGGCAAAGCCGCAGCTTCTCTCTGCGGCATAGGCGACCCGGCCTCTTTCGAGAATTCCCTGACGAAGATGAAGATCCGGCTGGAGCAGATCTGGCGCTACCCGGACCACCACCGCTTCACTCCGGACGACCTGGCCGCGGCGTCGCGGGCCGCCGGCGGGCTCCCGATAATCACCACCTACAAGGACTTCGCCCGCTTCCCGGACGGCTGGCAGCAGCTGCTCGGGCCGGGCGTGCTGATACTCTCCGTCAAGATAGTCTTCCTGCTCGACGGCTGGAAGAAGCTGATGCGGATAGTGGATTCCGCCGGGAAGGGCGAGGACTGATGCGCGCCTGGCCGGAACGGGTCCGCAGGACCGCCCCCCGCCCGACGGCCTTCCTCGACCGCGACGGCACCCTGAACTGGGACCGCCCCGGCTTCTACGTGACCGGCCCCGGCCGCCTGCGCCTCTACGCCGCCGCGCCGGAAGCGGTAAGGCTGCTGAACGCCAAAGGCTACCGCGTAGTGGTGCTGACCAACCAGTCCGCCGTGGGGCGCGGCTACATGACCATGGAGGCCTCGCTGGCCGTGAACCGGAAGCTGGTCCGGGAGCTGCGCCGCGCCGGCGCCCGGGTGGACGCCGTCTATTTCTGCCCCCACGCCCCGGAAGCCGCCTGCTCCTGCCGCAAGCCCCGCACCGGGCTTATCGACGAGGCGGTCAAGGACTGCCCCGCCGACCTCCCCGGCTCCTTCATGGCGGGAGACAAGGATTCCGACCTGCGGATGGCCGCCAACGCCGGGTTGAAAGGCTACCTGGTGCGCACCGGCCACGCGCGTTCCGCCAAGGCGCCCGGCTCTTTCCGGGACCTGCCGGCGCTGGCCCGCGCTCTTCCGGCCGCGGCCGAAACACGGAAAAGGAAAAGAAAGTGAAAAAAAGAATACTCGTATCCCAGATAGTTACCCTGGTCCTGCTGCTGGCGTCCAGGCCCGAGAGCTGGCCCCTTTTCTGGTCCGGCCTGGCGGTCATGGCCCTCGGCCAGGCAGTGCGCCTGGCGGCCAGCGCGGCGATAGTGAAGTCCAGGACGCTCACCACCACCGGCCCCTACTCGGCGGTTAGGAACCCGCTCTACCTCGGCACGATGCTGATGACGGCGGGCCTGCTGGTCATGCTTTCCGCCCCTTCCCGCCCGGTCCTGACCGCCGCGGTCTGGGCCTTCGCCTCGGCCTCTTTCGGCTGGATCTACTACGTCACGATAAAAGCGGAGGAACAATTCCTCTCCGCGACCTACGGCGAGGAATTCGAGAAATACAAGCGCGCGGCCCCGGCCCTGCTGCCCACGCCTTCGGGCCTGGCCGGGTTCTTCGAACTTTCCGCCTACTCGGCCGAGGTGTTCCGCAAGAACAAGGAATGGCGCGGCCTCAGCGCCGCCGCCGCGCTCGCGCTGCTGGTAGCCGCCCGCATCAGGTATGGGTTCTAAGGGACTTCTGCTCGCGCTGCTCCTCGCCGCCCCGGCTGGCGCCGAAGAGCTGCTGCGCCACCCCTACTGGACGGAGGCCAGGCCCGTCGTAGGGTCCACCGCCCCCGTCAACGGCATAACGACCGGGGAAACGCTGGAGTACGACATCTACTGGGGCCTGCTCTACGTGGGTAAATCCTTCATCCGGGTGGACTCCGAGGTGGCCATAGCCTCCCGCACGGCCTGGCATATAGTTTCCGAGGCGAAGTCCGCCTCCGTCCTGAACGCCGTCTACAAGGTGGACGACCGGAACGAGTCCTGGATGGACACCGGGGATTTCAGTTCCCACGGCTATTACCGCAAGCTCTCCGAGGGCCATTACTTCTACAACGAGTGGGCGGTCTTCGACCTGCCCGGCCGGCGTTTCTACGGACAGAAGATGAACCGCAAGCGGGAGACTTCCTCTTTCGAGGGGCCGCTCGACCGCCCGGTCAGCGACTACCTGTCCGCCGTGTTCCGCCTGCGCCTGATGCGCATTGCGCCCGGAGAGAAGCTCGAGCTGGACGTGAACAGCAAGAAGAACTGGCGCCTCACCGTCACCGCCGGCAAGCGGGAGAAGATCTCCACGCCCTACGGCAAGAGGAAGTGCGTGCTGCTGGAGCCCAAGACCGGCGAGGAGAGCCTCTTCGTCTCCAAGGCCGGCAGGCGCATGCTTATCTGGATCACGGACGACGAGCTGAAACTGCCCATGATGCTGAAGGCCGAGATCTTCATAGGCTCGGTCACCGCCAAGCTCGTCCGCCGCACCGTGACCCCCTGACGCCTCCGCTTCCGTTCCCCTCCGGTTGCTTAGTATAATATCTATATTATGACAAAGGCTGTCCTCAAGCGGCTTTCCTCGCTCGCGTCCGGCTTCCGCGGCCGGAAGATAACGGTATTCGGCGACCTGATGCTGGACCGCTACGTGAAGGGGTCCGTAAAGCGCATCTCCCCGGAAGCCCCCGTCCCGGTGGTCCGCGTAACCTCTGAATCCTCCGTCTGCGGCGGCGCCGCCAACGTCGCGGTCAACCTCGCCACGCTGGGAGCGGCCCCGGCGCTGGTCTCGGTGGCGGGCAGGGACTCGGCCGCCGAGGAGCTGACCTCGCTGCTTTCAGCCGCCGGCGTCCCGCCCACCCACCTGGTCCAGGACCCGTCCTTCCGCACCATCGAGAAGACCCGCGTGATCGCCGAGCACCAGCAGGTGGTGCGCTTCGACAGGGAGCACCCGGCCCTGCTGGGCCCGGCCGCCAAGAAGGCGGCGCTGGCCTCCCTGGACGAGGCCCTCTCCGGCGGCTGCGGCGCGCTGATCCTTTCCGACTACGGCAAGGGCCTGCTCGAGCCGGCCACGATAAAGGCCGCGGTCGCCCTGGCCGCCCGCAGGAACGTCCCGGTCTTCGTAGACCCCAAGGTGGAGCATTTCCAGCTCTACCGCGGCGTGGCCTGCATAACGCCCAACACCAGCGAGGCCTTCGGCGGGATGCGCCTCACACAGCGCGACGGCCAGCCGGCCGCCGAGCAGCTGGGCAGGACTATCGTCCGGAAGCTGGCCTGCCGCTCCCTGCTGATAACGCAGGGCGAGCACGGCATGACCCTTTTCACCCGCCGCGGCGCCGCGGTGGATTCCGTGCACATACCCACCCGGGCCCGCGAGGTATTCGACGTCACCGGGGCCGGGGACACCGTGATCTCCACGCTGGCCCTCGCCTGGGCGGCCGGCGGCTCCCCCGAGGAAGCGGCGCTGGCCGCCAATTTCGCCGCGGGCGTGGTGGTGGCCAAGCTGGGCACCGCCTCGGTCACCGTGGAAGAGCTGCTGGAAAGCGCGAGGTCATGGATAACTGCCTGATAGTGATACCGGCCCGCTACGGGTCCCAGCGCTTCCCCGGGAAGGTGCTGGCGCCCCTGGCCGGCAAGCCGGTGGTGCGGTGGTGCTGGGAGGCGGCCGTAAGGTCCGGCCTCGGCGACGTGGTGATAGCCACTGAGCACGAGAAGGTGCTGCAGGCCTGCCGGGCCTTCGGCGCCAGGGCGGTGCTCACCAGCCCCCGGTGCCAGTCGGG
Source organism: bacterium (assembly GCA_021811405.1). Taxonomy (GTDB): domain Bacteria; phylum Elusimicrobiota; class Elusimicrobia; order Elusimicrobiales; family UBA9959; genus UBA9959. Next base: position 17,986 of record JAJZOZ010000005.1, on the reverse strand, counting down.
CACGGACCGCGTCCACGAGGCCTCCCGCGGCACCCGGGCCGAGTTCGTCATAAATATCCAGGGCGACGAGCCGTTCATGAGGCCGGCGGTGCTGAAGAAGGCCTTCCTGAAGCTCAAGAGCTCTCCGGACTGCCACATCGGCACCGCGTGCACCCGCATCACGGACAAGGCGGACGTCTCGAACCCCAACTGCGTTAAGGTGGCGATGGATGGCCGCGGCCGCGCGATCTATTTCTCGCGCTGTCCCATACCTTTCCACCACGAGCTCTCCGAGCTGCGGCACCTGCCGTACTACCGGCATTACGGCTTCTATATCTACCGCAGGGAAGCTCTGGAACGTTTCGTAGAACTTAAACCCAGCCCGCTGGAGCGCCTCGAGCGGCTGGAGCAGCTGCGCGCGCTGGAGAACGGCATGCGCATCGCGGTGGCGGAAGTGCCGGCCCTCGGGCCGGCGATAGACGTGCCGGCCGACCTCGGGGCCGCCGCGAGATACATCAAGAAAGCCCGGCGTTAGGAGGCCGGCGGGCCGGGCCGCCGCTGGCGGCCCTTGTCGGTGTCGGTTGCGCGCGAGCGCGGGGACAACAATGACCAGATATATTTTCGTGACCGGCGGCGTAGTCAGCTCTCTCGGCAAAGGCATCACCGCGGCCTCCATAGGCAGGCTGCTGAAGGCCCACGGCCTCTCCGTCACCATCATGAAGTGCGACCCGTACATCAACGTGGACGCCGGCACGATGGCCCCGTTCCAGCACGGCGAGGTCTTCGTCACCGACGACGGCGCCGAGACCGACCTGGACCTGGGCTACTACGAGCGCTTCCTCGGCATCGACACCGGCCGCGTCAACATCATGACCGCGGGCCAGGTGTACCAGACCGTCATCGCCAAGGAGCGCGAGGGCGGCTACCTGGGCCAGACCGTCCAGGTCATCCCCCACATCACCGACGAGATCAAGCGCCGCTTCATAAAGGCCGGCGAGGGCTTCGACATCGCCATCATAGAGATCGGCGGCACCGTCGGCGACATCGAGAGCCTCCCGTTCCTGGAGGCCGCGCGCCAGATGCGCCCCGACCGCATGCGCAACGACGTGCTCTACCTGCACGTGACGCTGGTCCCCTACCTGACCGCCTCCGACGAGCTGAAGACCAAGCCCACCCAGCACTCGGTCAACAAGCTGCGCGAGATAGGCATAGACCCGGACATCATCGTCTGCCGGGCCGACAAGCCGCTGGCCCGCGACATCAAGAACAAGATAGCCCTCTTCACCAGCGTGCCGCGCGAGGCCGTGGTGGACGCGGCCGACGCGCCGTCCATCTACGACGTGCCCTTCATGCTCAAGAAGCAGGGCCTCGACGAGCAGATCATGATGCTGCTGCGCCTGCGCAGCGGCAAGTGGGATTTCGACGAATGGACCGACTTCGTACAGCGCCTCAAGAGCGCCGCTTCCGCCCAGCCGGTGCGCATAGCCATAGCCGGCAAGTACACCAAGCTCAAGGATTCCTACAAGTCGCTCGCCGAGGCGATACACCACGGCGCGATAGCCAACGGCGTAAAGGCCGAGTTCGATTACGTGGACGTGGAGGCCCCTGACTTCAAGGAGCGCCTCGGCAAGGCCGACGGCCTGATAGTACCGGGCGGTTTCGGGGACCGCGGCATCGAGGGCAAGATAGAGGCCGTGCGCTACGCCCGCGAGCACAAGCTCCCGTTCCTCGGCATCTGCCTCGGCATGCAGTGCGCCGCTATCGAGTTCGCCCGCAACGTGCTGGGCCTCAGGCGCGCGCATTCCTCCGAGTTCGACCCGAAGACCCCCCACCCGGTGGTGGACCTGATGGCCGCGCAGAAGGGCGTGAAGGACAAGGGCGGCACGATGCGCCTCGGCGCCTACGCCTGCGAGATAAAGAAGGGCACGCTGGCCCACCGCATCTACGGGGCCTCGGCCATCTCCGAGAGGCACCGCCACCGTTACGAGTTCAACGGCAGGTACGCCGCCCAGTACGCGAAGAAAGGCATGGCGATAAGCGGCTTCCACAAGAAACTGAACCTCCCGGAGATAGTGGAGATCAAGTCGCACCCGTGGTTCGTCGGCGTACAGTTCCACCCCGAGTTCAAGTCCCGGCCGCTGATGCCCCACCCGCTGTTCTTCAGCTTCGTGGCGGCCGCCGTCAAGAACAGGGCGAATTCCAGCAAGTGCGAGGCGGCGCAGGCCGCCTGAAAGGAGCAGCATGGTCAGACAGAAGGAAGTTAAAGTCGGCGGCGTGGTCTTCTCCAACGACAGGCCGCTGGCCTACATAGCCGGCCCCTGCGTCATAGAGACCACCAGGTCCTACGCGGCCGCCGCGGCCGGCCTCAAGGCCGTCTTCGACGCCCTCAGGACCCCTTTCGTGCTGAAGGCGTCCTTCGACAAGGCCAACCGCAGCTCGCACAGCTCGTTCCGCGGCATAGGCATGCAGACAGCGCTGGATTTCCTGCGCGAGCTGAAGACCCGCCTCGGCGTGCCGCTGGTCGTCGACGTCCACGAGCCTTCCCAGGCCGGTCCGGTGGCCGAGGCGGCCGACCTGCTGCAGGTCCCGGCCTTCCTGTGCCGGCAGACGGACCTGCTCTTCGCCTGCGCCGACACCGGCCTGCCGGTGAACGTGAAAAAGGGCCAGTTCCTCTCCCCCTGGGAGGCCGAGAACATCGTCAGGAAACTGGAAAGCCGCAAGGCGGCCGGTATCATGCTTACCGAGCGCGGCTCCACTTTCGGCTACGGCAACCTGGTGGTGGACATGCGCGCGCTCGAGATCATGAAGGATTTCGGCTGCCCGGTCATCTTCGACTGCACCCACTCCGTGCAGCGGCCGGGCGCCCTAGGCGCCGCCACGGGCGGCGACCGCCGTTTCGCGGTGCCGCTGGCCAAGGCCGCGGCCGCGTTGAAGATAGCGGGCCTCTTCTTCGAGGCGCACCCCAACCCGGCGCGCGCCCTCTCCGACGGGCCCAACTCGCTTAAGCTGTCCTCGGTGAAAGAGGTGGTGTCGGCCCTGAACAGGGTGGACAGGCTGGCCGCGCAGCTGGCGGGCGTTAATTCAAAGTGACGAGGTGAACAGATGAAATGCACCAACTGCGGGCAGGACAACCGCCCGACTCTCAAGTTCTGCAGGAAATGCGGCAGCGACCTGACCCTGCCTCCGGCCTGGTTCCCCGGCTGGAAATGGCACCTGAAGACGCTCTCGTGGATCTATCTGACGCTGACCGCGGGCTTCTTCCTGGTCAGCTACCTGCTGCATAAGCTCCCCCCTCCCTACGACCAGCGGCACCTGCCGCCGGAGATGACGCCGTGGCTCAACCCCCACAAGGTGCCGGCCGAATAGCATGCACAAGGACTCGCTGATAATCTCCGCCGCCAGGGCGGTCATCAGGTCGGAGGCCGGCGCCGTTTCCGGCCTGGCCTCGGCCATAGACACTTCCTTCGTCCGGGCCGTGCGCCTGCTCGAGAAATGCCCGGGCAAGGCCGTCCTGCTCGGCGTGGGCAAGTCCGGCCTGATAGCCCGCAAGATAGCCGCGACGCTGGCCTCCACCGGCACGCGCAGCGTCTACCTGCACCCGGTGGAGTCCCTTCACGGGGACCTCGGCATGATAGCCTCGGAGGACGTGGCCATAGCGCTGTCCTATTCCGGCGAGACCGAGGAAACGGCCAAGCTGCTGCCGATACTCAGGAAGCAGGGACTGCCCGTGATCGCGATCACCAACAACCCGGCCTCCCGTATGGCCAGGAACGCCGACGTGGTCCTGCGCCTGCGCGTGAAGTCGGAGGCCTGCCCTTTCGGCATCGTGCCCACCTCCTCCACCACCGCCATGCTGGCCCTCGGCGACGCGCTCGCCGTGACGCTGATGAAGCTCAAGGGCTTCGGCAAGAACCATTTCGCGCGGCTCCATCCGGGCGGCAACCTGGGCAAGCTCCTTAATCTAAAGGTCGCCGACCTGATGCGCAGCGGCGCGGAGAACCCGGTGGTCCGGGAATCCGACACCATCGCGAAGGCCCTGCGCGCCATGACCGATACCCGGGCCGGCGCGGTCTCCGTGACCGGCCCCCGCGGCCGGCTGACCGGCTACTTCACCGACGGCGACCTCCGCCGCCGCCTGCAGGAGGGCCTGCAGGACCTCTCCGTGCCCGTCAGGGCCGTCATGACCCGCGGGCCGCTCACCGTGCACCCGGAAACCCCGGCCATGGAGGCCGCGCGGCTGATCTCCGAGCGCAAGATAGACAACCTGCCGGTCACCGACGCCCGCACGGGGCGGCCGGTAGGCATCATAGACGAACGGGACCTGCTGAAGGAAGGCCTGGGTTGAGGAAAATACTGCCCCTTTTCCTGCTCCTTGCGGCCGGCTGCGGCGGCGGCGCCGCCGGCACGGCGCTCCCGGGGGTAGCCTGCTGGAGAGATTCACCATGGCCGAGACCTCCCCGGACGGGGCCCGCTGGAGCCTGGAGGCCGCCAAGGGGCGGATGGACGAGAAGAACGCCGTCATGACCTTCACCTCTCCGCGCCTGAAGTTCTACGAGGCGGGCAAGGTCTCCTCCGCCATAACCTCCCGCACTGGCTCGCTCAAGATGCAGGAGAGGTCCGCCGTGCTGAGCGACGAGGTGGAGGTGGACTCCCGCAGGGACGGCATGCGCCTGGCCACCTCCAGGCTCTACTACAGCTCGGCCCGCGGGAAGATCTGGACCGAGGAGCCGCTGACGATCTACAAGGGGAAGACGGTGATACAGGGCCGCGGCTTCACGGCCAACCCGGACCTCTCCGAGATAGAGATCCAGCACCAGGAAACGAGGCTGGCCAAGGAATGAGGCTATTGCTGCTGTCGCTGCTGCTCGCCGCCTCCGGCCCGCTGAGGGCCGCGGACGACTTCCTGCGGGGCTCGGTCGTAAAGAGCGACAAGTGGAAGATGGACCGGGCCAGGGACCTGGAGATCTTCGAAGGCAACGTCTCCTTCCGCAATCCCAAGTACACGCTGAAGGCCGACAACGCGCGCTACAACAGGCCCGCCCAGGCCTGGGACATGCGGGGTTCGGTCTACATGCTCCGGCGCTTCGACGACAAGTCGCTGGTGGAGGTCAACAGCGACCAGGCCTTCTACCTGGAGGCGAAGGAAGAAGCGAGGCTGAAGCGCGGTACGGCGCCGATAGACATGAAATATACGGGGCCGGACGGGAGGGTGCTGCGCGGGAAATCCGGCGCGGCGCTCGCCGAGAACAAGAAAGGGCTGATAACCTTCGGCGATTTCTTCTCCCTCTCCACGGACAACCTGGACATGTACTCGGGCGCCGGGCTCTACGACAACAGGGAGGGCACCTTCCTGATGTACAGGGACAGGCCCGCCGCCATCGGCAACCGCCAGGGGTACGATTTCGCGATCAACGCCGAGAGGATAAAGTTCTTCAAGGACAGCAGAGACATAAAGTTCTACGACAAGGTGTCCGGCTGGGTGAAGGATACCCCGCCGCCGGCCGCCGCGGAGCGCAAATGAAACTCGAATGCAGCCTGCTGGAGAAATCTTTCAGCCGCCGCAAGGTGGTCAACGGCATCTCGCTCAGCATCTCCTCGGGCGAGGTCTGCGGCCTGCTGGGCCCCAACGGCGCCGGCAAGACGACCACTTTCCATATGCTGGTAGGCTTCCTGGAACCGGACTCCGGGCAGGTATTCCTCGACGGGCGCGACGCCACGAGGGAACCCATGTACGCCCGGGCCCGCGGCGGGATAGGCTACCTGGCCCAGGAGCCCACGGTGTTCAGGGGCCTCACGGTAGAGGAGAACCTGGTGGCCATACTGGAGCGCACCACTCCGGACCGCCGGGCCATGATGGCCCGGGTGGAAGCGCTGCTGGGCGAGTTCGGCCTGCTGAAGCTCCGGGCGCAGAAGGCCTGGACTCTGTCCGGCGGCGAGAAGCGCCGCCTCGAGGTGGCAAGGGTGATGATAAACGACCCCAGGATCATCCTGCTCGACGAACCCTTCGTGGGCATAGACCCCATCACCGTCAGCGACCTCAAGAAGATCATCACCCACCTCAAGGACAAGGGCATAGGCGTGCTGATCACGGACCACAACGTGCGCGAGACGCTCTCCATCACGGACCGTTCCTACCTGATCTACGGCGGGCAGATCCTGATAGACGGCGACGCGAACAAGCTGCTCAACGACCCCAAGGCCCGCGAGCTCTACCTCGGCTGGGACTTCAAGCTGTAAACCGCATTCGATAAACCGCGGGATGCGGAGGCGGGGCCTACCGCGGGGCCAGAACGCAAAACGCGCGGGGACCTGTCGCTGTCGCTCCATCCGGGACACACCGTGCCCTCGCTCATCATTCGGGCAAGAAAGTGTCGCTTCGCTCCACGCGGCGCTACGCAAGCCTCGCCCTCACGAAGGTTTTGCTAACCTGGCCCCGCGGTCTCCCCTCCGATCCTGATAACTACTTACACTTAGCGATCGCTTCCATGCGGCGGGCAAAATACCAGGAGCGGGTGGCGAGGGTTCTGCCTCGAAGGCCGTCGCGGAGGGAGGAGCTCGCGTAAGCGCGACGACTGAGTGGAGCGAAGCGACACCGCAGTTTGACGAGGGGCGGGCACGGTGTTCGCGACCGCGTGCCTGCCGAGGCAAGAACCTCGACAGGACTTGCGAACTTGCTGGCCTGTACTCAGGTGAACGTTTCCAGGTGGGTGTGCAGGCCGTGGCGGCGGATGTGCTTCATCGCGGCGGCGTGCTGACCCTCGGCGCGCGAGGTTTCGCCGGTAAGGTAATAGAGCTGGGCCAGCGAGAGCAGGGTAAGCGCCTCGCCGCGCGGCTCGGAGCGGCCTTTGAACAGCCTGGCCGCCTCGCGGTAGTTCTTCAGCGCGGCGCCGAAGTCACCGTTCTTCCTGTTTATCTCCCCCATCCCCCATTCCACGAAGCCCAGGTCCGCCCAGTCCGACAGGGCCGAGTAGAGCTTGTGCGCGCGCGCATAGCCCGCGTAGGCTTCCTCCAGGCGTCCCAGCTGGCGCAGCACGTTAGAGGTGCCGCATTCCGCGTAGGCCTTGGCGAAAGCGTCGTCCGTCCGGGCGAAGAGCCTGCGCGCCCTGACATAGCAGTCGAGCGCCCGGCCCATGTGTCCGGCGACGCGCAGGATGCCGCCGAGGCCGAACAGGGCGTAGCCGGCCGCGGCCTCGTCGCCATCCTTGCCGGCCGCCTTCAGCGAGCCCTCGAAAGCCGCTATGCCTTCACCGTAGCGCCCCTGCAGCCTGTACAGCCCGCCGAGCGCCCACAAGGCGAAAGCCTGGCCGGACAGGTCCGCGCTCTTCTTATAACCTTTATAAAGCCCTTCCAGCAGCTTCGCGGCCTCGGTCAACCGGCCCGTCAGCCGCAGCGCCAGTGCCCACTCCAGCCTGGCGTCCTCCCCGGAGATCCCCAGCTTGCGGGAAAGGACCAGCGCCCTTTTGGCGGAAGAGAAGGCGCCCTTTTCGTTACCGAGGGCCCTGAAGCAGCGCGCCTCGCCCAAGAGCGCCTCCGACAGCAGCTCCTCGTCGCCTTTGCCCGCCTTCTTCGAAGCGGCGTATTCCTTCAGCGCCGCAGCGAACAGGCCCAGCCCGCGCAGAGCCTCGCCCTTCATGAAAAGCGTCCGGGCCCGCCCCGGTCCGGCCGCGGCGCGTTTCAGCGCCGTCAGCGCCCTGGCGAATTCACCGTTATCGAGTAATTTTTCTATCTTTTCCATAGATCTATTGTATAGAACCGTACAACATCACCGGCCCGGGCCGCGGGATTCAATAAGCTTCCCGCATATGCGGCCCAGCGGGCACCGCCCGCACGAGGGGCTTCCTTTTTTGCAGAAGTCCTTGCCCAGCTTCACCAGGAGGGCGTGATACTCATTATACACTTTTACGTCGGGCGGCAGCGCCGCCTCGAACAGGGCCTTCCAGCCGTCGTACGAGAGGCCCCGCGCCAGCCCGGCCCGCCCGCCGATGCGCCGCGTATAGGCGTCTATCACGAAGGAGGGCTTCCCCGCGGCGTAGAGTACCATGGAATCGGCGGTTTCCGGGCCCACGCCCCTGTACGAGAGCAGCTCCGCCCTCAGCCCGGGCGCGTCGGCGCGCGCGAACCACTTCTCCATCCCCTCCGGATGGTCCCGAAGGACGCGGCGGCAGAACTCCCTTAACCGGCGGGCTTTCTGCCTGAAATAACCGCTGCTGCGTATGGCCCGCTCCAGCCGCGGCAGCGGACAGGAGGCCATCTCCCGCGGGCCCAGCAGGCCGGCCCCGTGCAGGGCCGCCAGAGCCTTCTCCACGTTGGTCCACGCGGTGTTCTGGGTGAGGAAGGCCCCGGCGCAGATCTCGAACATCGCCCGCCCGGTCAGGGACCCGTAAAAGCCCGGCAGGTAGACGGGGGCGCCCCTGCCCGCGGGGGTGACAGGCCACCAGCCCTGGGGACCGAAGGCCGCCAGCAGGCGGGCGTAAACGCGCCTTATCAGTCCTTGGGGAGCAGCCGTTTTATCTCCCGGAGCAGGTCGTCCAGGTTGTACGGCTTTTTCATGAAGTTTCGAGCGCCGCATTGTTTGGCCTTCTCTATGCTCTCCGGAGTGTCCAGCGTGGAGATTATCAGGACAGGGGTATGGCGCATCATGTTGTCGCGCATCAGCGCGTTGCAGACGTCGTAGCCGTTGAGCTTGGGGAGCAGCAGGTCGAGCAGTATCAGGTCGGGCTTCTCCCGGCGCGCCAGCGCCAGGCCGGAAACGCCGTCGGTGGCGTGGAGGACGTTATAGCCCTCCGCGGCGAGCACTTCCTTCAGCACGCCGGACGCCGCCTTGCTGTCCTCTATCATCACTATCTTGCGCTGCGTCATCCGCCCCCCTCCCGGTACTTCGCCGCGAGCCGGATATAGGTAAGCTCCGACTTTCTGAGCCCTTCGCATTCCTCATCCGTGAGCCGGCGGCGCACCTTCGCGGGGGCGCCCATGACCATGCTGCGCGGAGGGATCTTCGTGCCGGGCGTAACCAGGGAGCCGGCTGCGACCAGGCAGTATTCGCCTATCTCGCATTCCATCAGCACCGCGCCCATGCCTATCAGCGAGTGGCCGCCGACCGCCGAGCCGTGCACTATGGCGGAGTGCCCCACGGTCACGCCCTCTCCCACGAGCACGGGGCTGCCGGTATTGGGGTGCAGGACCGCCAGGTCCTGGACGTTGGCGCCGCGGCCTATCTCTATCCTGTCCACGTCGCCGCGGACCACCGCGCCGGGCCATACGGAGGCATCCGCCCCGATTTTCACCCGGCCTATCACCTGGGCCGACCTGTGCACCCAGGCGGAGGCTTCCAGCTCCGGGGCGGCGCCGCCGAACTTCTCTATCATCTCTTCCCCCTGCCGTGCCTGGAATGATCCTCGGTCGAAGGCGGCTCGGTGGCGTGCAGGGCCCAGTAGATGAAGATGCTCGCGAAAGCCGGCAGCAGGTAGTAGAACAGGCGGAACATCAGGCTGGCGGTGAGCGCCTCGGCCACGGGCACGCCCATGCCGGAGAAAGCGGCGGTCATCGCGGCCTCCATCGCCCCGAGGCCTCCGGGCAGTATTGGGATGATGGTCATCAGCATGCCGAAAGCGAAGCCCGCGACAAGGGTGCTGGGGCCCAGCGAGACCCCGACGGCCCTGAACGCGAAGTAGAGTATCAGGATGTTGCTGAACCAGTCCGCGAAGACGTAGGCCAGCACCTTGGAAAGCTCGAAGCGGCGCACCTCTATCGCGCGGATGCCCTCGTCCAGCTGCGCCTCGAACTTGTCGAAGTTCTCCCGCGGGATCTCGCGCCGCGAGAAGAGATAGATGACGCGGTTGACGGCCAGGAAAAGCTTGCGGCCCCAGACGGTGCGCAGCTCGTGGTGGAAGAAGAGGAGCGTCAGCGTGAAGGCGAAGGCCAGGACGGCGACCACCCCTACGATCGCGGCCGTGGTGTTGCGGTGCACGTCCGGGGTGTGCAGGAACTGCAGCACGGCGCCCTGCACCACTATGAAGGCCAGCGCCAGGTAGATCAGCACCGTGATGACCACGGACGAGGTCACGCTGGCTCCGTACGGGACGCGGCGCTTGCCCAGCAGGTGCGCCCTGGTGGCGAAGCCGCTGATGCCGCCGGAGGAGACGAAGTAGTTCACCGTGGTGGAGACGAAGGCTATGCCGGCCACTTCCAGGAAAGGCAGGCTGATGCCCAGGATCCGCAGCACCTCCCACAGGGAGAAGCCCATCAGCGTGTAGCTGCAGACGGAGAAGAAGACGGAGAGCAGCAGCCACCACGGGTTGGAGTTGCGCAGCGTGTGGGCCATCGCCCCCAGGTTGGGGTAGACCAGCCAGGCGAGGATCCCCACGGACAGGGCTACGGGGGCGTAGAGTGCCAGCTTTTTCCTGGCGGAAACCTGCTCTTTCATAATTTGATAAAATTAGTTTATCTTTTTATGGCGGCCGAAGAAAAGGCCGCCGTTCTGGCGGGGAACATGTCTGCGCTGAAATTCGACTATATCGTAGTGGGGAGCGGGGCCGCCGGACTTTCGGCCGCGCTTAAGCTGGCCGCGTCCGGCCGGGTGGCCGTGATCACCAAGCGGGCCCCGGAAACCTCCAACAGCGCCCTCGCCCAGGGCGGCATAGCCGCGGTCACCGACCCGAAGGACAGCTTCGCGCTGCACGCCGCGGACACCCTGCGCACCGGGGCCGGCCTTTCCGACCCGGAAATAGTAAGGATGACCATAAGCGAGGCCCCGGCCCGGATACGCGAGCTGGTGGACCTCGGGACCAGGTTCACGAAGAAAGGGACCGGCTTCGAGCTGGGCCTGGAGGGCGGGCACTCCCGGCGCCGCATCCTGCACGCCGCCGACGCCACCGGCCGGGAGATGGAGCGCGCGCTGCTGCAGGCCTGCCTCTCGGAGAGGAACGTCTCCTTCTTCCCCTATTTCCACGCGGTGGACCTGATACTCCGCCACCGGCCGGCCAAGACCAGGCCCGGGGCCAACCGCTGCCTCGGCGTCTACGCCCTCGAGCAGGCCACCGGCAGGGTGCACAGCTTCCTCGCCGGTACCACCGTGCTGGCCTCCGGCGGGGCGGGCAAGGTGTACCTCTACACCTCCAACCCCGACGTGACCACCGGGGACGGTATGGCCATGGCCTATCGGGCCGGCCTGCCGCTGGTCAACATGGAGTTCGTCCAGTTCCACCCCACCTGCCTCTTCCACCCGCAGGCCAAGTCCTTCCTGATCTCCGAGGCGCTGCGCGGCGAAGGCGGGATACTGCGCGGGGCCGACGGCAAGGCCTTCATGGCCGGGTACTCGCGCCACCGCGAGCTGGCCCCCCGCGACATAGTGGCCAGGGCGATAGACTCCGAACTCAAGCGCACCGGGGAGGACTGCGTCTTCCTCGACATGACGCATCTTAAGGCCGCTTTCCTCAAAAAGCGCTTCCCCACCATCCACGCCAAGTGCCTGAGCCTGGGCATAGACATCACCCGGGCCCCCATCCCGGTGGTCCCGGCGGCCCATTTCTTCTGCGGCGGCGTGGGGGTGGACGACCGCGGCCGCACCGCGATGCCCGGCCTCTTCGCCATCGGCGAGGTCTCCCATACCGGGCTGCACGGCGCCAACCGCCTGGCCTCCAACTCGCTGCTGGAGGCCTGCGTCTTCGCGCACAGGGCGGCCGCGGCCGCCGCCGCGGAGCACCGGCCGCTGCCGGCGGGCGAGAAGCCGGCGCACTGGACCACCGGCAACGCGCGCCCCTCCGACGAGGCCGTGGTCATCAAGCACAACTGGGACGAGATCCGCACGCTGATGTGGAACTACGTGGGCATAGTCCGCAGCGACAAGCGCCTGGCCAGGGCCGCGGCGCGCATGGAGCTGATCTCCGGCGAGATCATAAAGTATTACTGGGATTTCCTCCCTACGCGCGACCTGCTGGAGCTCAGGAACATCGCGTGCCTCGCGGAGGTCATCATCCGCTCCGCGCGCTCGCGCAAGGAAAGCCGCGGCCTGCACTACACCGTGGACTACCCCGCCCCCTCGCGCCGATTCCTGAAGCCTACCGTCGCCGACAGATATACCAGCGGCCTTTCTCCGCGGCAGGGCCATAAAGAACAGCGTCGCGCACACCGTGCGCGCGCTTCCGGCCCTCAGCCTCGGCGCTTGCGCAAGCCTCGGCTTCCGGGGCGGTTTTTCTGACCCTGTCCCGGAGAAAGACGACAGGCTCACCGGCACACGAGTATGGACAAGATAATAATCAGCGGCGCGCGCTCGCACAACCTGCGCAACCTGAGCCTGGAGATACCCAAGAACAGGCTGGTGGTGATAACCGGCCTCTCCGGCTCCGGCAAATCCACGCTGGCCTTCGACACCATCTACGCGGAGGGCCAGCGCCGCTACGTGGAGTCCCTCTCGGCCTACGCCCGCCAGTTCCTGGAGCAGATGGACAAGCCGGACGTGGATTCCATAGAGGGCCTTTCCCCGGCCATAGCCATACAGCAGCATTCCCCCTCCAAGAACCCGCGCTCCACCGTGGGCACGGTGACCGAGATCTACGACTACCTGCGCCTGCTCTACGCCAAGGCCGGCCGCCCGTTCTGCCCCTCCTGCCACAAGCCGATCAAGGCCTGGTCCGCGCAGGGGATAACCGCGGAGCTGGCCGCCAAGTATGCCGGCCGGAAGGTCCGGATACTCGCCCCGCTGGTGCGCGGCCGCAGCGGCACCTACGAGGAGCTGTTCGCCCGGCTCAAGAAGTCGGGCTTCACGAAGGCCAGGGTGGACGGCAGGCTGTACCCGCTGGACAGCCCGCCGGACCTGAAGCGCTACGTGAAGCACGACATAGACCTGTTCGTCGACGAGTTCACCGCCTCCGCGGAGGACCGGGAGCGCCTGAGCGAGGCCGTGGCGCTGGCCCTGGAGCAGGGCCGGGGCCTGCTGGCGGCCGAGGAGCCCGGCAAGCCCGGCGACCTCTACAGCGAGAAGAACGCCTGCCCCTCCTGCGGCATCAGCTTCCCGGAGCTGGAGCCCAGGCTCTTCTCCTTCAACTCCCCCCACGGCGCCTGCGCCGGCTGCGGCGGCCTGGGCATCAAGATAGAGATAGACCCTGACCTGGTGGTGCCGGACAAGTCCAAGTCGGTCAACGACGGGGCGCTGGAGGCCTGGGCCAACCCGGTGACCACCCGCACCCACCGCTGGAAGGGCTCCTGGTCCGGCTACTACGCCGAGATGCTGCAGAACGCGGCCTCCGGGAACGGCATAGACCTGGACACGCCCTGGAAGGACCTTCCAAAGGCCCACAGGAACCTGCTGCTCAACGGCGCCGGGGATTTCGAGGGCGTGGTCACCAACCTGAAGCGCCGCCACGCCGAGAGCGAGTCAGACTTCGTCAAGGAGGAAATCTACTCCAAGTTCATGCGGGAGACGGTCTGCCCCGACTGCGCCGGCCTGCGCCTGAAGCCGGAGGCCCTGAGCGTGCTGGTGGGCGGCAGGAACATAGCACAGGCCTCGGCCCTTTCCATCTCGGCCGCCAAAGGCTTCATGTCCTCGCTGGACCTCACCGACAAGGAGAAGACCATAGCCCGGCTGATCCTGAAGGAGATCAATTCCCGGCTGACGTTCCTCAACAACGTCGGGCTGGGCTACATCTCGCTCGACCGCCGCTCGGAGACCCTCTCCGGCGGCGAGGCCCAGCGCATACAGCTGGCCACGCAGATAGGCTCCGGCCTGACCGGCGTGCTGTACGTGCTCGACGAGCCGACCATAGGCCTGCACCAGCGCGACAACGCCCGGCTGATCGGCACCCTCAAGTCCCTGCGCGACATCGGCAACACCCTGCTCGTGGTGGAGCACGACGAGGCCGTCATCCGCGGCGCGGACCACGTGATAGACCTGGGCCCGGGCGCGGGCCTCTACGGCGGCGAGATAGTGGCGCAGGGCACGCCGGAGGAGATCGCCCGCTCCCCCCGCTCCGTCACAGGCCCTTTCCTGAGCGGCGAGCGGTCCGCCATCGTCCGCCGCGCCCCGCGCGAACATTCCGGGCGCTGGCTGGAATTCACCGGCGCGGCGCAGTTCAACCTGAAGAACATCGACGTGAAGATCCCGCTGGGCCTCTTCGTCAGCATCTGCGGCGTCTCCGGCTCCGGCAAATCCACGCTGCTCTACGAGATAGTCTACAAGGCCCTCGCGCGGGAACTGTACAAGTCCAAGGAGGTCCCGGGCGCCTTCCGCTCCATGAAGGGAGCCTCCCAGATAGACAAGGTCATCATAGTGGACCAGTCCCCCATAGGCCGCACCCCGCGCTCGAACCCCTCCACCTACAGCGGGGTCTTCAACCATATCCGGGACCTCTTCGCCGAACTGCCGGAGGCCAAGCGCCGCGGCTACGAGCCCGGGCGCTTCTCGTTCAACGTGAAGGGAGGCCGCTGCGAGGCCTGCCAGGGCGACGGCACGATAAAGATCCAGATGCAGTTCCTGCCCGACGTCTACGTGAAATGCGACGAGTGCGGCGGCAGGCGTTTCAACGACGACACCCTGCAGGTGAAGTTCAAGGGGAAGAGCATCTCCGACGTGCTGGAGCTGTCGGTGGTGGAGGCGAGGGACCTGTTCGCCGACATCCCGAAGATAGCCCGCATCCTCGCCACGATGAGCGACGTGGGACTGGACTACCTGAAGCTGGGCCAGAGCGCGACGACGCTTTCCGGCGGCGAGGCCCAGCGTCTGAAGCTGGCGGAGCAGCTCTCCCGCCGGGCCACCGGGCGCACCCTCTACATCCTGGACGAGCCCACCACCGGCCTGCACTTCGCCGACGTGGAGAAGCTGCTGAAGGTCCTGCACCGGCTGACCGACGCCGGGAACACCGTGCTGGTCATAGAGCACAACATGGACGTGATAGCCGCCTCCGACTGGCTGCTGGAGCTGGGGCCTGAAGGCGGGGACGCCGGCGGGGGACTGGTCTATGCCGGCCCGGTGGCGGGCGCCCTGTCGGCGAAAGGTTCCCACACCGGGCATTACCTGCGCGAGCACCTGGAAGGCGCCAGGCCGGCCCGGCGCGCGGCGCGCGGCCGGGGCTAACGTTTCTTCCCGAATTCGGTGAAAGTGAAGGACGAGAGCTGCACCGGCTTGAAGTTGAAGCTGGCCGAAGGCCCCCGCGGCTGGAGGCCGCCTTTTGACGGGGCCGTCCAGGAGTCCAGCCAGGCGGTCCACTTGGCCCCGAAGTCGTCCCCCTCCCTGGCCCTGTAGTTCTTCCAGAGCGCCATATCCACGGTCTCCCCGTCCCGCACCTCGTCGCAGAAGGCCTTGAACTGCACCCGCTTGTGCGGCTGATAGAGGTACATCACCACGCCGTAGGACTGCAGGTACCAGTCTGCTATCCGGGAATCCCCGGTGATGCCGTCGAGGCTGGTGGCGAAGAAACTGTCGAAAGGGATGCGGCGCTCCCGCGGGAAATAGGCCAGCGCGCGGCTCCAGGCGCCCCCGTCCGGGAAGACGGATTCCTCCATGTAGACGGCCAGGCCCTCGTTGAGCCACTGCGGCGGGTACTTCAGCTTCTCGGCGAAGTAGCCCTCGAAATACAGGTGGGTCAGCTCGTGGGCTATCACCGCTTTCAGCTTGCCCTGGTCCTCCGGGTCGTAGACCACAATGGTCTTCTTCGAGACGAAGGCCAGCCCCTTGGACCAGCGCGGCGGCGCGAACTCCCCCGCCAGGTAGGACTGCTGGGAGGAATAGATGTAGACCTTGGTCTTCTCCTTGACCATCCACGGGGCGAACATGGCCAGGTTCAGGCGCATGGCGGCGTACATGCGCTCCAGCTCCAGCGACGTGGAGTTGGGGGACCAGGCCGATTCGTGGAAGACTATGAAATGCGGGGAGACCTTCTTGTGCCAGGCGATGGCGGCGGGAGCCCCGTCCCCGGCGGCCGCGGGCAGGGACAGCAGGGCCGGGAGAAGCAGGGCGTGGAGCATGCGGTTCCCGCGGGCTACTGTTCTTCGTCGAGGGTGACGGTGAACCGCATGGTGCCCGGCCCCATGAGGCCGGTGCGGGAATAGCTGACCGTCTTCCCGTCCACCGTGACGGAGTCGGAAGTGGGTATGGCGGAGAGATTCGCGTAGTTCCAGAAATTGGACATCTTGCTGGAGGTTATGCCTTTCACCCTGGCCGCCGCCTCGTTGGCCCGGTAGTTCCTGGCCGCGAGGACGTAGCGGGACAGCACCCATTTCATGACCATGGCCGCGATCATGGAAAGGATCACGGACATGACCAGGGTCTGCAGCATGACCATGCCTCTGCGCCGGCGCGGTTTCATAAATTATAGTCTAGCAGAGAAAAGCGCCGTCGGCAAGGCGCCCTACTGCGGGGAATTGGAACGGATCACGGTGTTCATGTTGAAGTCCACGTTACGTTGTATCCGCCCCATTCCGCGGGCCGCCGCGTCCCACCTGGAGCGCAGGAGCACCCTTACGCTGCCGTTATCGTCTATCCCCTCCGAGGCCCTGCGGGAGAAGACGTAGCCCGCGGAGGTGTCCGCGTACTGCATCAGTTTGGTGACGGTCTGGCCCGCCAGCGCGGCCCCGCAGGTGGGGACCGGGTAGGCGCCGTTCCAGATCGTGGCAGCGGCGCTGCCGCAGGGAGTGCCGCCGGCCAGGGTGCCGGTGTGGTAGTAGAGGGAGCGGTATCCCGGGGTGGAGGCGTCGTTGGCCAGGCAGAAGTAATGCCAGGAGGTAGTGGCCAGCGAGTTTACCGGGTAGCAGGAGGTGACCTTGTCCACGTTGACCGCGAAGGCCAGCACGCTGCCGGCGGCCCCGGCGGCCGGAGCGTCCACCCTGGTGGCGGCCGGCAGGTTGTTCTGGATGGCTCGCATGGAGAGCAGCACGCCGGTCTTGATGATGTTGTTCCGGTAGTTCTGGAACAGGTAGCTGTGGCTGGTGGAGTAGATGGTGGAAAGCGACGCCGCTATGTAGCCGAATATGAACACGGCTATCATCAGCTCTACCAGCGTGAACCCCGTACGGTGCTTCATAAATCAGTCCGCATAAGTCAGGCTGAACACCACCTGCTTGCAGGCCCCGGCCCCGGCGCCGAAGCCGCAGTCGACGTTAGTGACCGTGTACTGGAACGTGGCGGCCGCGACGCCGGCAGGGGAAAGCGGGTTCGGGGAGGCCACCAACGACGAGATATAGTGCGGGCCGGGGGCCAGCGCCCAGGCCGTGGGCGGGTTCTCGGCCGACCAGCGCCCGGAATTCGGCACGAAGGACGCGTTGCCGGGGTCCACGCTGACGTAGCTCTTCAGCACTTCCTGCGCGTGGCGCATGGCCATCGCGGCGGCGTCGCGCTTGTCGGCCTTGGCGCTGGAGACGAAGCCGGACAGGACCACGGAGAAGATGGCCGTGGTGGTCACGGCCGCTATCATCGTGGCCATCGTCACCTCTACGAGGGTCTGGCCGGGCCTTCCGCGCGGTTTCATATCGTCAGAACTTCGGGCAGTCGGGCGAGGAGCCCAGCGGCGAACAGCCGCCGGTATTGGTGAAGTTGTAGCCCCACCCCGAGTAATTGGCGCTGGCGCCGCTGCCGCGGCGCGTGCAGGCCAGGTTGGTGCCCCCGCAGTTGCCGGAACCCACGAAGAAGTTGTACGCGGAAGCCCCCCAGTCCTGCCTGGCGATATAGTTGCACCTGACCAGCCTGCAGGCCGAGGTGTCGCCCGTGGAGCAGGACCCGCCGTTGCAGGTATTGGTCACCTGCCCGCTCAAATTGGTGCTCGGGTTGTCCAGCTGGAACATCCGGTAGGCGTTGGCGAGCATATGCCCGATAGCCACGGAGTCGGTGGCCTTGGAGGTCTCCACGGTCTTGTAGTAGTACGGCACGCCTATGGAGGCCAGTATGCCCATGATCATCACCACCACGACCAGCTCGATCAGGGTGAATCCCTTCCGGTTACCGTTCATATGTCCTCCCCCTCCCGCGTCAGCCCGCGCCGATCTGCGACAGCTGGAATATCGGCATGAAGATGCTCATCAC